>JASHNV010000117.1 GCA_030041455.1 Spirochaetia bacterium
CCGTGCGATGAGCTGTTCGGTGTCCTCGCCCCAACCTCGCATGATCGAGGCTCCGTCGGATTCAACGCGACGGAGGACGCCGTGCGGGTCGAACGGCCCGTGCCAGGTGAGGCTCTCGGGGTCCGTCCGCGGCAGCGTCACTTCCGCCAGGTTCACCGAGTACGCGTGATCGAGCAGCCAACTCAAGGCGTAATGGCTGACGAGGCCTTCCGGCCACGTCACGACCAACTCGCCGGTTTCGCCGAAGTCTCTGAACTCGGCACTGTCCGCCGCGATATCGGGATCGATGTCGACGGGGTCGAGGGTGCGCTCTCCGGTCCTCGGATGGAGGCCGCTGTCACAATGATGGCGAAGCCACAGGTAATGAAAATCAACGGTGGTGCCGTCTGCGAGCGTGAGCCTGAGCCACTCCGGCAGCAACTTGATCGCTCCGCCGACGGCATTCGAAATTGCGCCGCTGCCCATATGATTCTCCTTCTCAACGTCTCTATTCCGGCTCCGCGCCCGGGTGCCGAACGAGATGGAACGGATCGGGAATTCTCGCTCGGATGCGGAGGAACTCGGCGCCACTGCGTTCCCGAGGACGCGGGAGCGGCACGTCGAGAACCTGTCGGATGCGGTCCGGTCGTCGAGTCATGATGACCTTCTGTGTGCGCAAAGAAGCCGGCTATCGCCCGGCTTCCCCCGCACTGTAGCGACCGCCTCCATTTATGTCAACTATCTAAAGTTAGTTAATTGAGATTTGCAAACGGGAGTGGGCTCGGAGGTCTTCCTCGTGACGCCGATCCAAACCGGGTCCACGCCTGGAGCGGTTCCGAGAGGGCGCTCACGCGGAGGGCGCTCGGGAAGGCGCGTGAATCGATCATGGGCCCGACCGCGAATGACCGCGTGCGGGGGGTCCGGCTCCGCGGATGCGGCAATGAATAGCCATCTTGACAGATCTGCTATTATGACTATCTTACTTGAGATACTTGAGAATCTGTGGAGGTAGCGTCTCGGTGATGTCAAGAAGTCCGGTTGCGGCAAGGATCACGCTATGAACTCGCTCGACAGGGAGCCTACCTTCGTCGACGCAAGAGAGCTTCTTTCCGGAATCGGAAACACTCCCCTGCTCAAGCTCAACCGTGTGACCCTGGGCGTTCCGCCGGGAGTCGAGGTTCACGTGAAGGCGGAGCACCTGAACCCCGGCGGCTCGGTCAAGGACCGCGCAGCTTCGGCGATGATCCTAGAGGGTATTCGAAGCGGTCGCCTGACTCGGGAACGAACGATCATCGACGCGACGAGCGGTAACACCGGCATCGCCTACGCGATGATCGGGGCCGCACTCGGCTTTCGCGTGACGTTGTGCGTTCCGGCAAACTTGAGCCAGGAATGCTCCCGGATCATGCGCGCCTACGGCGCTCGGCTCATCGAGACTGACCCCATGCTGAGCTCCGACGGAGCCCAGATCCGCGCCGCGTCGCTGGCCCGGGAGGAGCCGGAGACCTACTTCTATCCGGACCAGTACAATAATCAAGCGAACTGGAAGGCGCACTACGAAACCACTGCCGCCGAGATTTGGAGACAGACCGACGGCAGGGTCACCCATTTCGTATCCTGCGTGGGGACCTCCGGCACGCTCGTCGGCACGGCGCGACGGCTGAAGGAGCTCGATCCGTCCATTCGCGCCGTCATGGTTCAGCCGGATTCGCCTCTCCACGGGATCGAGGGAACTCGGCATCTTTCCACCACGATGGTCCCCGGGATCTACGACACCTCGATCGTCGACGAACGGACGGAGGTCGCGACGGAGGATGCGCATTCGATGGCCCGTCGGTTGGCCTACGAGGAGGGCCTCCTCGTGGGGGTGAGCTCGGGCGCCAACGTTCACGCCGCGGTTCGCCTGGCGAAGACCCTGCCCCGGGGCTCGGTTGTCGTAACCATTCTGTGCGACGGCGGCCATCGGTACGTCGGAGAGACGTGGTGGGGAGGCGCGCAGGCATGATCGTCGTGCGGGCGACAGACGTGGAACGCATGAGCAGGCACGGCGAGCAGGACTATCCGCGCGAGTGCTGCGGGCTCCTCATCGGCAGTTTTTCCCCATCGAGCGAAAGGGTCGTTCACGAGGTCGTGCCGATCTCGAATGCCCGCGAGGAGCCGGCAAAACGCAATCGCTTCCTCATCACCGCCGAGGAGCTCATGCGAGGGGAGCGTTACGCGCGGCGAACGAATCGCGACGTCGTGGGGTTTTACCACTCCCACCCGGACCACCCCGCGGAACCCTCGGCGTTCGATTTGGAGCACGCGTGGCCGCGCTATTCGTACATTATCGTATCGGTCGAACAGGGAACGGCGACCAACGTCGCGTCATGGCAATTGCAGGACGATCGCTCCCGTTTTGATTCGGAACAGATCGTCACGAGGGGAGAGTGAACCATGGGAATTTCGTTGCTCATACCGTCGGCGCTCCGGCAGTTTACCGGAGGGAAGTCGGAGCTCGTCATGGAAGCGAAGACGGCGAGGGAAGCGCTCGAGCGGTTGGTGCGGGAATATCCTCCGCTCAAGCGACATCTTTTCAGCGAAACGAACGAGCTCCGAAGCTTCGTCAACATTTACGTCGGAGACGAAGACGTCCGCCGCGGGGAGGGCCTCGACACCGGTCTTACCGACGGAGCGACGGTCCTGATCGTTCCCTCGATCGCCGGGGGGAGTCCGGAGGCGGGAGCCTCCCTCCCGTCCAGCGCGCTTCCCGACTTGTCGAGCGCCGAGATCGAGCGGTACAGCCGGCATCTGATGCTCCCCAACGTCGGCATCGAAGGACAGCGAAAGCTCAAGAACGCGCGGGTGCTTCTCGTCGGCTCAGGCGGGCTCGGCGCTCCCGTCGGCATGTACCTCGCGGCGGCGGGCGTCGGGCGGCTCGGCATTGTGGACTTTGACGTCGTCGACGTAACGAATCTCCAGCGCCAGATCATTCACGGCACGCGAGACGTCGGCCGGCCGAAAGTCGCTTCGGCGAGAGACCGGCTCAGCGACATCAATCCCCACATCCACGTCGAGGTGCACGAAACGCGGCTGACGAGCGAGAATGCCCTCGAGATCCTTCGCGACTACGACGTAATCGTCGACGGGACCGACAACTTCCCGACTCGCTACTTGGTCAACGACGCGTGCGTGCTGCTCGGGAAGCCGAATGTCTACGGATCGATCTTTCGCTTCGAGGGGCAGGCGAGTGTCTTCTGGGCGCGGGCCGGCGCCTGCTATCGCTGTCTCTATCCGGAGCCGCCGCCTGCGGGGTTGGTTCCCTCGTGCGCGGAGGGAGGCGTATTTGGCGTGCTTCCCGGGATCGTCGGTACCATCCAGGCAAACGAAACGATCAAACTGATACTCGGCGACGGCGAGCCGCTCATCAACCGGCTTCTCTTTTTCGACGCGTGGTCCATGCGCTTTCGCGAGCTCAAGCTCGCGAAGGACCCGAATTGCCCCGTCTGCGGCGAGCATCCGAGCGTTACGAAGCTCGTGGACTACGAGGAGTTCTGCGGATTGAAAGCTCCCTCCGATCTCGCGGCGCTCGAGGAAGTCACGGCGACCGAGCTGAAGCGGCGCCTCGATACCGACGCGAGCGTGCAACTCATCGACGTTCGCGAGCCCTTTGAGTTCTCGATCGCGCGGATCCCGAATGCCAAGCTCATTCCTCTCGGGCAGATCGTGAATCGAAAGTCCGAGATCGACCCCTCGCGGGACGCAGTCCTGATCTGCAGGGTCGGCCAGAGAAGCGCAAAGGCGATCACGGAGCTGCGTCAAGCGGGGTTTGCCGGACGCCTCGTCAACCTGAAGGGCGGCATGATCGCCTGGTCCGACGAGATCGACAGCACCATTCCCAAATACTGAAATCCGAAAGGAGAGACCTATGCCAGATCAAGCTACCGCTCCGCGATCCCTCGGCGACACCGCCGCGGTCCTGCTCGCAAACATTCCCAAAACCGCCGCGCAGTACGGAGCGATCACGCCCCGATGGCTCGTGCGACTCTTCGACTGGAAACCGCTCGAGAACGGCGTGCTGCGCGTCAACCGGGTGAGCGACGATTCACCGTCGGAGGTGGTGTGCGGCCAGGTCGCCGGCCAAGAGCTTCCCGAGACGTTCGTGAATTACGAGACGAAGCCGCGCGAATATGCCCTCAGCTCGATTTCATCGGTCGTCGGCGTTCACACCCGCGTCTCGGACCTGTATGGAAGTCCGTACGATCAGGTGAAGGAGCAGCTGAGACTCGCGATTGAGAACGTGAAGGAACGCCAGGAAAGCGAGCTCGTCAACAACCCGGACTACGGTCTGCTGCGAAACGTATCGAGCGCGCAGCGGATCAAAACTCGCAAGGGCTTTCCCACGCCCGACGATTTCGACGAACTGATCGCGAAGGTCTGGAAAGAGCCTTCGTTCTTCTTGGCTCACCCGCGGGCCATCGCGGCGTTCGGCAGAGAGTGCACGCGACGCGGGGTTCCGCCCTCCACGGTCTCGTTGTTCGGCAATTCGTTCTTGACCTGGAGGGGACTGCCGATCGTTCCAAGCGACAAGCTGGACATCGACGGACGTCGAAATCCCGCGAGCCAGGCCGGCAAGACGAGCGTGCTCCTCCTTCGCGTCGGCGAGAAAAAGCAGGGCGTGATCGGGCTGTACCAGCAGGACCTGCCCGGCCAGCAGACGCCAGGTCTCTCGGTCCGCTACATGGGAATCAACCGGAACGCCGTCGCGACCTACCTGATCTCGCTCTACTGCTCCGCCGCCGTGCTCACGGAGGACGCCATCGGCGTCCTTGATGACGTCGACGTCGGAAACTACTATGAATACGCGAGGTGACGCGGGCCGGGATTCGGGAATCCTCGACGGCGACGCGCGCTTCGGGCAAGCGCTGGGTCGGCTCCCGGACGGATTCCTCGATGACGGCCGGTTGGCTCGTCTCGCAAGCGAAGCGCTCGAATCGCTCGCCGAAGAGAGCGGACTCCCTGAGCGCTCCGCGCGGTCCCTCCCGATTTTCTCGGCGCCGCGACCGACCGCCTTCGCGGTCCCCGGCGAAGGCGGAGCCGTCCCGGAGGCACCGTTCGACGCGGCGGCCTTCTCGCCGTCAGGCGCGATCGAGAGCTTCCCTTCCCTGGCCTCGCAGGCGCTCTCCGACCGCAGAGGGCCCGAGACCGCGCGCGAACCGTCCGCCTTCCCGCAGGCTGGTTCTCCTCGGAGCGATGCGGCGCCGCCTCTCGCCGGAGCCGCGCTGCTCCTATCCGGTCCTCAACCGCTCGGACCGTTCGATTTCCTCGAGGGAATTCGAAGGCTCGAATCGGCCGAAGCGCCGTCGTCGCGCCTCAAGGCGGACTCGGCGCCCGTGCCGCCGCCTGAGGGCGGCTTCGATGCCGCGTCGCTGCGGCGCGATTTCCCGGTCCTATCCGAGCGGGTGAATGGGCGTCCGCTCGTGTGGCTGGACAACGCGGCGACGACCCAGAAGCCGCGTGCCGTCATCGAGAGACTGAGGTACTTCTACGAGCACGAGAACTCGAACGTGCATCGCGGCGCCCACGCCCTCGCGGCCCGCGCAACCGACGCTTTTGAGGCCTCGCGCGAGAAGGTGCGGCAGTTCCTGGGCGCCGCGTCGGCGAGAGAGATCATATTCGTGCGGGGGGCGACTGAGGGCATCAACCTCGTGGCGCAGAGTTGGGGGCGCAAGAACGTCGGCAAGGACGACGAGATCATCGTAACCTGGCTTGAGCACCACGCGAACATCGTGCCCTGGCAGCTTCTCTGCGAGGAAACGGGGGCTCGTCTTCGCGTCGCCCCGGTCGACGAACGCGGCCAGGTGTTGGTGCGGGATTACGAAAAGCTGTTCACCGCGCGGACCAAGCTCGTCGCCTTTACGCAGGTTTCGAATGTCCTCGGCACGGTTACTCCGGTTCAGGACATGGTGGCGATCGCCAGGCGCAACGGCGCGACCGTTCTCGTCGACGGCGCTCAGGCGGTCTCGCACCTTCCGGTCGACGTACGCGCTCTCGATTGCGACTTCTACGTCTTTTCCGGGCACAAGGTCTTCGCTCCGACGGGGATCGGCGTCCTGTATGGGAAGATCGACCTTCTCGAAAGGATGCCGCCGTGGCAGGGGGGCGGGAATATGATCGCCGACGTCAAATTTGAAGGGACTTCCTACCAGTCAGCTCCCCTGCGCTTCGAAGCGGGCACCGCAAGCATTGCGGATGCCGTCGGGCTCGGCGCCGCGATCGACTACCTCAACGGGATCGGGATGCCGAACATCAGCCGCTACGAGCACGGGCTGTTGAGCTATGCGACGAGCGCGCTCGAGCGCATTCCCGGCCTGCGCATCATCGGCACCGCCGCCGAGAAGGCGAGCGTGCTGTCGTTCGTTCTGGACGGCCACAGCCCGGAGAAGGTCGGCCGCGCGCTGAACGACGAGGGAATCGCGGTCCGC
>JASHNV010000118.1 GCA_030041455.1 Spirochaetia bacterium
GCCGTCAAAAACCGTGATCCGCGTAGGCCGCTCTCTTCCGGATTGCGCGCGCGGCGCGATCATTGACGCTCGAAAAACCGAATCGTTTCAAGTGTTTCCCGGAAATCAGGACCCGCGAGAGCATGGAGAGGAGATTCCCGCGGGTTCGCAAGCGCTGCGAACCTGCTCGGCGGCGTCAGAGGGTTTCCCGCTTTCCATGTGAACGTCCCTTTCGCTGTTGAAATCGCGGACTCGCACGGAGACCGTCTTCCGGGTCGTAACGGGATTCGACCCGTGAAAACCGGCCCGCCGTTCGCGACCGGCGTGTTTGCCGAAGAAGACGAGCACCTGTGCCTCGTTCGGATGCACGACGAAGAAACTCCGGAGAACGGGAAGCGCGAGGATATCGAGAACGCGATGCCAACGTGCCCCCATTCGGACCGGGTGCCTCTGAGCCTCCAGATCAGGAGCCCAGCATGATCCCTGCGAGGACCGCGGCGAATCCGTTGATCCTCCGTAGTTTCGATTCCTGAACGTCCTCCATTGGGCGAACGTCCTCGAGGTCGATATTGATATGATATCACTTCTATATCGTATCGTCAAGAAGATGATCGAAGTGGACGCCGATGAGGAGTAGCTTTCGGGATTTCGTGGGGTATCCGACGCCAATCCTCGCCGCCGCATGGCCTTGGTTCTCCTGCGACGATCCCTCGGAGTACGGGGCCGACCCGCGCGATGTGGTGCCTACCGAATGGCGCGGCACGCGTACTGAAAGGTAACGCCGCCAGTGCTCGATGCGAAGATTTCCGTCAAGACGAGCGAAGCGCGATCGAAGTGATCGTGGCCTCCATTCGAAGAATCGTACCAATCGATGCTCTTCGCGGTGATTCTCGCGGGGTATGACCCCACCTTCCTATCGACCGCATCGATCGTGAGCTGCCAAGTCGCGCCGCTGGTCAGATTGGTACATCCCAGCACGGCCGGCACGGGGTCCGCTGTCGACTCCTCTTCGGGCGCCGCGTTCAGTTTACCCACGAGGAGTACGGCACACACTACGCCGAGCGGCAGGCACGTGGCCATTCCGGCGAGCGCGACTCCGAACGGCGATCGACGAACGCGGCTTCGATGTCGGTCGCCGTCCGAAATCGAATCGGGATTCCCCCGGTTGCCTCCGACGACCTGAACGATTGGGAATTCCCGCTCGATAGCATGGCAAGGTCCACGATGTTTCACGCTCATACCGCCAGATTGAGTGAGTTTGTATGGCACAAGGCCAAATCCAGCGCGCGAAGTCCGAAGGACCGCGCTCCGAAGGACGCTGGACGACCAAAACGTCCGGAAAGATTCCGTACGCTCTCTCCGGTGTCGCGTACGGACGATCGGAAAGCCGCCTTCCAAAAGCAGTCGAACGAAAAGCGGGGTACGGCGACCGGGAGCGCCCGCCCGCGAAAAGGGCGGGCGTCCCGTCCGTGATGGGTACGCCCGCCCGCGGTTCGCAATTTTAAAACCAATTCCGCGCCCGGTCTCAGGCTGAACCTCGATGAGGGGAGACCGGTATTCGATTCGGGTGGTGTTCTCCCTACTCCATTGAGTAGGCCTCTTCGCTGTGCACCGCGGCATCGCCCGCCTCAAGGTGTTGTTGATTCATGCGCAATGGAACGAAGATCGAGATGATCTTCAAGATGATGAAGGTCCCGACCACGTTGAGCACGATGATGAACGCCGCCGCGAGGAGTTGGAGCAGAACCTGGGTGAAGTCCCCGTAGGCCCAGCCGGTGACCGAGACGCCGGGAGCGGCCTTACCGGTGCCGAGGTAGACGAGCATTTTGGGGTCTGCCAGGATCCCGACAAGGATACCGCCCATCAAACCCGCGACTCCGTGGGTTGACAGCACGCTCAGCGTGTCGTCCACCTTGGAGAAGAGCCTGGTCTTCTGCATTTTGTTCATGGCGAACCAAGGAATGATGCCCGCGCAGAGACCGATAATGAGAGCGCCCCAGCCGTTCACATAGCCCGCCGCGGGAGTAATCCCGACAAGGCCCGCAATCATGCCGTTAATCGCGCCAAGGATTGAAGGCTTGCGGTAGAACATCGAATCCATAATGGTCCACACGAGGAGCCCCGTCGCGGTGGCGATGTTGGTGTTCAGCACCGCTCCGCCTGCGTTGGCGTTCGCGAAGTAGGGGTCACCGCCGTTGAATCCGTCCCAACCGAGCCACAAAATGCCGGCGCCCGCGAGCGCCATGAGCACGTTGTTCGGCTTCCAGCTCTCACGATCGGATTTCAGGCGTGGCCCGATCACCGCGGCGGCGACGAATCCCGAGACACCGGCTGCCAGGTGAATGACGTATCCTCCCGAGAAGTCCACCGCCCCGAGGCTTGCGAGCCAGCCGCCGCCCCACAAGCTGAAGGCTCCGACTGTGTAGATGAGCGTCATCCAAAGGGGAACGAAGATCACCCACGCGGCAAAGCGCATGCGTCCGAGAAGCGATCCGCCCAATATGATGACCGTGATTGCCGCGAAGACAAACTGGAAGAACGAAAGCGTAGACATGGGGAAGGTGAGCGCAGGCATTCCTGATGCTGCGGCCGGAACGGATGCCTGTCCGAGCTCAAAGTTCGCCGAGATTGCCGGAGCCGGATGGCCGACGAACGGCAACCACTGCTGGCCGAATCCCATGTTGTAGGCCCAAAGGACCCACACGACGAGCACCGACGCAAACGCGTAGAGAACCATGAAGGCGCTGTTGATAGCCCACTTTTTTCTGACGATGCCTCCATAGAGAATCATGAGCCCGGGGATGCTCTGCAAACCGACGAACGTAGCCGCCGCGAGCTGCCATGCGTTGTTGCCTGAGTCTAGCCACGACGGCGCCGCAATGATGGCGTCCGGCGTGGTGGTCGCAGCGGGAGCTGGGGCAGGAGCGGGGGCTGGCGCCGTATTGTCCGCGAAGACACTCGATAGTCCTCCTAGGCCGAACAATCCAGACAGCACAAAAACACCGAGAATACGCTTCATCTGAAGCCCTCCTTCACGTGATTGGAATGGGTATTGAAAAGACTCCTCAAGCCGTGGACCGATCTCGTCGGTACGCCGCGATCCCGGACCCTCCTCACGGGAGGTCCGGAGACCGCGACCGTCCGTGCTTTCTTACATTCCCGCCGCTTCGATAAACTGTCCGTGAGAAGCTCCCACCCGTCGACAAAACTGGGCGAGATCGGAAGACATCTCCGCGGCGGCAATTCCATCGACCCTCGATATCGTATAATTCCGGTACCGCCTCCTCTGAATACGTGTTCTTCAAGATTCGCCTGACGCCCGCGCTGCTCTCGTGCGAGCGTCTCAATGCGAATCCTCGCGTTCCTGTTCCCACGACCCGGCGCCGATCTCCTCCCGCGGCAATTCCGGAACGTGCTCCGTCGCCTCATGCGAGGGAATCGCAGCGAAGCTCAGGGCAGGAAAAGCGCCAGCGGGCGACTCCGACCTCACAAGAAGGAGAGGTAATCGCGCCCCTTGCGGGCGGAGACCCGCTGGCGGGACCAACCTGCACCTGCAACCGCCGGGCGGCCAACGCAACAGCGAATCCGATCCGTACAATCCCCCTTCTGAACGGCCGCCTTCCGTCGCCGCAACGCTCCCGAGCCCTGTTCCGTCAGTCTTCTCGTTCAGGGTCTCCGGGCCCAGCGTCGCCTGAAAACTCGTCGTGCCGATCTCCCGCGCCTCTGGGGCTACGTGAGGCTCGCGCCTGCCGCGTTGGAGTTCCACTCCCCGGGCCGGTTCGCGGGGCACCGAGTTTCTTGGTGAGGGAATATGCATACGGCGTGCCATTACACCAACTGACACCGTATATCCTTACAAGATATACGATTAACGATCGAATCGCGGATTCGTTCGGCGCGATAATGAATAAGAATAGCTACATAATTGTCGATCATTATATTATTATCAACTTTAATGTAGATAGTTTTCGTGACAGCCTCTCTGGCGTATGCCATTCCTGCCAAATGGACATCGCTGTCCGACTCGGAACAAGGGGTGGTCGGTTCTTCAACTCGACCCGCGTACTTTCGAAGCCCTTCGGTGCGGCGCGAGAGCGCCGGATTATCTCACGATACCGGTCGGAGAGGTTTCGTGGCGTCTTACCGGGGAGTCTCGTGCGACTTCGTGGAGCGGTCGTCCGCTCGGTGCGTCGACGCCGGGGGTATTCCTACCGAAGCGTACCCTCCCTTCACGGTTCTCCGACTGGGCGTGAGGATGCGTGTCAACGGCGGAGCACGGATGCGCCTGGGCAAGCCGATGGTTGGCTTGTCACGCTCGTGAGAGTTTCTCGGACAGATCGTCTATGGCGGCCCTTGTAGTCACAAAGAACGGATTTGGGGCAATTTGATAACGGCACGGGATTACCATGAAGTCTGTGGAAAGAGGACCCATTCAGACCTCTATTTCCGGTCCATCCCGTAATGTCTTCCCCGCGGTCCTGAGTTCACAAGGAGAAGTATTCTTTTCCTTTTTCATTCC
>JASHNV010000119.1 GCA_030041455.1 Spirochaetia bacterium
TTCTTGGCTCCGAGCATGAGAGCCTTTTTCACGAGGTCCTGCTTCCCGAGCGCGCTGATCATGATGATCCTGGCGTTTCCGTCGAACTCGATGATCTTTTCGAGCGCCGTCACGCCGTCCATCTTGGGCATCGTGATGTCCATGGTGACGAGGTCCACGTGCGGATGAAGCTCCTTGTACTTCTGAATCGCCTCGAACCCGTCCTCCGCTGTTCCGACGATCTCGAAACCCTCTGACGTGAGAATCTGACCTATCTGCTTCGTTACGAACATCGAATCGTCGACTATGAGCACCTTGTAGGCGCTGCCGTCCTCCTTGAGGCCCTCCGGCTTGCGTTCGTTCACGCCAGGGAAGTCGGTCTTGGCAATCATGGCACCCCCCTTATGCTCGTTCGCGGATGGCGACGTTGATCTCCAGTTTGCCCTGCGGAAGCATGACGGGCACGATGAGCGCTTCCACGTTCGGGCTCGAAACCTCCATGTTCTGCCCCGTGATGAGCGCCGGCGGGGTGAGGTCGAAGCGGAAACCGAGATCGTGGAGCTTCGTCACGGCCTGCGCCGTGATCATGTTCGCGAGCTCCGCGATCGTTGCTTTGCCGAGCTCGTCAAGATCTTGGAGCTCTTCGCCGTTCATGATCGAAGCGATTGCGACCGCCGTTTCCCGGCTCATGTCGAAGAGGACTCGTCCTTCCACGTCGCCTGCAAGCCCCACGATGGCGGCGACCCCGAGCACCGGATGAGATGAAGGCTTCAGATAAAGCTCGCCCCTCTCGACTTTCGCGTTCAGCACTTCCTTGAGAACGCTGAAAGTCGCCTCGACGAAGGGATTTATGTACTCGACTCTCATTTCACCTCGCTCCTTTTGGGGGAATCCTCGCTCTCCCCGTCGGGCAGCCGGATGTACCCGGTCAGTTCTCCCTTCTGTACCTCGTGCCAGGCGTGATCCTCGAACCGCTCGTTCTGTCCGATGAGCAGCAACCCTCCCGGGCGAAGCTTCGCGCGAAACAGCCCGATGAGCGAAGCTTGGTTGCTCGAGTTGAAAAACGAAAGAATGTCGCGCGCCACGATGACATCGACGTCCGGAAAGGGGTTCGGGTGTACTATATCATGGTATTCGAAAAGGATGCTATCCTTGATTTCCTGCTTGAAGGTGTAGCCGTTGCGGCCCTTTGACGCGAGGGCTTTGATCGATTTTGGCACACCCTCCTCATGGAAGGAAAGTGTCGGCGCCATCGATATACCGAGCAGATCGTTGTCGTTCGCCCAGACTTTGACGCGTTTCTTCGCGTAGTGCCGGAGAAGGATCGCGGCGACCGAATAGGTTTCGTACCCCTTGCCGCATCCCGGATTCCACGCCGAGACCGCTCCGGCGGACACCTCGGGGAGGAGCGCCTCGACCTTTTTCGCGTACTCGTCGTCCCAAAACTCCGCCGTGTAGGGCGAAAAGAAGGACTCGAGAAAATCGTCGGCTTCCTCCGCCTTCGAGAGCTGGACAGGGAGGCCTGCCGAGGAGCGGAGCTCGCGCCATTCGGACAGTCGGCCCTTCACCCACACGAGATTCAGGGGCGTGACGGAAAACCCCTTGAACGCCGCGAGGGTCTCCGTAATGAAGCCGAGCTCGACGTCGGATTCGTCCTCCTCGGCCGGGGAGGCGCCGGCCCCCGCGACCGACGGCGCTTCGTTCTCATCGAGGGCCGCCTCGATCGGTTTCGCCGCCTTTTCTTGGACGCTGAAGATGCGGTCCACGTCGAGGACAATGTAGAGAAAGTCGCCGAGCTCCACCACGCCGCTCAAATACTGAATGTTGATGTCGTTGAACAGCGGGTGCGGCGGCTTGATCCTCTCGGAGGCGATCCCCACGACCTTGTCGATCGTGTCCACGATGATCCCCATCACCTGTTCCTCGGTCGTGAGGATGATGACGTTTTCGGACTTCCCTCGCTCGGGCGGTTTCACGGAAAGATGAAACATGGTCCTCAGATCGATGATCGGAATGATGTCGCCGCGAAGGTTGTAGACCCCGCGCAGGAAAGGCGAGCCGTTCGGCACGTAGGTGTAGCGGTCGATCTTCGAGATCTCCTTCACCTTCATGATGTCGATCCCGTATTCCTTTCCGCCCACGGAGAAGGTGATCATCTTGAAATCGACCTTCTCCCGGCCCTCGGAAATCCGGGGCTGCCGTCCGCCTTCGGCGGCCTTTGTGTCGACCGAGCCCATGTTCTCCTCCGAGTCCTTCAGGCTATCGCGGCGCGCCGCCGCCGCTCGTCCCGCTCGCGCCGTTGCCCGAGATCGAGAAGCTGGCCCACGTCGAGAATGAGCGCGACCTTGCCGTCGCCGAGAATCGTCGCCCCGGCGACGCCGGGCGAGTTGCTGTAGCGGTCGCGAAGCGGCTTGATGACGACGTCTTCCTCCCCGATAAGGGAGTCGACCATGAGCCCGATCTTCTTGTCGCTCGAGCCGACGATGACGACGAAGGACACGTCGCCCCGCTCGGTGGTGTCGATCTTGAACAACCGGTTGAGCCTGAGCAGCGAGATGACGTCTTCGCGGACGTTGATGACCTCGAAATTGTCGAGCATTCTGATCTGAGACAGCTGGATCCTGTGGCTCTCGATGACCGAGGCGACGGGAATCGCGTAGGTCTCGGAGCCGACGCGGATCAAGAGCCCCTGGATGATCGCGAGGGTGAGGGGCAGCTTGATGGTGAGGCGCGTTCCGACGCCCCGCTTCGACCAGACGCTCACCTGGCCGTTGAGCTTCTCGATCTGCCGCTTGACGACGTCGAGCCCGACGCCGCGCCCGGAAATGTCGGTGATCTTCTGCGCGGTGGAGAATCCCGCCTCGAAGATCAGGTTGAACGCCTCGATATCGGACAGCGTCTTGTTCGGATGAATCAAGCCCCGCTGAACCGCCTTTCTCTGGACCGCCTCGGTGTCGATGCCCGCCCCGTCGTCCTGGATCTCGATGACGATGATGTTGCCCTCGTTGTGGGCGTGGAGAAGGAGCCGCCCTTCCGGCGGCTTGCCGAGAGCGCGACGCTGCTCGGGGCTCTCGATGCCGTGATCGATCGAGTTGCGCACGCAGTGAATGAGCGGATCGAGGAGATCCTCGATCACCGACTTGTCGAGCTCGGTTTCCTCCCCTTCGATCACGAGATTGACGCCCTTGCCGAGCGACTTGGAAAGGTCGCGGATGAGGCGCGGGAATCGTGAAAATATCTGCGAAATCGGCACCATGCGGATCTGCAGGACGCGCTCGTGGAGCTCGGTCGTGATTCTCCCGAGGTTCTGGGCGGTGTTGCGGAACTTCCCGACGACGTTCTTGAACTTCGCGTCGAGGGGATCCATCGCCGCCGCGACGTCGCCGAAGCTCTCCATGATCTCGCGACGCACGTCCTTGGCCGGCCTGCCTTTCTGGATCTCTTCGAAATACCCGGGAAGCGCCGTGAAAAAGACCTTCAGCCGCTCCCTCACGATTCCCGTCGCGTTCGAAAGCTCGTTCTGAGCGTCGTTGAACTGGCCCGAGATCTGGTTGAAGGCGGCCTTGTTGATGACCGCCTCGCTCACGAGGTTCAGAAGGACGTCGATGCGCTTTGAGTCGACGCGAAGAAGCGAGCCGCGCGCGAGTCCCTTCTTGGGATCGTGACCGTCGTGCTCGGCTTCCTCCCCCTTTTCCGTCTCGGGAGCGATCGGCGCGGCATCGTCCTTCTCGCGACCGATCCCGGCCGTGGTGGCGTGCGCCGGCGCTTTCGCCTCTTCGCGCTGAGCGCTTGCCTCAGGCGGCTTGTCCTGGGCGGATTCGGCGGCGCCCGCCTCGCCGATCTCGATCGAGGTCGTGACGTCGGAGATCGCCGCGGCGCCGCGAAGCTTCTCGATCTCGGCGCTGGAGGCGACGTAGTATTCCACGATCGGATAGAAGGTGTCCTCGTAGAGCTTGTCGAAGTCCGGCACCGTCTTCAGGACCGTGCCGATGCGCTTGAGCGCGGCAAAGACCTGAATGCCGCCGACCGAGTTCATCGGATTGTCCGCGTTGAAGCCCACCCGCATGGCGTAGATCTTCTCCCCGGGCGGGGCGGCCTCCTTGAGCTCGAGAAGCTCGTATTCGCTGAGCCGCCGCGCCGCGGCCTCGGCCGTCGGAGCGGCGGGGCGCGGCGCCGGTCGCGATGCCTTCGGCCCGGCGCTCTGGGCCGGCCGTTTCTTTTTCGCGCCCTCTCCCGGTCTGAAGGAATGAAGCCGTTCGGTGAGAGCCTTCGCGTCCTTCGGAACGGGCTTGCCCTGCATCTTCGCGTCAAGCATCGCCTTGATGAGATCGATCGACTCGAGGAGCGCGTCGATGACGGGTTCCTCGACGTGGACGCTTCCGCTTCGAATGTCGTCGAGGACGTCCTCCACGAGGTGGGTGAAGTTGGTAAGCTCGGTCATCTGCACGGTCGCGGCCGATCCCTTCAGCGTGTGGGCCGCTCTGAAAATCTCGTCGACCGACTCCTTGTTGCCCGGCTCATTCTCGAGGACGAGGACGTTTGCCTCCAAGGTTTCCACCATGAGCTGCGCCTCGGTGAAAAAATCCTTGAGGAGTTCCTCGTTATTGGGATCCAGATAGTCGCTCATCGTAGCCTACATCTTTATCTATTACATCTAATAAGTCAAGAAACAATTCGCCGGATCGTACCGCGTACGAGGAAGGCCAAAGGGCAGGGAGGCGGGCATTCGAGACGGTCGCCCGAAGCGCGTCGATCGATTCCTCGATCCGCTCCGGCGCGTTTTCTCGGGGAGCGCTCATGTCTCGTTCTTCCCCATCCCTCGCGCGATGGTACGGCACGCGGACGACGAAGTGTCCACGACGGAAATGGGGCCGCCGTCGGCCGGTCGTCCCCGAGCCCCGCGTCAGGCCTCGTCGAGCGCACCGAAGGACGCATGCGGAAACGACGGGCCCCTCGGGATCGTGCCCTGTGCCCGGAAGGCCGGCCAGGAAGGGGGGGACCTTCCGGTCGACCCGTTGCTCTGGTCGGCCCTATCGTCTCCGTCGTGCCTCGAGGGCAGAAAAAAGCCCCGCCTCGGGGCAGGGCTTTGGGTGCGCGCCGCTCGTTCGAGCCGGAGCGCAGGACTCTTCCGCGACCAGGGCTTGAAAGCCCGCGCGCTACTGCTGCGGCGCGGCCGCAGGCGCCGCCGGCGTCACGGTGCCGGTGTCCATCTTCTGCTGCTCAAGGTAGCGGAGAACCTGGAGGTCGCCGAGCTTCTGGAACTCGGCGTTTCGCCTCGCCTCCTCACGCTGACCGAGAATGCCCCACACGGCCTCGTCGTTGATGTCGCGGTTCAGCTGGAGCACCGCCTTGTCGTAGGTGATCGAGACGTCCTTCACGTAGGCGATCGTGTCGCCTCCGGGCTGCTGCGCGTCCTTGTAGATGATCAGTCCCACGAGCTTGTAGTAGGGGGTCGCCTGGGGGTAGAGCGGAAGCCTCACGATCGCGCGGTTTCGCACGTCGGTGATGTAGTTCGGATTCACCCAGGTCTTCTGCTGCCAGCCGTCAAAATCGAGATTGCCGCAGAAGAGCGTCTGCTGCTCTCCGTTCTGGTTTTCCAGGATGACGCCGAAGCCGTTCGGATTGTTGGAGCCGTAGACATCCACGTCGAGAGACTTCAGGGTCCCGACGTTCTTCACGACGCCGTAGCCCTCGAACTTGCTCCCGTTGGTGTCCGTCTCGTCTTCCTTCAGCGTGCCGTCGGGCTGGAGGGTCGATTTTTTCATGAACGCCGGAATGTCGAACGGCGGCGTAATCGTCGCGTAGGCGTTGTAGGGCTCGTCGGGGAAGTGAATGCGTATTCCAAGAACCTTCTCGCCGCCGTACTGCGACGCGTTCGTGTTGACCGTGACTTCCTTGGTGAACGACTGCTCCTCGTTCGTGATGGTCCTCGCCGAGGAGTTCAAGGTCACGATCCAGTTGGCGAGGGCGAGGGAGGTCTTCATCTGCTTCTTCTCGGCCGCCGTGAAGCTCGCGCCCGCTTTGTCCGAATAGTCGATGATCGTTGCCGCATTCTGCCCGTCAGGCGTGTCGGCGGCGAGCTTTGAAAAATCAATCATGGTGGTCGTGTCGGCCCATGCGGCCGCGCCGGCCCAGCACAGCAAAACTAACAGAAGAATGACGTACCGTTTCATCCGCTGCTCCTTACAGTTCCGGGTCCTGTTCGCCGCTCGTTCTCGGCGGCGGCCCCGTGTGTCAACGAAACTGCCGCGTACGGCAGTCCGGTCCTCGGGCCTGTCGCCCGCCGGAGGCCGTTCCGTACTCGAATTTTCGGCAAGAATTCGCTTAATTATTAGCGGAAAATTCCGATGATGGCTCCCTGCCGTCCACGGTAAAGACCACGCGGCGAATCGTGTGAAAGTTGAAAAGTATTGACTTTCGCATCGCGGCGAGAGCCTCCTCGAAGGGGAGCGCCACGTCCTCGCTCGGGAAGAGAATTGCGGGCGTGAAATCGAGGTACGCCGTACTCCCTTTCACCATGAGGGCCCGAATCTTCGTCGCGGCCGGAACGACGCGGTCAAATTTCAGCTCCGCAGGTCCCAAGATCAACCCGTTCACGACCGTCTCGATGTTGTCGTCGAGGTTCCGAGCGCGCGGCACGATCCGCTGCTCTCCCGAGAGCTTGTGACTGATGTTGACGGGGAAGAACAGGACGACCTTGAACCGCCCGTCGGCGAGCGCGAGGAACAACGCGAGGGACAGGAAAAACGCGAGGGCGAACGCTCCCCCCCAGATCGCCGCGGGCCGGTTTCGATTGAAGAGATTCCTCACGCTGTCGACAAAAGCCACGCTCTACTCCGTGAATCCGCTGGTGCTGTCGAAATACGAGACGAAACTGCTGATGCCATTATAGAGTCCGGTCGCCAACTTCTTCAAGTAGGCGTCGTCGATGAGGAGCCGCGCCTCCTCGGGGTTGGTCACGAAGCCGAGCTCCACGAGAACGGCGGGCATCTTCGCGTTGCGGACGACGAACCACGGCTCTTCCTTCAGCCCGCGGTCGATCTCCGCGCCTTTGACCACCCCCTGGATCCCCTCGAGAATCTTCTTCCCGAGGAGCACGCTCTCGATCGTGTACTCCTCCTCGCGCATCGAGTTGAGGATCGGGTAGAGCTCCTTCGTCGTCTCGCCGAGGCTGTTGGGGTCGATGAGGTCCCTGCTGTAGGTCGGCGGAAGGTACCAGGCCTCGTAGCCCTTCGCGCCGTAGTCGAAGGAGGCGTTGGCGTGGATGGAGACGAAGATCATCGCCTCGTTGGGCGCGAGCGGCACGCTGTTCGCGATGATCGTCCGCTGCTCGAGGCTGACGTACGTGTCGGTCGTGCGCGTGAGCACGATTTTCAGCCCCGGATACCGAGCCTTGAGCTCCGCGTAGAGATCGAGCGCCACCTTCAGGGTGATCTTCTTCTCGACGACGTCGACCGTCTTCCCGTCGAAGACGTGGGTGTGGGAGGTCCCGGGATCCTTGCCGCCGTGGCCGGGGTCGATGACGATCGCGGCGATCCTCGAGGCGGCGACCGACGAGGACCTCCCGGCACCGGCGGCGATGTCCCCTGTCGGCGCGGGAGCGCGGATATCCTCGTTGCCCGCGAGAGCCGCCTCGACCGCCCTCGCGGCGGCGGCGCTGAAGAGGATCCCGCCGTCGGGGGCGCGGCGGAGCTCGCCGGTCGGAACCTTCTCCGCGTAGTTGAGGAGCGCCCAGGTCATATCCGGCTTGAAGACGAGAATGTTCTCCCCGCGCGTGATGACGCCGTAGCCGAGATCGGGCTCCCAGGCGAGCGTGCCGCCCGACGCCTTGAGGATGTCGTCGAGGGTAACGTCGCCGAAAAGAGGCGCGGCGGCGAGCGCAAAGAGCGCGAGGCCGAAGAATCGGGCGGCGGCTCTCATCCGGTGACGCCCCACTCTTCGAGAAGAAGCTTCACGCCCGCCGCGCCTTCCGGCCCGGACAGGCGCTCGCGGACGGTCTCCACGAGCCAGATGCCGCCCTGGACTCCTCCGCGAAGGAAGGCTCTCCAGAAGAGCTTCCCGAGGAGGAGCGTCCCGGCCGCGGGCCGTCCTGAGACCGGGAGAAGCGGCGCGTCGACGGCTTCGAGGACCGCCTCAAGCGCCTCCTCGACGGACCTCCCCTGCCAGTCGAGCGCCGTGATCCCGCGCATGCCGTCAAGCGGCAAAATGGCGACGCGCGTTTCGCTCTCCTGCCTCTCCTCGCCCTTCCCTCCGCGACGTCCCTCGGACGGCGCCACGAAGAGCGGCATCGCGGCGAGCGACCTCGCAAGCTCCGCGCGGGCGCCCTTCCCGCCCGCCTCGATCGAAAAAGCCGTCGCGGACGGCGCCCCGAAGAGAAAATCCGCGGTCGCGCGCTCGCCGGGCCTCAGGCGGACCACGATGCTCCGGCAGGCCTCCTCGGCCGAGTCCACCGCCTCCGCGCGGGTCCCGGCCTGCGCGAGGACGTTCCCGCACTTCTCGACATTGTTGCTCGGAAAGACGACCTCGTCGCCCGGTTTCACCCGGAGGAAGCATCCCTTGACCGACGGCCGCATCGAGACCGCCTCGACGCCGCTCAGCCGCTCGATCCGGCCGGGGATGGAGACGAAGGCCCTCTCCGCGGACGCCATCGCCCAGCGCGGAGCGAGATCGCCGGCCGCAAGGCCCACGGCCAAATTCAAGGCGGCCGCCGTCGCCTGCACCCCTGCGGCGTACGGATAGGTCCAGCCGGACATGTAGCCGCCCGACAGCCTCGCCGCGATCTCGCCCACGACCGGTCCGGCCGGCGAGAGCTTGATATCGCCCTTCGCCGCGCCGGTGCCGATCCCGAGCGCGCGGATGCCGGCTTCGAAGACGGCGCGCACCCGGTCGGTATCGCGCTTCGGAAAGACGCTCGGTATCGTGTGACCGAGCTCGACGAAGTAGGGCGCGCAGCCGATGATGCGGTCGGCGAGCCCGGTGACGGTGATCGCGCCGCCCTCCACGATCGCGTCGAGGCTGAACTCCGGCCCCGGAACGAACTCCTCCACGATCGCGCGACCGCTTCGCGAGAACTTGATCGCGCGCTTCGTCGCCGCCTCGAGCTCCGCGAGGCTGTCCACCCGACGGATCCCGCGCGAGCCCATGTTGTCGACCGGCTTGACGACGACCGGGAGCCTCAGTCCCGCGTCCGAGACCGCCCCGGCGCAGTCGGCGACCGATTCCACCATGACGAACTCCGGGGAGGGAACCTTCGCCGCGCGGAAGGCGGCTCGCATGAGCGACTTGTCGGTCGCGCGGAGCGCGACCTCGTAGGGGATCCCGGGAAGACCGAGCCGCTCGGCAACCCACGCCACCGTCGCGGAGAAATCGGTTCCCGCCGTGAAGACGCCGTCGAGTCCCGCGGAGCGGGCGAGCTTCCGCGCCGCTCGCTCCATGCCGCCGACGTCCTTCAGATCGACCTTGAGGAAGAGATCGGCGAGCGCGGCGCCCGGGACCCGGGCGTTTCCGTCGGCGACGGTCACCCGCCATCCGCGCTCGCTCGCGATGCGGATGGCCGGGAGCTGCATGACTCCGCCGCCGAGGATCAGTATCGACGTGCGCTCGCCCGACGCGTTTCTCAAGCTCATAGGCTCTCCTCCTTCAGCGCGTAGACCTCGAAGGTCTCGCCGAGCCGGGCGAGGCGGCTCACCCGGTCGAGCGCGCGGCGACGCCAGCCCCGGTCGGCTCCCGGAAACGGAAAGCGCTCGGGGTGATGCCCAGTGATCCGCGTCGAGACGACGCGAAAGCCGAACCGCCTGAGAACTCCGCGCGCGGTCCGGGGATCCCAGAGCGTAACGTGATCGGCGGGGCTCGCCTGAAAAAAGCGGCGCCTTCCGAGCCTGCCGCTCAGCCCGTCGAGATTCGGCGTCGAGAAGGCGAAGACTCCGCCGACGGGCAGGAGACCGTTCACTTTCTCGAGGACTCCCGTGAGGCGCGCGAAGTGCTCGATCACGTACCACATCGTGAGAACGTCGACCCGGCCGAAGCCGAACGCCGCGCGGCAGTCGAATGCCTCGAAGCTCGACTGGACGCACGGAAGTCCCAGGGTCGTCCGCACGTAGGAGACGGCGTCTTCCGAGACGTCGAGGCCGTGGGGCGCCATGCCCGACGCCTGCGCGGCGGAAAGAAAGGGGCCGAAGGCGCAGCCGACGTCGAGAACCCTCCGACCCCGAAGGTCCCCGCTCGCCGCTCGCACGCGATCCAGGCGCTCGGCGCCCATCCGACGGATCGTGTCGAAGTCCTCCAGGTAGGTCTTCCCGTACTGACGCTCGTATTCCTCGAAGAAGTAGGCGCGGCCGTAGTCCTTCGCGACGGAGCGGCAGGCGACCGCGTAGGTGATGCCGCACGAGCGGCATCGAAAGAAGCTCCGCTCCGGGAAGCGGTCGACCGCGCGACCGTCGGCCGAGGCGCAGACCGGACACGCCGCCGGCCCGCCGAGGCTGAGGCCCGCGATGTAGCCGGAGAGCGACCGAGGAGTCCCGACGCGGAGCGCGGCGCCGCGCTCCGTAAGCGCCGCCGGATCGGCGAGGAGCCGCCTCACGGAGCCCGAGCGCGGCTTTCCCGTGCCCGCCTGCGGAAAGCCCGCGGCCTTCGTGAGCCGGTGGTGGTAGGACGTCGGGTCGATCACGATGACCCCCGTTCCCGCGTTCACGGCCTCGTACGCGGTGAGGCCGAAGGAGGTGAAGACCACCTCGAAGCGGTGGAGCTCCTCCCGCAGGCAAGCAGGCGATCGCATGACCTCCACGCCTTCGGGCAGCTTGGGCGCGCGCGCGAGGGGCCCGAGCGCGACGGTGATCTCCGCGGGCGCGAACAGCGCCTCCCGAATCAAGAGGGAGACGAGCGGCTCGGTGAGCCGGCCGGGGTCCTCGCCTCCGAAGCTCACGAGCGCCTTCCGGGACTCGCTCGACGCCTCGCGGCGGCGCGCCGGCGCCGGGAGGAACGCCGTCGTCGCGAGGTTCGCGCCTCCCGAGCCCGGAAGCCTCGGCAGGACGTCGATGAGATAGGCGGCGAGCCTGCGCGCCTCGCCGCCTTCGTCGATGCCCAAGACCGGAGCGAGGCGGGAGACCCTCGCGTACTCCGCCGCGCTCGTCCTCCTCCGATCGAGGACGATGAGGTCCCACGTCTCGTTCCCCGCGGCGGCGCGGAGCCTTTCGTCGGGGAGCGGCGGAGTCGCTTGCGCGATCACCTCGCGAGCCCGGCGCGCCTCCTCCTCGGAGTCCGGGAGGAGGATGGCGCTCCCCGGAATGTCGCGCGCGAGCTCGACGCAGCGCCGCAGATGTCCGATTCCGTCACCCGCGCGGGCGGAAGGGATGAACAGGATCTTGCGTTCCAGGATGATGTCCTTCTGCGGCCTCGGGCCGCATCGCGCCCGAGCGGACGCGGAGCCAGGAGACGAGCGCCCGGATTCCGATCGGCTCGCCGCGATAGAGCTCGTCGAAGAGCGCCGCGAGGAACCGGTAGTCCTCTTCGGTGTCGAGGGTGACCGCCGCTTCGGGCATCCGAAGCGCCTCGGGCGCCGAGGGCCGGTGGATCGCGAACTCGCTCTCCCTGCGATAGAGAAACGGGCAGACGTGCTCGCGCTCGTAGGGGTCGACCGCCCGCCTTCGCGCCGAAAGGAGCGCGCGGGTCTCGACGACTTCGACGCCCGTGCCGATCGGCGGGCCGACATGGGCGCTGTAGTCCGCGCCCGCCCGGCCGTGCAGATCGAGCAGGCGCGAGGCGAGCTCGATCGAGACGAGCGGATTGTCTGCGGTGGCCCTGACGATGCGATCGGGTCGGAACTCCTCGGCCGCGAGAGCGAAGCGCTCGAGGACGTCGTCCGCCGGCCCCGGGAAGGTCCGAAAGCCGCAGCGGCGCGCGATCGGCTCGAGCTCGCCGAAGCTCTCCTCGTCGGTGAGGAGCGCGTGCACGCCGGCCTCGAGAAGGCCGAGCGCCCTCAGCGCGTGCTCGACCGCCGGCTTGCCGGCGAGGGGCAGGAGCGCCTTCCGCGGCAGGCGCTTCGAGGCGAGCCGCGCCTGGACGAACACCGCGGTCATGGCTCGGGCACCTCCCAGAGATCGGTGATCCCGCGGGCGTCCTGCTTGAAGCGGAAGCGGTTGATCGCCACCCATCGGCGCGCCTCGCGAAACTCCCGAAGACCGCCCACGAGCGACGCGGCCTTCGGGAAATAGGGGAAGAAGCGGCTGAACGGGAGGGAGCCCGAGTCCCCTCCGCAGCGGATGCAGAGGTTCTTGAGAAAGAAGAGCTTGTAGCTCTCGTCGGGCGTCGCGTCGTCGGCGGGGGGCTCGCTCGTGTAGCCGAGACGCAAGGAGGTGTTGCAGAGAACCTTCTCGCCCCACATGTAGCTGCGAAAGCCGAAGTCGAGCTTCTGCCAGTAGGGGTTGGGCATGCTCGAGTCGTAGCCGCCCGAGACCGTGAACCGCTCCCGGCTGTAGAGGCCGCAGTAGTCGAACGGGAAAAGGCTCATCATCGAGTCCGCCGACGGCTGGAGGGCGAGAATCTTCAGGCGCTTGGCGTGAAAAGCGGGCACCATGATCGTGGGCACGGTCTCGAGCCTCGGGTTCTGAAGGAGCGGAACGACGCAGAGGAGCTTTTGCTGCCGCAGGCGCTCGATCAATCGCTGCGAGATCGCGCTCCGCGGGATTCGGATGTCGTTCCAGATGACGAAGACGAACTCGCCTCCGGCCTCTTCGACGCCGATGTTGACCTGCTCGCCCGGCGACGCGGCGTCGTGGAGCACGAGAAACTTCACTCGCGGGAAGTCTCGCGAGAGGCCTTCGATCCGATAGGAGACGGCCGGGCCCTCGACCGACACGATCTCCTCGACGCCGAGCGCGGCGAGCTCCTCGAAGAACGGCTGGTTGAACAGACGTCCTCCCCGATTGAGAACGAGGAGCGAGAGCGGAGCGGGCGGCCGGCGCGCCGGGTCGTTGCGCGCTCCGCCGACGACGGTGTAGGAGATCCGCAGGCGTTTAGAAGTTGTAGGTATAGTATTCATCGCACGCCTTGCAGAGCGCCGGATAATCCTCGGCAACGTGCCGGGCATGGACGGCTTGACCCCGGTCCCAAATGACCTCGAGCTCCTCGGTGAAAGCGTTGCCGAGCACGTGCTCGCGCTTGAGGTCCTCGCGGCACATCGGGACGGTTCCGTCGATGAGGACGACGAGGTCGCGCTTCAAGTGCCAGCAGGGGAAGCGCCTCACCGGAGAGATGTCGGTGACTTTGAGCTGGGGCAGGAAACCCCCGAAGAAATCGTACTTCTGGATGATGACGTTCGCGACCCGCCCCTTCCAGGCGCGGTAGAAGGCCTCGAGGTCCTCCTCGTTGGTGGTCATCCTCGTCGCCTGGACATACACCTTGCCGGGGAAGAGCGCGATGAGCCGCTCGACGAAGGCGTTCGCCTCCTCCCACCCCTCGCCGCGAAGCCGCCGGTAGACCTCGGGGCTCGACGCGTCGAGATCGACGATCCAGACGATCCGATTGCCGATCCTCCGCTCGATCTCCTCGATCACCCCCGCCCTCCAGCCGACTCCCGACGTCTCGATCAGCGCCGAGAGCCCCGCCTCGGCGTAGACCGCTTCGAGGAGCTCCGGAAGCCGAGAGTGGAGCGCAGGCTCTCCCCACAGGGAGAGGTTCACGACCGCGTCGTCGGCGAGATGCTTGACCTGCGCGACGACGCGCTTGAAGCGCTCAAGCGCCATCTCGCCCCGGCGCTCGATCGCGCCGGGCGCAAGCTTGACGAGGGGGGAGTAGGCGACCTCCTGGGTGACGCCGTCGGTGATCTGGATCTCGACGTACGCGGGCAGGGTGCGCAGGAGCTCTCCGCGCTTCTCGACGACCTTGAGAATCGACGCCTCGTCGACGCCGCCCGCCTCGATGACGCTCTGAACGAGCCTGAAGTTTCGCAGCGTGTCGCATGACAGCTGCACCCGGCTCATCCGCAGATCGACCGGCGAGAGCTCGGTCTCGATGTCGAAGGCGTTGATGTCGCGCTGGATGAGCGCGAAGAGCGCGTCCCGCCTGATCTCCCCGTCCTCGGGAGCGAGAAGACGCGAAAGCTCTCGGGCGACGCCGGGCTTGAGGATCTCGAGGGAAAGCCCGATCGGATAGCCGTCGGCGAAGGTGTACTCGGCGTAATAGCGCTTGTGGCTCTCGTGCATCCGCGCGGCGAGCGCGGAATCGTAGAGCGGGAAATCGCCTTGGAGATAGAAGAGGTCCGAGGAATCGTCGAGGCCGAGGGAGACCTTGCCGAGCTCCGCGACGAGCCCGGGCACGTCCCAGCCCCGCCGCTCGGTGCGCTCGACGGGCACCGGTCGCCCGTCGGCGGCGAGGAGCTCGCGGGCGAGGAGACCTTCGGGCGCTCCCTCGCCGCCGAAGAGAACCAGCCGCTCGACGCCCGGGAGTCCCGCCGCGCAGCGAAGCACCCGCTCGAAGGCGCACCGGCCCCCGGGAAGCTCCGCGAATGCGAAGCGCGAGAGCGCGCAGGCGTTGACCACGGCAAGGTTTCCCATAGCATGATTATCGACAATTAGAAATTCCGTTCAAGGGCTTTCGATTGCCAAGCGCCCGCCAAAAGTGTACTCTTCGGGCCAATGGCGGCACACACGGGAAGGCGCTTCAAGGTTGCCGAGATCACCGAGCTCATCCGCGCGACGCTCGAGCCCCAGTTCTACGATATCGCCGTCGAGGGCGAAGTATCGAACTTCCGCCCTTCCAGCACCGGACACTACTACTTCACCCTGAAGGACAACGACGCCGTCCTTTCCGCGGTCATGTTCCGCGGACGGCTCGGCTCCCTGCGCTTCGCCCCCGAGGACGGCCAGCTCGTGACGGCGTTCGGAAGCCTTTCGGTATACGCGAAGCGGGGCGTCTATCAGATCGTCGTCGAGCGCATGGAGAAGTCCGGCGAGGGAGAGCTCCTCGCGACGATCGAGGAGCGCAAGCGCCGCCTCGCCGCGGAGGGGCTCTTCGACGCCGCGCGCAAGCGCCCGCTGCCGCTCCTGCCGCAGCGGGTCGCGGTGGTCACCTCGCCGACCGGCGCGGCCATCCGCGACATCCTGAACGTGACCGCCCGCCGAAACGCGGGCGTCGACCTCGTGATCCTCCCGGCGCCGGTTCAGGGGGAGGGAGCCGCCGATCGGATCGCGCGCCAGATCGAGCGGGCGAACTGGTTTCATCTCGCGGACGTCATCATCGTGAGCCGCGGCGGCGGCTCCCTCGAGGACCTCCTGCCCTTCTCGGAGGAGGTCGTGGTGCGCGCGGTGGCGCTCTCGGGCATCCCGGTCATCTCGGCGGTCGGCCACGAGGTCGACGTCTCGCTCTCGGACCTCGCGGCCGACGTGCGGGCGGCGACTCCGTCCGCGGCCGCCGAGCTCGTCACCGCGCGGCGCGACGAGATTCTCGACGAAGTTCACGCCGAAGCGCTCGCGCTCGGGCGCGCGCTTCGCGCCCGGCTTGAGCGCGTGCGACTCCTCCTCGAGCGGTTCAGCGCCGCGCAGCTTGAGCGCAATTTCCGTCAGCTCACCCAGCCGCTTTTCCTCAGGCTCGACGACGCGAGGGAGGGGCTCGCGAGATCGATCCGGGAGCTCGCGGGACGGGGACGCCACCGCCTCGAGCTCGCGACTCGCGAGCTCGAGGCGGGCTCGCCCGAGAAGATTTTGCGAAAGGGCTACGCGGTCGTGACCGACGGCGAGACCAACCGGCTCATTACCTCCGCGGGGCAGACTCGGCGGGGCGCTTCGATCGGGATACGGCTGTCGGCGGGGGCTCTCAAGGCCGAGGTCCAGGAGATCATGCGATGAAGAGTTTCGAAGAGCGTCTAAGGCGGCTCGAGGAGCTGAACGAGAAAATCTCGGAGGGCGAGGTCCCCCTTGAAGAGGCGGTCGCGATGTTCGAGGAGGGGATGAAGCTCGCAAAGGCGCTCGAGAAGGACCTCTCGAAGGTGGAGCGGCGCGTCGAGATCCTCGTGAACCAGCCGGAAAGCCCGAACGAGGAGCCCACCCTCGAGCTTTTCCCCGAGCTCGGCGACGGAGACCGGAAGGACGACTAGTCGCTCGATCTTCGTCGCCCTTCCGCGCGACACGCGGTCGGATCCGGTACGGGACTCGGCGCGCGGTTGCGCGGAACCAAGCGCATCCGATGGGCGCCGCCACCGAAATTTGAATATCCCGTGACCTTTCCGTGACCGTCGACGGGTATCCTTCAAGGTGTCCGGGGCCGGCTCGCGAGCGAGAAAACGCGAGCGGCTCGGGCAGGGAGGAGATTCCTATGGGTCACATGCCGCGCAGGCGCCTCGTCGCCTACCTCGCCGCTCTCGCCGGGTTCGCGCTCGCCGTCGGGGGACTGCTTTCGTTCGGAGCGCCGGGCGCCGCGGAGTCGCTCTCCGGCCAGGGGACGGGTTCGCCCAAGGCCGTCGGTCCCGGCTACCGCTTTCCGATCGTCCTTTCCGACCGGGAGTGGCGGTCGCGGCTCTCAGGCGAGCAGTACGAGATCCTGAGGGAGCAGGGAACCGAGCCGCCGTTCACCGGGGCGTATTGGAACAACCACCGGAGCGGCACCTACTATTCGGCCGCGACCGGTCAGCCGCTCTTCAGCTCGAAGGACAAGTTCGACTCCGGTACCGGGTGGCCGAGCTTCACCAAGCCGATCGACCCCGGCGCGGTGGATCTTCGGGAAGACGACTCCTTTTTCATGAGCCGCACGGAGGTCGTCGACTCGCTGAGCGGCTCCCACCTCGGCCACGTCTTCGACGACGGTCCCCCGCCGACCGGCAAGCGGTATTGCATCGACTCGGCGGCGCTCGTCTTCGTTCCCGACGGGGGCGTTCCGCCGGCGGAGCTTCGGCCGAAGCGGTAGCGCATCGCGGCGGGCCCCGACCGGAAGGGGCTTGAAGGTTGAACCAAGCCGCGGATACCCTGCCGCGGCTTGCCGGACCATGAGGAGAAATCAATGGTTGTGTTGTTGGCGTTCGCGTTCGTTTCCGGAATCATCACGATTCTCTCGCCGTGCATTCTTCCGGTCCTCCCGATCGTGCTCTCAGGAGGCGTCGGAGGCGGAAAGGCGCGGCCCTTCGGCGTCGTCGCGGCGTTCGTCGTGACCTTCACCGTCTTTACGCTCACGCTCTCCGCCGTCGTGCAGCTCCTCGGGATTCCTCCCGACACCCTGCGCGTCGTCGCGGTCGTTCTCCTCGTGATCTTCGGCTTCGTGATGGTCGTGCCCTGGCTCCGCGACCGCTTCGAGCTCCTCGCCTCGCGCCTGACGTCCGGGAGCCGATCGAACGCGCCGGGCGGAAAGCGGTCCGGCGGGTGGGCGGGCTTTTGGAGCGGGATCCCGGTCGGCTTCAGCCTCGGGGTCGTCTGGACCCCCTGCGTCGGTCCCATCATGGCCTCCGTCATAAGCCTCGCGCTCACGCAGCGAGTCGACGGAGGATCGGTGCTGATCACCCTCGCCTACTCCCTCGGGACCGCCATTCCGATGCTCCTCGTCATGTTCGGCGGACGGGCGCTCCTCAACCGGGTTCCCGGACTTTCGAGGAATACGGCGACCATTCAGAAGGCCTTCGGAGTCCTCATGATCTTGGTCGGGGTCGGGATCGGCTTCGGCTGGGACCGGCAGGTTCAGACCGCGCTCCTCCGCGCCTTTCCGGCCTACGGGTCGGGGCTCACCGCGATCGAGCAGAACTCCCTCGTGAAGCGGGCGCTCGACGCGAGGGCGCCCGAGAGAGCGCAGGACTCAGGGAGCATGGTCTTCAGTGGCGCGGGCGATCTCGATCCAAAGGACGGCGTGCTCGGCGACTACGGCGAGGCGCCGCCGTTCGTCGCCGCGGGCCCCTGGTACAACACGTCGGGCCTCGCCGAGGCCTCGTCCTCGGGCGGCTCGACGGGATCGGCGCCGCTCACCTTGGCCGACCTGCGGGGCAAGGTCGTTCTCGTCGACTTTTGGACCTACAGCTGCGTCAACTGCGTCCGCACCCTCCCTTACCTCAAGGCGTGGTACAAGGCGTACAAAGACGAAGGCCTCGTGATCGTCGGGGTCCACACCCCGGAGTTCGAGTTCGAGCGGGTACCGAAGAACGTCAAGACCGCGATCAAAACCCTCGGGATCGATTGGCCGGTCGTCCAGGACAACACGTACGATGAATGGAACGCCTACGGCAACCGCTTCTGGCCGGCTCACTACTTCATCGACGCGAAGGGCCGCGTCCGCTACTTTCATTTCGGGGAGGGAAGCTACGACGTCTCGGAGCGGGTCATCCAGAGCCTCCTCCGGGAGGCGGGCGCGAACCCGAGCGGGATCGTCGCGAAGCCCGACGTCGTAAATTACGCGCGGACCCCGGAGACCTACCTCGGCTACACCAGGGGTCGCGGCTTCGTCTCCGCGACCTCGCCGGTCCCCGACGAGCCGGCGGACTACGCCCCCGCGCATCCCCCCGAAAACGGCGAGTGGAGCCTCGCCGGCCGGTGGACGATCACCGGCGAGTACGTCGCGCCCGCCTCCGCGGGAACGTTGCGCCTCGGATTCGACGCGAAGAACGTCTTCCTCGTCGTCCAGCCCGGACGGACGGACGGGACCATCACGGTGCTCGTCGACGGCAAGCAGGCGGGCGAGACGGCGGACGTGAAGGACGGCGTCGTGACCCCGACGGAGAGCCGTCTCTACCAGCTCGTCGACCTGCCGAAGCCCGGAGCGCACCAGCTCGAGCTTGAGGTGACCGGCGGTCTCAGGCTTTTCGCCTTCACGTTCGGGTAGGCCGATCCGGGGCGAGCCGTTCAGTTCGCTGCGACGGGGAGGCCGGGCGGCAGGACGACGCGGTCGCCGGGTCGCACGCCCCATGAGGCGAGAACGCCGCGGTTCATCTCGAGCGCGTAGCGGACCGAGTGGTCCGAGTCGACCGGGTCGAGGGAGCCGGGCGTCATGTCGTGAATTTCCTTGATCTCGCCGTCGGAGGAAATGTAGGCGACGGAGAGCGGAATGAGGGTGTTCTTCATCCAGAAGGAAAGCTGCTGATCGTAGGGAAAGACGAACAGCATGCCGTGATCGCTCGCCATGTGGGAGCGGAACATGAGCCCGCGCTCGCGCGCGGCGGGCGTCACCGCGAGCTCGGCGTGAATCGTCCTCCCGTCGACGGTCAGGTCGACGGTTCGGCCCTCCGTTGAGCAGGAGAGCAGGAGCCCCGCCGAAAAAAGCAGCCCGAGGGCGGAGGCGCGCACCCTCCGGGCGATCGATCCGATTTCCATCCCGCGTCCCGGGGCTAAAACTGACGGAGGAACTCTTCGCGCGACACCTCGCGGTCCGATTCCCGCATTTTCCCCGCCTCCTTGAGCTGATCGAAGACCTTCCGGTCGATGTACTTTACACTCAAAGGGCGCTCGAGGGAAAGCCGGTAGCGATCGGACTGCCAAACGACGGCGCTCGGGCTCAGCGACTCAGGCGCGCCGTACTTCTCGGTGAGCTGGGTGTAGACGGAGTAGAAGCTGATCTCGGCGGGATTGAGCTCGAGGATGAACGTGTAGAGGACCTTGTCGTGGAACTGGAAGAACGCGCGCGTGATGTAGGAGTAGCCCGCGCAATCGATGAGGTTGTCCTCGGGCTTCTGGAGCATCGAGACGTCGGGGTCCCCGCGGTAGTCGAAGTAGGTGTCCTTCTGGAGCGCCGCTTTCACCGCGTCGAGACTCATGCCGAGCGCGATGGCGCGGAAACCGTCGGGAACCGGCGCGGCGCCGGCGGGGACGGCCTGCGCGAGGAGCGCCCAGGCGAACAGGATACCTCGCACGCGAGCCTTCATGACACTCTCTCTATCGGCCGGCGTGGTTGATATTTTACGCTTTTCATCTATACACTTCCCCACGGTAAGCCATGAGAAGCCTGTTGTACGCATGCTGCGGATGTGTCCTTCTCGCGTCGTGCGCCACGCTCGGCGGGCCTCCGCTCAGCTCGGTCCCCCCGGCGCCTCAAGTCGCCATGCCGACGGTTCCGACCACGCCGAACACCACCACCCCGTCGACGAGCGTCGCCACGATCACCGCCCAGACGCCGGAGCAAGCCGGACAGAGCGCGCCGGGAATCAAGTTCATCTCCGAGCCCGAAGGCGCGCACGTCTACATCAACAACCTCTACATCGGCGACACGCCGCTCTTTTATACCGGCTACCAGCCGGGGCAGGTCAAGATCTCGATCCAGCTTGACGGGTACCACCCGAGCGATCGCTACATCGACCTCGACCCGACGTCGTACACGACCGTCGACGTCCAGCTCAATCCGATCTCCGGTTTCCTGAACCTCTCGCTGTCGCCGAAGGGGGTCGCCGCGGCGATCTCGGTCGACGATCTCCCGTCGAAGAGCGGCATGACCGAGCTTCCCGTGGGCCAGCACAGCCTCCATATCGAGGCGTTCGGCTACAAGGATTTCGACGCTCAGTTCGACATCGCCGACAACCGCACGACGCCGCTTGCCGTCGCGCTCGCCGTGGCGCCGTTCAAGCTCTCCAAGCTCGCGATATCCCGCCCCGTCCTCGACCCCGCGAATCCCGGCGTCCTCGGCACCCTCGAGATCTCCTTCCAGGCGAGCGGTCCCGGGAGCGGCTCGGTCTCGATCGCCGATCGGACGGGCCGCCTCGTGTGGACGGACAGGCTTCCGCCGTTCACGGCCCGGCTGCAGGCGGTCGCGTGGAACGGAAGAGACTCGGGCGGCCGCGAGCTCCCCGACGGCGCCTACTCCGTGACCGTGGAAGGCGCCTCGGGCGGAGCGACGGACCGTCTCGCGGGGGCGGTCGAGATCTCGCACGCGGCGCTCATCGGCTATCGGAGCATGCTCTCGGGGGTCTCCGGCCTCCTCTTTGTCGGCTCCCCCGAGATCCTGCCTCCGTCGAGCTTCCAGATCGGCGTGATCAGCCTCGGCCACTTCGAGGCCGCGGGCGAGCTCATTCCCATCCAGCTCAGCGGTCGTTTCGTGCCGGCGAGCGGCGTCGAGCTCGACGTCCAGGGATCGCTCGAGCTCGGCTCCGTCGCGGTCGCGCCCTATTCCATCGGCGCGGCCGCGAAGCTCAGGCTCCTCGGCGAGGGGGCGAGCGGCTTCAGCGCGGCGCTCTCGGTCAAGGGGACCTACCTCGACGGCACGACTGCCGACACCCTGACGAACTTCACCGGGCTCTCGGTCGGAGCGCCGCTTGAGTACCGGATCGGGCCCTTCGGCGTCCTCGTCATGCCGGAAGTGACCGTCTCCCCGTTCTTCGTGAGCTCCTTGGGTCTCACCGCGGACGGCGGAACCGATTCCGACAACGGCGCGCTGAACGCGTCCCTCAACGTTTGGGGCTACGGGCGCGGCGGCCTCTTCCTCGACTTCGGCTCGATCGTCACCGGCGTCTCGGCGGCGCTGCGCACCGAGCCGTTCGCCGAGGGCCTCGGGCTCGACACGGTGCCGCTGACCGGCGGCTGGGAGATCCATTGGCTTCCCCCGGAGGGGAATCTCGTCCTCTCCGCCGACGTCGAAAGCGAGTACAGCCCGTCTCCGGCCGCGGGGGCGACGACGTACCTCCTCGTCGGCGCGGGCATAGGATGGATATTCTGACGCCGGGGCGACCGCGCGCGACCGACCTCGACGTCGAGCTCCTGCGTCGCCTTCGCGCGCTCGCGCCGGTCCAGGCCGAGAACCGGCTCATGAGAGTCTCCGATCGCGAGATCGCCCTCGCGATCTTCGCCATGGGCCCGCAGGAGCGCGGGCGGATCCTCTCGATTCTCGCCGTCGAGAAGCGGCGCCGAGTCGAGCAGGAGACGAGGCTCCTCAGGCGTCTCGCGATCCGACCCGAGCAGCGCCGCACGGCGATCGCGCACCTCATCCAGCTCGTCGGAAGCGAGCGCTACACCGGGAGCCTGAGCGGCTATCTGCGTCCGCTCGCCCGCGGTCGATAGCGCGCGGTCTGCGCCACGACGCCGCGCGGCACGGGTGCGCTCTCGTTTTATGGAAAGGTTTAGCCTGCGCGATCGCCCTTGAGGTGAGGAGCGAGCTCGAGCCTGCGACCCGGGTCTCGGCGTCGTCGGCCGCGACGCGAACCAGTGGTTCGAGACGCGCGAGGGAATGGAGATCCGAGCCTCGACGCCCGGAGGCTCGCGAAGCCCCGAGCTTCAGGCGGAGGGCATCTTGACGCCGATTCTTCCGGTGTAGTCGATCCGGTTGAGGAGGATGGGATTGCCCCGCTCGGGGGCGAAGAACTCGTCCACCGCCCTTCGCGCCCCTTCGAAGTGACCGTAGTCGTCGACGATGAGGACGCCCCCCGGGCTCAGGCAAGGGTAGAGCGCTTCGAGCTCCGCCTTCGTCGACTCGTACCAGTCGGTATCGAGCCTGAGGAGCGCGATGCGCGAAGGCTTCTTCTCCGAAAGCGTGGACGCGACGTCGCCGGGAACGAGCACCGTCGAGCCCCGGGGGAAGCCGGTGGCCGCCATGTTCCCGGCGACCTCCTCCATGCCGACCGACCAGGCCGTGAAGTTCCGCGTGGCGCCGCTTCGGTCGGCCTCCCACCGCTCGAGGACCCCTGAGCCGTTCCACCGGATCCGATCGACGCTCGTCGGTCGGGTGGGCCCCGCGAAGGTGTCGTAGAGGTAGATGCTCCGCCTGCCCGCCTCCTCGGCTCGGCCGCCGGAGAGGGCGAGGAGCGTGCGCGCCGCGAGCATGCACGAGCCGCCCTTCCACACCCCGCACTCGACGACGTCGCCGGGGATTCCGGCCCCTTCGAGGTATCGGAGCGCCTCATAGAGCGCGTAGCCGCGCTCGAGGGAGGTCATGGTAAACGGAGAGACGGCGCGCCAGATCTCGAGGAAATCCTCCGGAATATCGACGCGGAACTGGTCGGGGGTCACCACCCCGAAGCCTTTGCGCGTGAGCTCCTCGACGAGCTCCCGTTCGGACTCGTACATGCCTAATCCTCCCGCTTCGGTTCCGGAGCCCGAGCGAGCATGAGGAGGAACTCTTCCTCCGACACGATCCGGGCGCCCACCGCGCGCGCCTTCTCGAGCTTGCTTCCGCCGCCCTCCCCCGCGAGGAGGTGCGTCGTCTTTCCGGACACCGAGGCGACGACCTTTCCGCCTCGCCGCTTGACCTCCTCCATCGCGAGCTCGCGGGGCGTGAAGCGCTCGAAGCTCCCGGTGACGCACCACGTCTGACCCTTGAAGATCTGCTCCGCTCCGGCGGCCTCGCCGCGGGCCTCCTCGACGAAGGAGAGTCCCGCCGCGCGCAGGCGCTCGATCTGCTCCCGCACGTCGGGCCGCCTGAGCCCCTCGAGGACGGTCTGCGCGGTCTTCTCCCCGATTCCCGGGATGACGGTGAGCGCCTCGACGCTCCCGGCGTCGGCGAGGGCGAGGAGCTCGTCGATCGAGCGGTATCCCGAGTCGACGAGGAGCTCGGCGACCTTTTGACCGAGCTCGGCGAGACCGAGCGACTGCAGGACCACCCGAAAGGGCTGCGCCTTGCTCTTCTCGATGCCGGCCCGGATAAGGGAGATCTTCTTCTCGCCGAAGCCGGGCAGCTCCGCGAGCTTGCCGTAGTCGAAGGCGTAGAGATCGGCGGGGGCCCGGAGGCTTTCGCGCTCCATGAGGACGTCGATCGTTTCCGGCCCGAGGTTCTCGATATCCATCTGACCGCGGCCGACGAAAAAGAGCAGGCGCCCTCGGACCTGCGCCGGACAATCGCGGTTCGGGCAGAAATGGTGCGCGCCGACCACGACGAGGCCGCTTTCGCACGCGGGACAACGGTCGGGCATTCTCCAGGTGCTGTTCGTATCGTTCTTTTCGATCACCCGCTCGACGGCCGGGATCACGTCGCCGCGCCGGGAGACCGCGACGCTGTCGCCGATCGCAAGGTCGAGCATGTTGATGTAGTCCTGGTTGTGGAGCGTGACGTTCGAGATCGTGGTGCCGCCGACGGCCACCGGCCTCACGCGGGCGACCGGCGTGATCCGTCCGGTGCGCCCCACCTGCACGTCGATTCCCTGAACCACCGTGACGCCCTCGGGAGCCTCGAACTTGTAGGCGATCGCCCAGCGCGGGTGGTGGCCCGTGTAGCCGAGGAGCTCCCGGCGATCGAGCTCGTTGACCTTGGCGACAAGCCCGTCGATCTCATAGGGGAGCGCTCGCCGGGTCTCCCGCTGCGCGCCGAGATAGCGCACCATCGCGTCGAAGTCTCCGAAGGTCCACTCCGGGTGCCGCTCCCTCAGGGAGGAGAGCTTGCCCCCGAGCTCGCCGTCCGCGCTGAACAGTCCGATCCTCGTGCTCACCCGCAGCCCGAGCTCCTCGAGGAGGCTGAGCACCTCGACGTGCGACTTCGGGTCCGCGCCCCCGGTAAAAAAGCCCTCGTAGGCGAAGATCGTGAGGGGAACCGCGGCGACGTCCGAGCTCCTCACCCTCCGAAGGGTTCCCGCGGCGAGGTTTCGCGGGTTCGCGTAGGGTATCTCCATCGACGAGTTGATCCTCGCGAACTCGTCGATGGGGAGGAAAACTTCTCCCCGGACCGCCACGCTCACCGCGCGGGCGAGGCGGAGAGGAATCGTTCGGATCGTCTTGACGTTGGCGGTGACGTCGTTGCCCTTCAGGCCGTTGCCGCGGGTCACGCCGCGGACGAGCACCCCCTTCTCGTAGTAGAGAACCATGGAAGAGCCGTCGATCTTCTCCTCGACGGTGAAGCTGACCTCGGCGCCGCTCGATCCTTGGATTTTCCGAGCCCAGGCGACGATCTCTTCGTGGGCGTAGGCCTTGTCGAGACTCAAGACGGGAATGGTGTGCTCGACCTCGGGAAGCTCGGAGGAGAGGTCGGAACCCACGCGGGCGGTCGGGGAATCGGGCGTTCTTAAGTCCGGGAAGTCGCGCTCGAGCGAGGCAAGCTGGTCGTAGAGGGCGTCGTACTCTCGGTCCGACAGCGTCGGCGCCGCGAGGACGTAGTACTCGTGCTCGTGGCGGCGCAGCAGCTCGGAGAGTCTCTTGATCTCCCGCGCCGCCTCTTTGCGCGTCACGCCTTCAGTTGACCTTCCGGAGGAAGGCGTCCCGGTATCCGAGTGCGATGAACTGGTAGAGAAGAGCGCCGCTCTCGTCCCGCTTCAGCGGGCCGACGAGGACGCGGTAGACCTGCCGGCTGCTCGTCGTCGCGGCGAAGACCGAGACGGGATAGACCTGCGACAGGCTTGCCGCGAGGCTGAGCGCGTTCCCGGATTCGAAGAACGAGGCGAGCTGGACGTAGTAGGAGTCGGCCGCCATGCTCGCTTCGGGCTGCACGCCCGCGGGAAGGCTCGCTTGCGTCGGCTGCGTCGCGGCGGCTACCTCGCTTCCGGCGACCGGGACCGGAGCCGTTTGGGCGCTCGGTACCGCCTGCGCGGCCGATGCGGCCAGGACGCCCGCAGGAGCGGCGGAGGCCGGAACCGGGAGGCTCCCGGAGAGCGCCAGGGGCTCGCTCCTCGGCGCGGCGGGCTCGGAGAGATCGAGGACGCGCGGCTCCCCCGCGATCTCCGTGGGCGGCGCCACCGCGCCGGCCTGGGAGAGCGCGGCAGCCTGAGGCGGCTGGATGCCCGCGAGATCCTCGCTCGGCGCCGAACCCGCGCTCCGAAGCACGGGGGCCGGGAGAGCCGCGAGCTTGGGAGCTCCGTTGTTGACCGGAGGGGTCGGAAGAGGCTCGATGTCGGGCACCTCGGGCGTCCCCGCGGAAGAGGAGGGGGCGAGAGCCGCGGACTTCGCGCTCGCCGCGGGGGCGGCTCCCGCCGCCAAGCCCGCGGCGGGGCTTGCCGCCTGGGAGACCGAGCTCGTTGCGGTCGTGGCGAGATAGCGGTTCAGGAACGCGAGGCTCGAGGGGTTCCCTACCCCGGCGGCGGGATTGATATCCGAGTCCGGGCTGTAGGGCAAGTCGCCGGGCGAGCCCGCCGCGTTCGGTCCGCTCGGAAGGGTGATCTCCACCCGCGCCGAGCCCCCGGACGCGACGCCGAGCGCGGCGCCCGCGTCGTTTGAAAGGAGCAGGAACAGACCGCTTTCGGAGACGCGGTCGATGATGAGCACGCTGGTCTGCTTCCCGTTGTCGAGGTTCTTGACGTTCACGAGGGTATTCTGCGGAAAGGAGTTCGAGGCGCCGTAGAGACCGCTTGAGGGAAACACTCCGTAGCTGCTCACGGCGGCGGTGCCCTCCCACGTCTGCTGCGCGAAAAGCGCGCTTGCGCACGTGAGAAATGCCAAGAACGCTCCAAACCGTCTCATTCCCTCGTTCTCCTGATATATCTTCGGGAGACTTTCGCGTGAGTTTGAGCCTTTTGCGCAATCAAAGCAATGGCTGTTTCCAATCCCTCAGAACGTCGCGCGCGACCTCCTGTCCGAGCGCATAGCAGAGATCGTAGGGAGTTTTGCGGTCCGCGGCGTTCTTCGGCGGCACCTGGGGAACGAGGCTCCCTTCCGCGATCGTCCGACCCGAGCTCAGGTGGAGGAACTTGTAGTGGATCCCGGTCGGAACCACCGACGGGCTCGGCGCGTCGGGAAAGGAGAGCTCGACCTCGAGGAGATAGCTCGCGCCTCCGGTTTTCGCCGTCTCGGCGGCCCACGTCTCCGACGGATTGGCCGACGGGGCGCCGCTCTTCGCGCTCTGGGGCAGCCCGGTGTCGAAGATGATGTGGCCGGAATCGAAGAACAGCGCCATGACGCCGTCCTCGATCGCCACGTAGCGCTCCACGTTCTTGTTCTGCGAGTCGGCGCTCGCCCGCATTTGCGTGTACAGCATGACGGTGTCAGCGAAGGCGGCTCCTCCGGCAAGGAAGAACGCGCAGAGAAAGGACCCGATTATCCAACGTTTCATGTCGCCATCCTTAGCACGTACTTGATCATAATGTCGGCGCGAATCGGCCTCCAGTTGAATGTCTTCGGCGTCCGTGCTACCTTCGTCGCGCGAGGATAAGGAGCGCCGCTTGAAGAGATCGGAGCGCTTCGGGGGCGTGAAGGAGCGGCTTTCCGCTTCCCGCGATTCGGCGGCGCGGCGGTTCGCCCCCGCCTCGAGCCGCTCGGGCGCCGATCCGGGCCGCGCGCGGAGATGAGCTACTTCGTCATTCAAGTCATGACGCGAAGCGAGGATCGATTCATCCGACTCGCGTCGAACGCCCTCCTCGTCGCCGCCTCTTCCGACGGCGAGCCCGGCGCCGAGGAGCTTCGACCCGGGCGCCTCTTCTGGCCGCGGCGGCGCCTGACGATCCGCAAGGGCGGCGTGAACCGGCTCTCCCTCGCTCCCATCTTCCCGGGCTACGTATTCTACGAGGCCGAGGGCCTCGACTCCCGCGCCTACTGGGAGATGAAGCGGCAGACCGGCTTCATCCGCTTCCTGAAGGACAACAGCCAGATCGAGCCGCTCGCCGGGACCGGGTTGGAGCTCCTCGTCCATTTCATCTCCTTCGGGGAGATCGTGGACAAGTCGCAGGCGTATTTCGACGAAAATCAGCGCATCCGCATTACGAGCGGCCCGCTAAAAGGGCTTGAAGGCCGCATCACGAAGGTCGATAAGAGAAGAGGACGGGCGAAGGTCAGGCTCGCCCTCTACGAGGAAGCGTTCCTCATCGACTTCGGGTTCGAACTCTTGGAAACGGCGGATGCGAATGAAAAAGGGAAGGCATGACGGGATCTACATCGTGGGAGCGGGCTTCGCCGGCCGCGCGCTCGCGCGGGAGCTCAAGGACAAGGGCAACCTCGGAAGCGTGACGGCCTTCTTGGACGACGACCCCGAGAAGATCGGCGGCGCGGTGGACGGCATTCCGGTCTACGGTCCGATCGCCGACGTCGAGAAGTTCATGGCGCGCGCTCCGGCGAGCGAGGCGCTCATCGCGCTCCCGTCGAGCGCGCGCGAGCGGCTGAAGAGCATCTACTGCACGCTCTCGCGCGCCGATTTCGAGCGGATCCGCATCCTTCCGGATTTGAGCCAGATCGTGGACGGCGAGGCGCATCTCATCCAAGCCCGCGAGATCGACGCCGACGATCTCCTCGGGCGCAGCCCGGTCAACATCGGCCTGAAGAAAAGCCTCGACTATCTTCGCGGCAGACGGGTCGTCATCACCGGAGCGGGGGGAAGCATCGGACGCGAGCTCGCCCGCCAGCTCCTCCACGGCGGCGCCGAGCGGCTCTACCTGCTCGACCACGAAGAGAACAGCATCTACGAAATCGACAAGGAGCTCCACCTCCTCCAAGAAGAGGGGGTCGGCGAGAAGGCGACGGTCGTCCCGGTTCTCGGGGACCTCCAGGACCGCGACTACGTTCGCTTCATCCTGCGGCGCCTGCGCGCGGACGTCGTCTTTCACGCCGCCGCCTACAAGCACGTTCCGATGCTCGAGTACAACCCGATCGAGGCCGTCAAGAACAACACGTTCGGCACCAAGAATCTCGTGGACGCCGCGATCGAGTGCGGAATCCCGCGCTTCGTGTTCATCTCCACCGACAAGGCGGTCCGCCCCAACTCGGTCTACGGCGCGTCGAAAATGCTCGCCGAAGAGATCGTGCTCAAGCGGCGGCCCGGCCGCGGCGACTTCATGGTCGTCCGCTTCGGCAACGTGCTCGGCTCGCGCGGGAGCATCGTCCCGCTGTTCAAGCGCCAAATCCTGAAAGGGGGGCCGGTCACGGTGACCCATCCGGAGATGAGCCGGTTCTTCATGACGATTCCGGAAGCCTCCTCGCTCGTCCTGAAGGCCGGGGGCGTCGGCAAGGGCGGCGACCTCTACATCCTCGACATGGGCGAGCCTATCCTCATCCGCGACCTCGCCGAGTCCATGATCCGCTTTTACGGCTTCGAGCCCGAAACGGAGATCCCGATCTCCTACATCGGACTGCGTCCCGGCGAGAAGATGCACGAAACCCTCTGGGACACCGACGAGCGGCCCATGCCGACGGGATACTCGCGGATCAACCGGCTTCCGCGGGGAGAGCGGTTCAACGGATCGTTCGACTGCCTCCTCTCGAAGCTCCACGCCGTCTGTTTCTTCGATCCCGACAAGCCGGCGCTCTATCGCAACCGGCGCGAGCTTCGCGCGGTCCTCCGCGAGTACATCCCCTCGATCGAAGCGCCGCGCGATGAACCCGAATACTGAGCGCTTCATCCCCTTCGCGCTTCCGTCGATCGGCGAAGAGGAGGAGCGCGGCGTCGTCGAGGTCCTCCGATCGGGATGGCTTACGACCGGACCGGTCGCGAAGCGCTTCGAGGCGGAGGTCGCCGCGCTCGTCGGCTCGCGCCACGCCCTCGCGCTCAATTCGGCGACCGCCGGGCTTCACCTCGCTCTCGAGGCGGTGGGCGTCGGAGCGGGCGACCGCGTGCTCACGACCCCCTACACCTTCGCGGCATCGGCGGAAGTCATCCGCTATCTCGGGGCGAGCCCGCTGTTCCTCGATATCGACGGGGAGACGCTCAACATCGATCCGTCCGGGGTCGAGGAGGCGCTCAGCCGGGGGCCTAGCCCGCGGGAGGGCGGCTCCATCCGCGCCGTCCTTCCCGTGCACGTCGGCGGCCTTCCCTGCCGCATGGAGCGAATCCTCGCGGCCTGCGCGGCGGCGGGGGTTCCGCTCGTCGAGGACGCCGCCCACGCCTTTCCGGTCCGGACCGAGGGGCTCGGCGGAAGGCGCGCCTACTGCGGAACCCTCGGCGCGGCGGGCGTGTACTCCTTCTACGCGACGAAGACGATCACGACCGGCGAAGGGGGCATGCTCGTGACCGACTCCGACGAGATCGCGCGCCGCGTGTCGCTCATGCGCCTGCACGGGATCGACCGCGAGGTCTGGAACCGCTACGTATCGCGGGACGCCGAGTGGAGATACGAGATCGTCGAGGCGGGCTACAAATACAATCTCACCGACATCGCCGCCGCGATCGGAAGGGCGCAGCTCGCGAAAGCGGCGGATTTCCTCGAGCGCCGGAGGTCGATCGCGGCGAGGTACCTCGCCGCGTTCGCCGACGCGGACTACCTCAGGCTTCCCGCGGCCTCCGACGATCACGCCTGGCACCTCTTTACTCTCAGGATCGTTGAAGATAGACTCACGATCGACCGCGACGAGATGGTGAGAAGCCTGATGGACCACGGTATCGGTGTGAGCGTCCATTTCATCCCGCTCCACATCATGCCCTACTACCGAAACGCCTACGGCTTCAAGCCGGAGGACTTCCCGAACGCCTTGCAAGCCTACCGGACGATATTCAGCCTCCCCATCTATCCGTCCCTGACAGACGAGCAGGTCGAGAGGGTCGTCGCCGGCGTGAGGTCCGTCGCGGAGCGTCACCGCCGAGGAAGGCCGGATGCCGGGCGAAGAGGATAGGTTCGTCGGCGACTTCCTCGGCGAGAACGCGCTCTCCTGCAACGTCATTCGCTCCGCCGTGGCGCGCGGCAGGATCCTCTCGGTGAGCCATCCGAGGCTCCCGGAGGGCGTCTTCCTCTGTAGCGCGCGGGACGTTCCCGGCGACAATCGGCTCGCCGCCCTCGGATCCCCCTGCCCGCTTCTCGCCTCGCGGGAGGTGAGCTACCGGGGCGAGGCCGTGCTGCTCCTGTGCGGAAGCGACGAGCGGGCGCTCGAGGCGATCGCCGAGGAGATCGAGATCCGGTACGCCGAGGAGGAGCCGCTCGTCTTCTCCGCGCCGAGCGACGACCAAATCGTCGATCGGCGCGAGGTGGTGGTCGGCGATCCCGACGCGGCGCTTGCGGAAGCCTTTCAGCTCGCCGAAGGGGAATACTCAACCGGCGCCCAGGAGCACTTCGCGAGCGACCCGCACGGAGCCCTCGTCGTTCCCCGCGAGGGGGGCTGCCTCGTCTACTGCCCGACCCAGTGGCCCTTCCACGTCCGGCGCACGGTCGCCTCCGCGCTCGGCGTCGCCGAGAAGCACGTCGAGGTCAGGGTGACGCGCATGAGCGCGCATCGGGACTCCAAGATCTGGTTTCCTTCGCTCGTCGCGGCGCACGCGGCGTTGGCGGCGCGGAAATCCGGGCGAGCGGTGCGGCTCCTCGTCGAGCCGAGCGCGACGGCCTCCTTCACTCCGAAGCGGGCGCCGACCCGCGTCTCGATCCGCACGGGACTCGACCGCGAAGGCAACCCCGTCGCCCACGACATCGGGGTCTTCGTCGACGGAGGAGCCTTCCCCGTGCTCGGCGCCGAGCTCCTCGAGCGGACGATCGAAGGCGCGCTCGGAGGCTACGCGAGCCTTCCGGTGCGGCTGCGCGGCTTTCTCGTGAAGACGAGCTCCCCTCCGCTCGACGCCTTCGTCGGTCTCGGTCTTTCACAGGGCTTCTTTGCCGCGGAAACCCACGCTTCGCGCCTCGCCGAGCTTTCCTCGACCGATCCGTTCACGTGGAAGGAGCGAAACCTCGTGAAGACGGGGGGGCGCCTCGCCTCGGGCGGCACGCCCTCGCACTACCCTCCGCCGGAGCTCCTCAGGCGCGTCGCCGAGGTCTCGGACTTCACGCGCAAGCACGCCTCCTACGAGATGCACAAGAAGCGCCGCACCAAGGTCCCGGAGGAGGCGAAGCCGCTCAGGGGAATCGGCCTCTCGGTCGCCTACCAGGGAAGCGGCCTCGTGGGTCGCGGGGAGGAGCGATCGAGCTCCTCGGTCGTCGCGCGGCTCGACGCCGACGGAAGCCTCCTCATCCTCACCTCCGCCGTGTCGGTCGAGGGCATGGCCGAGCGCGCGTGGATCGACGCCGCAAGCAGGATCCTCGGCATCGAGAAAAAGCGGGTCGTGGTAGCGGAGTCGCGAACGGACTCCGTGCCGGACTCCGGGCCCTCGGCGCTCTCGAGGAACGTGACGATCGTGAGGGAGCTCGTGGAGAGCTGCTGCAACGCCGTCGTGCGAAAGCGCTTTCGGGCGGCGCTTCCCATCGAGGTCAAGAGGACCTATCGGCCTCCGCGCGCGGGCCGCTGGGACGAGGAGCGGCGGACGGGCTTCCGGTTTCCGTCTCTTTCCTGGGGCGCGGCGGTCGTCGAGACCGAGGTCGACCCGATAACGCTCGAGACCTCGATCCGCGGCATCTGGACGGCGATCTCCTGCGGCGCGGTGCTCGACCCTCGCGCGGCTCGGCGTACGATCGAGAACGGAGTTTTCCACGCCCTGTGGTGGTGCACCTCCGACCACGCCTCGGCGCGACGGCCCCGGGTTCTCGCGATTCCGCCGATCTCGGTCGACTTTCTCCCGGGGGGGCCGAAGGGCTTCGCGGGCGGGATCGAGGAGCTTGCCGGAAGCGTCATTCCGTCCGCCTACGTTTCGGCGGTCGCGCAGGCGACCGGCCGTTACTTCGACGCCCTCCCGATCACCCCCGAGCTCGTTCACCGCTACACGGAGGAGCCATGACGGTCGCTTTCATGCTGAACGGCCGAAGCGTCACGGTCAACGTCGAACCCGAACGGCGGCTCGTCGACATCCTCCGCGAGGATTTCGAGCTCACGCGCACGAAAGCCGGCTGCTACGCGGGCGACTGCGGCGCGTGCACCGTGCTGCTCAACGGCGCGCTCGCGGTGTCGTGCATGCTTCCCGCCTTCGCGCTGCGGGGCGCGAGCGTTCTCACGATCGACGGATTCTCGAGGACCCGGGACTACGGCGACATCCTTCGCTCGTTCAACGAGGCCGGCTACGCGCCGTGCGGCTACTGCGCGCAGGGGCGGATCCTCTCGGTGCACGTGCTCCTCGAGAAGCACGCCGAGCCGAGCGAGGAGCAGATCCTCTCGGGCCTCGCGGGGATCGGCTGTCAGTGCGCCGACTACTCGACGCTCCTGCGCGCGGTGAGCCTCGCGGCTTCCGCCCGCAAGAGCCGCCGGAGGGCGAGGAGGTAGCGCACGGCGGAACGGCAGACGGTCATCCACGCGCCCGAGACCCTGAGCGAGCTTCTTTCGCTCTACCGGAGGCTCCCTTCCGCGCTCCTGTTCAACGGGGGCACGCACATCCTCCGCCTTCAGCCCGTCAAGCACGTCCGCCTTCCCGCGAACGTCATCAACATATCGAGGATCGAGGAGCTCCACCACATCAGCCGGACCGAGCGGCACATCGACGTGGGCTCCGCGGTGCCGATCAGCCGGATCCTCGACATCGGCGCGAACGTCCTCCCGCGCGTGATGCATCTTGCCCTTTCCGAGCTCGGCACCCCCGCGATACGGAATCGCGCCACGCTCGGAGGCAACATCTGCATCCGAGAGCGGCGAATGAGCGCCTTTCCGGTCTACCTGCTCCTCGACATCCAGCTCGAGCTCAAGCGCGCCGGCACGACGAGGTGGATTCCGCTCAGCCGCTTCGCCCCGGGGGGCGGGAAGATCGACCTCCAGCGAAGCGAGGTGCTCACGAGGATACGCATCCCGTTCGCGGCGTGGGATTTCGAGGTCTACCGGAGAATCAACCGGGAGACGAGCGATTCCGCCGACTTCCTGTCCTTCTGCGGGCTCGCGCGCACCGAAAAGAACGTCATCCAGGACATCCGCATCGCCTACGGGACCGCCGGATCCGAGGTGATCCGAAGCCGCGAGATCGAGAACGAGCTCGTCGGCCGGAAGCTCCCGATCGGGAAACGGGAGCTCGGCCCGATCATGGAGATCCTCGACGCGGCTCTTGCGCTCGCCGCCGACGCGCTCACGAGCTTCAAGCGGGAGCGGATTCGGAGCCTCCTCGGCTGGTTTCTCGCGGAGCTCCCGGACCGGTAGCGCCGCGCTTCGCTTCTTTACAGAGCCCCGGTTGGAAGCTATAGTCGTTCGCGGCGGCGCGCTGGCGCCCGGCATCGGCGCGGCGTCCGAGGCGCTTCGCTCAGGGGCCTCAAGGCGGAGCGCGCGAGCGGGACATCGGAGCGGGCGGGCCGTCCGCGACGCCGGGGGTCGGAGCGTGCTTCCCGCGGGGAGCCCGGCGCGATTCTGGGGGAGCCATGCGCGATTTCGTCCACCTTCACAACCATTCGGACTACTCGCTTCTCGACGGAGCCTCCTCGATCAAGAGTCTCGTCGATAGGGCGGTCTCCCTCGGCATGAAGCATCTCGCGCTCACCGACCACGGCAACATGTTCGGCGCCCTGAAGTTCTACAAGGAATGCCGCTCGCGCGGCGTGAACCCCATCGTCGGATGCGAGTTCTACGTGACCCCGGGCTCGCGCCTCGATCGCACGGGATCCGAAACCGGCAACCGCTACAACCACCTCGTCCTCCTCGCCGTCGACCAGACGGGGTATCGCAACCTCATCAAGCTCACCTCCTCGGGCTACACCGAGGGCTTCTACTACAAGCCGAGGATCGACGAGGAGCTTCTCGAGCGCCATCACGAGGGCCTGATCTGCTCAAGCGCCTGTCTCGCCGGCAGCATCCCGCAGCTTCTCACGCGCGGCGAGGAGGAGAGCGCGCTGAAGAAAGCGGCCTACTACCGAGAGCTCTTCGGCGAGGGGGGCTTCTATCTCGAGCTCCAGGACCACGGGATCGAAGACCAGAAGACCGCGAACCGCGGCCTCCTGGAGATCGCGCGGAAGACCGGCATTCCGCTCGTCGTCACGAACGACATCCATTACACGAATCCGGGCGACGCGGGCGCGCAGGACGTTCTCCTGTGCATCGGCACGAACAAAAAGCGCTCCGAGGAGAAGCGCCTGCGCTTCGGGGGCCCCGAGTTCTACATGAAAAGCCCGGAGGAGATGTGGCGGCTCTTCGATTGGGCGCCGCAGGCCCTCGCCAACACCGTCGCGATCGCCGAGCGGTGCAACCTCACCATCGACCTGCCGGGCCCGATGCTCCCGGAGTACCGGATCCCGGCGGAGTACCGCTCGCCGGAGGAATATCTTCGCGCCCTCGCCTACCGGGGGCTTGCCGAGCGCTATCCCGGGGGCGGATCGGAGCTTCGCGAGCGGATCGACTTCGAGCTTGACGTCATCATCAAGATGGGGTTCACCGGCTACTTCCTCATCGTTTGGGATTTCATCCATTGGGCCCAGGAGCAGGGAGTCCCGGTCGGCCCGGGCCGCGGCTCGGGCGCCGGATCGCTCGTCGCCTACTGCCTTCGCATCACGAACATCGATCCGCTGAAGTACGGGCTGCTCTTCGAGCGCTTCCTCAATCCCGAGCGGATCTCGATGCCCGACTTCGACGTGGACTTCTGCTTCGAGCGGCGCCAGGAGGTCATCGACTACGTCACGCGCAAGTACGGAGGCGATCGCGTCGGCCAGATCATCACGTTCGGCACGCTCAAGGCGAAGGCGGTCATCCGCGACGTCGCGAGGGCGCTCGACGTCCCGTACGCCGAGGCCGACGCGATCGCGAAGCTCGTGCCCGCCGACCCGAAAATGACCCTCGCGAAGGCGCTCGACCTCGAGCCGAAGCTCAAGGAGCTCTCGGCGAAGGGGCAGGTCTACCAGGAGCTCCTCGACGCGAGCAGGCGCCTGGAGGGGTTGAGCCGCCATGCCTCGACCCACGCCGCGGGGATCGTCATCGGACGGGACGATCTCACGAGCTACGTTCCGCTCTACCGGGATCCGAAGACCGGCACGATCACCACGCAGTACACGATGGACCATCTCGAGGAGTGCGGCCTCGTCAAGATGGACTTCCTGGGCCTCAAGACCCTCACGCTCATCAAGAACACCGTCGATCTCGTCCGCGCTCGCGGCATCGAGCTCGACATCGAGAACGTGCCGGAGAACGACCCCGCGACGTTCAAGCTGCTCGGGGAGGGCAGGAGCACGTGCGTCTTCCAATTCGAGAGCTCGGGGATGCAGGGCGTCCTCAAGAGGGCGAAGCCCTCCTCGATCGCGGACTTGATCGCGCTCAACGCTCTCTACCGGCCGGGACCCATGGCGAATATCGATAAGTTCATCGACTCCAAGAACGGCCGCAAGCCCATCACCTATCCGCTGCCGGAGCTCGAGTCTCTCCTCAAGGAGACCTACGGCGTCATCGTCTACCAGGAGCAGGTCATGCAGATCGCGCGCACCGTGGCGGGCTACTCCCTCGGCCAGGCGGATATCCTCAGGCGGGCCATGGGGAAAAAGAAGAAGGAGGTCATGGACAAGGAGAAGGCGACCTTCGTCGAGCGGGCGGTGAAGCGCGGCTACGCGAAAAAAGTCGCCGAGGACATCTTCGAGATGCTCATCCCCTTCGCGGGCTACGGCTTCAACAAGTCCCACGCGGCCGCCTACTCTCTTCTCGCCTACCAGACCGCCTACCTCAAAGCCAACTTCACCGCCGAGTTCATGGCCGCCAACCTCACCAACGAGATCAACAGCCCCGACAAGCTCGCCCTCTACATCGCCGAGAGCCGGGAGGCGGGCATCGACGTCCTGCCGCCGGACATCAACCTTTCGGAGAAGCGCTTCAGCGTCGCCGACGGAAAGGTGGTCTACGGCCTGATCGGAATCAAGAACGTCGGCGACGGCGCGGTCGAGGAGATCCTCCGCGCGAGGCGGGAGCTCGGCGCGTTCAGCTCCCTCATCGACTTTCTCGACAAGATCGACCTGAAGATCGTCAACCGGAAAGTCGTCGAGTCGCTGATCCAATCCGGCCTGTTCGACCGCATGGGCTTCGGCAGGGCGACCCTCATGCACAACCTCGAGCGCTCGCTCGAGTTCGTCAACCGCAGGAAGGAGGGCAAGGCCTTCGGCCAGGCGTCGCTTTTCGACGCGGAGCCCGAAGCCGCCGTCTCCGACGCGATCGCGATGGAGGAGGTACCGGAGTGGCCGGAGTCCCAGCGGCTCCAGTACGAGAAGGAGCACCTCGGCTTTTTCGTGTCGGGCCATCCGCTCGACCGCTTCCGCTCGATCTGGAGGCGGCGCGCGACGCTCTCGCTCTCGGCCGTCGAGCGCGCGACGGCCGAGAAAAGCTACTCGATCCTCGGCATGATCACGGCGCTTCGCACCATCGTGACCAAGAGGGGAAGGCCCATGGCGTTCGCGACCCTCGAGGACTTCGGCGGCTCGATCGAGCTCGTCTTCTTCTCCGACGTTTGGGAGGCGAACAGCGCGGTCGTCAAGGAGGACGCCGTGATCGGGCTCTCGGGCAAGGTCGACCGATCGCGGGGCGCGCCCAACTTCGTCGTGGCCAAGGTGCTCAAGCCCGAGGAGCTTCCCGAGGCGGTCCCGAGCGAGCTCCACATCAGGCTCGCGAGCGGCTCCGCCGAGGAGGAGGACCTCAGGAACCTCCGGGACTACCTCGTCGACCACTCCGGGAGCTGCGCGGTCTTTTTCCACATGAGCACGGGCGGCTCTCAGGAGGTCGTCGTGCGGGCCTCCTCCCAGATGTCGATAACCCCGCAGGAGACGGTGATCGAGAAAATCAGACAACTCCCGAAAGTCGAGGAGGTCTGGAACGAATAGGAGCTGCAGATGCAAATAGCGATGCGCGTCGTGAGCGCTGTCATCACGGTTTACATGATAGGGATCTTCCTGCGCGTGCTTTTGACCTGGTTCCAGGGCCCGAGCATGGGGCAGCCTTTCTACCTGCTCGCCGCCGTCACGGACCCGTACCTGAGCCTTTTCCGCCGCATCCGATTCCTGCGCACCGACAGGATCGACTTCTCGCCGCTCGTCGCCCTCATCGTGCTGGTCGTCCTCCTGAACATCACCAACACCCTCGCGAGCTACGGGACGATCACGGTCGGCATCGTGCTCGCGCTCGTTCTGCAGGCCGCGTGGTCGGCGCTCGCATTCGTCATCGTCTTCGTGCTCGTGATCGACGTCATCCGGCTCCTCGGCGAGGTCTTCAACGTGAACTCGGTTTCCGCCTTCTGGCACACCCTCGACGTCATCCTCCAGCCCTTCCTCGGCTGGGTGGCGCGCGTCGTGTTCCGATCGAGGCCGCTCACGTACCTCACCGCCCTCGTCGCAGGCGGCGTGCTTCTCCTCATTCTCGTCGTGGCGGGCCGCTTCCTCGCTCACGGGCTCATCAATCTCGTCCAGGAGCTCCCGTTCTGAAGGCCCGGGGGGCCTCGCAAGCCCGGAGGCGTTAGGCGGGATGTTCCTTCGCGAGCTTCGCCACCCCGTCTCGAACCTGAAGGGGGTGGGCCCCGCGACCGCCCTAGCTTTCAAGAGCGTCGGCGTCGCGACGATCGCCGATCTCCTCCTGTACTTTCCCCGCGACTACGAGGATCGAAGCCTCCCGCGGCCGCTGTCCCTCGTGTCCCGGGACGCGGAGAGCGCCGTGGTCAATACGACGGTGGTCGTCGAGCGGCAGGCCTGGGTCGGCAGGCGGTCCGGGCGGACCCTCAAGGTGATCGTCCGCGAGATCGACGGCGGGCGCGCGTCGCTCGTGTGCTTCGGACGCAATTACCTCGGCAAGACGCTCCTTCCCGGGGAGCGTTTCTCCCTGTTCGGAAGCTTTACCTGGCGGTACGGCGAGCTCACGAGCTCCAATTTCGAGGTCGAGCTCTCTAGCGAGCGCGCCCCTTCGGCGAACAACATCGTGCCGATCTATCCCTTGACCGAAGGCCTGAGCCAAGCCGGCGTGCGGAAGGCGGTCGCGCGCGCGCTTGCCGAGTACGGCGACCACCTCGCCGACGAGCTCCCTCGCGAGATCATGACTCGGCGGCTCCTCCTCGGCAAGGCGGCCGGACTCCGCGGGCTCCACGTTCCCGACTCGGCGGAGGGCGTCGAGCGGGCCCGCTTCACCCTTGCCTACGAGGAGCTCTTCTACCTCCAGCTCATCGTCGGCCGGCGCACGCTTCGCCGCCGCGCCCTCGTGCGTCCGCGCAGAGCCTTCTCCACGCTCCTTCAGGAGAAGCTCGTGACGAGGCTTCCCTTCGCGCTCACCGCGGACCAGCGCACGGCGCTCGACGAGATCAACCGCGATCTCGCCTCCGATCGGCCGATGGCGCGCCTGCTGCAGGGGGAAGTCGGCTCGGGCAAGACCCTCGTGTCGCTCCTCTCCGCGCTCGCCGCCGCGGAGTCGGGCCTGCAGGTCGCCCTCATGGCGCCGACCGAGCTCCTCGCGCGCCAGCACGCCGAGACCGCGGCCGGGCTCCTCGCTCCCCTCGGCGTGCGGCTCGCGTTTCTCAGCGGGAACGTGAAGGACGCAAGCCGCTCCCGGCTCCTCGAGGCGCTACGCGCGGGGGAGATCGATCTCGTCGTCGGGACTCACGCGCTTTTCGCCCGGGGCGTCGCGTTCCGCCGTCTCGGCCTCGTCATCGTCGACGAGCAGCACCGCTTCGGCGTCGCGCAGCGTCTCGCCCTCGTCGAGAAGGGCGAGACGCCCGACCTCCTCCTCATGACCGCCACGCCGATCCCCCGAACCCTCGCGCTCACGGTGTTCGGCGACCTCGACGTTTCCACGATCCGGACCCTCCCGGCCGGACGGAAGCCGGTCGCGACCCACCTCGCGAGGGAGGGCAACGAGCAGAAGGTGTACGACTGGGTCCGCTCCGAGATCGGCCGCGGACGGCAGGCCTACTTCGTCTACCCGATCATCCGCTCCTCCGAGAGTCTCAACGTGAAGGACGCCGAGTCGACGTTCCTCCACCTGCGCGACACGGTCTTCGCGGGCTTCCGGGTGGCGCTGTGCCACTCCGAGCTCGGCGAGGAGGAGAAGGCCGACGTCATGAGACGCTTCGCCGAGCGGCAGATCGACGTGCTCGTCGCGACGAGCGTCGTCGAGGTCGGCGTCGACGCGCCGAACGCGACGGTCATGGTCGTCGAGCACGCCGAGCGCTTCGGCCTCGCCGCGCTCCACCAGCTGCGCGGCCGGGTCGGACGGGGAAGCGAGCGCTCCTACGCTTTCCTCGTCTACGGCGAGCCGCTCAGCGAAGAGGGCAAGCGCCGCCTGAAGGCGGTGAAGGAGACGAACGACGGCTTCAAGCTCTCCGAGGAGGACCTCCGCCTGCGCGGCCCCGGAGAGCTCGCCGGGCGCAGGCAGTCGGGCTACATCAAGCTCTCCGTCGCGAACCTCGTCACCGACCTCCCGATCGTGAAGCTCGCCCGCGAGGACGCCTTTGATCTCCTCAAGAAGGATCCCGGACTGCTCGCCGACGAGCACGCCTGCGTGCGCGAGGTGCTCGATCGCGCGCCGCCCTTCGCCGACGACGCGTTTGAGGGAGGCTGACGGTGCGGATCACCGGGGGAGCGTACGTGAGGAGAACGATCAAGGTGCCGAAGGGCGAGATCCGGCCGGCGATGGACCGGATGCGGGTCTCGGTCTTCGCCGCCCTCGGCGATCTCGAAGGGCTCTCGTTTCTCGACCTTTTCAGCGGCTCCGGCGTCGTCGGGATCGAGGCCGCCTCGCGCGGCGCCGCTCCGGTCACGCTCGTGGAGCGCGACCGGGGCAAGCGGGAGGTCATCCTCGAGAACCTGCGCATCGTCGAGTCGACCATACGGCTGAGGATCATGCCGGCCGAGCGGTTCGTCGAGACCTCCCGGGGCGTCTTCGACGTCGTGTTCCTCGATCCGCCCTTCGCCTACGGGTCGAAGGAGGCGCTCGTCAGGCGGATCGCCGAGCGCGGAATCGTCGGCGGCACGCTGCTCATCCACCTTCCGGCAAGCGAGAGCCTTCCCGAGATGATCGGAGACCTCGCCCGCTACGACTTCAGGCGTTACGGCCGCTCGACGGTCGCCTTCTACCGCCGGGAGCCGGCCGCCCCGAAAGCCCCGGCGAGGTGACCAAAGCCGTCGATATCTGCTATCATGCGTGATGTCGGGAGGAAGGACGTGACGGCCAAGCGACGAACGCTGCTTCAGATACCCCAGGGAACCGAGGGTTTCTATCTCGAGGAGGCCTTTCGTCACCGGCGAATCGTCGCGCTCCTCGACGGGCTGTACGAGAGCTGGGGCTACCTGCCCGTGCACACCCCGATCTTCGACTTCTTCGACAACTACAAGCCGCTCTTGGGCGATCGGGCGCTCGAGAGCGTCTATCGGCTGATCGACCGCGACGGAGACCTTCTCATGCTTCGCTCCGACATCACGCTCTTCCTCGCGCGCCAGATGGGACTCGCGCTGCGCGCCGAGCACCTGCCCGTGCGCGTCTACTACTCCGACATCATCCTTCGCCATCAGGACCGCGAGGACATCTCCCGAAACGAGTTCTTTCAGTCGGGCGTCGAGCTGATCGGACGGCAGGGCGAGGCCGCCGACCTTGAGATCCTGCTCCTCCTCGAGCGCACCCTCGCGCTCGTCGATCTGCGCGCCGTCATCCACCTCGGCTCGCACGCTCTGTTCGCCGCCTGCTCGGCGGGGCTCTCGGAGGCCGACCGCCAAGCGCTCGGCGCGGCGATCGGCGGGCGCGACGCCGAGCGCGTAGCCGGGCTCCTGCAGTCGCGGGACGGCGTCTCGGCCGACTACCTGACGCGCCTGTTCCTTTTCATCGGCGACGGCGCGGAGCTGCGCACCCTCTATCTGGAGGGAAAGCGGAGCGGTTTCCTGCCGGAGGCCGCGCTTCGCGAGCTCCAGCATCTGCACAGCCTCCTCGAAGAGCTCTCCGCCCTGGCGACGCGCCCGGCCTTCCGCGTCGATTTGTCGGAGATCGGAGGCCAGCCCTACTACACCGGCATCGTGTTCCAGGCCTACCTCGAGAACCAGGACTCGGCGATCGCCTCAGGCGGCCGCTACGACCGGCTGCTCGAGTTCTTCGGATTCCCGGCGCCGTCGGTCGGCTTCTCGCTCCTCCTCCGGAAGGTGGAGCCCGCGATCCGGGACCAGGGCCGATTCGATCGGCCCACGATCGAGCGAGTCGAGGAGGAGAGCTTCGCGAAGGCCTTTCTCCGGGCCGAAGAGCTGCGCAAGAAAGGAAAGATCGCGGTCCTGTAGGGACTGGCGCGGCCGGTTGACGCGAAGGCGTCCGACGGCCACAATGGCTCGTTTCGTACGGTACGCTCCCGGGGTGGCGCAATGCGATTTCAAAGAGTAGAAGAGCTTCCGGAGGACCTTGCGGCGCTTTGCCTCTACCTGAGCGAAGAGCTGCAGCCGGGACTCCCGAAGCTCGAGCTCCTGAGGCGGGCCGGCCCGCCCTGGCTCGCCCTTCCGGCGTCGGCGTCCTCCGACGGCAACGAGCTCTACGTCTATCCGAGCATCGACGACGAATCCTGCGTTTTCGTCTATCTGAAAGGCGGGTACGTCTCCACCGCGAGCTGCTGAGCCTGGCGACCGACCGGGCTCGTCGCGGCGATTGACAGGCCCCGGAGTCGAGTTCACGATGCGGGTACCAACACCAACCATGGCGGCTTTACGATGACGACGCACGACCAGCCGGTCCCCCTCACCATCGCGCTTCCCAAGGGACGCTTGCTGCCGAAGATTCTCGAGTTCTTCGAGTCCCGCGGCATCGCGCTGACCTTCGAGGACAGGAGGCTCGTCGCCTACGACGAGAACGGCCGATTCAAGGCGTTCCTCGTGAAAAACAACGACCTTCCGACGTACGTCAACCACGGCATCGCGGGTCTCGGCGTCTGCGGCTCGGACGTCCTCTACGAGTCCGGTTTCCGCTTCTTCAAGCTCCTGACCTTCCCCTTCGGCCGAACCCGCATCTGCCTGGCCGGAAGGAAGGGCCTCGGCGCCGAGACCTATCCCCGGCACCTAGCGGTCGCGACGAAGCTCACGCGCTTTACGCAGGACCATTTTCACTCCCGCGGGGTGCCGGTCCAGGTCATCAAGCTCGAGGGGTCGGTGGAGCTCGCGCCGGTGCTCGGGCTCGCGCCGTTCATCGTCGACCTCGTCGAGACCGGCGAGACGCTTCGGGCGAACAGCCTCGAGGTCATCGAGAAGCTCGGCGACGTCACGGTTCACCTCGTCGCGAACCCCTCCTATTACAAGCTGAACTATCAAAGCATCAACCGGATCGCGGAGCTCCTGAAGGAGAGTGGCGAATGAAAGACCGCAGCGTCTCGCACAAGCGGATCACGAAGGAGACCGAGGTCTCCGTCGATCTCAACCTCACGCGCCCCCGAGAGATCGAGATCGACGTCGAGGGGCTGCCCTTCCTCGCGCACCTCCTCCACGCGCTCGCGTTCCACGGCGGCTTCTCGGTCGGGATCAAGGCGCGCGGCGACGTCGAGGTGGATCCGCATCACCTCGTCGAGGATGTCGGGCTCGTCCTCGGCGGCGCCTTCGGAAAAATCGTCGCCGACCACGGCAACGTTCGTCGCTTCGGCCACGCCGTCATCCCCATGGACGACGCGCTCGCCGAGGCCGCGGTCGACGTGTGCGGCAGGCCGTTTCTCGTCTACCGCGCGCCCTATCCGCAGGAGTGGGCGGGCACCTTCGATTTGTCGCTCCTGAACGAGTTCTTCACGGCCTTCGCGAACGAGGCGCGGATCAATCTCCACCTCGAGTGCCGCTACGGAGCGAACGGCCACCACATGGCCGAGGCGCTGTTCAAGGCGACGGGCAAGGCGCTCGCGGAGGCCTACGCGCCGACCGACGAGGAGCCGCTCTCGACGAAGGGCAGGCTCGGATAGCGCGCTCGATACGCGGCGGGGATTGCTTTTATGACGGGGGTCGACTATAGTCGAATCGTGGAATGAAGAAAGACGATCTGGCTGGAATCCCGCGTGAAGGATTCATAAAAGTAGACAGCCACAAGCTCGCGTCCCTTTCCGGAGAGCAGAAGACGGCGCTCATCCGCAAAGGCAACGAGCTCTTCAATGCCGGCGACTTCGAGAAGGCAAAGCGGATCTTCCTCACCACGGGATACACGGACGGCATCATTCGGATGGGTGACTACTATTTCGGCAAGCGAGACCCTCTTGAAGCGCTTCGGATGTACTGGCTGGCGCCGGCTCCCGACAAGAAGGACATGATCGTCGAACGGATCGCCAGGGTGCTGCAGAATTTGCTGAAAGAGGAAGGAAGTTCCGGGAAATGAGCGGGGCAGTTGACCGAGGAGCCGAGAACTCCGGCTCCTCGCTGAAAACCGAGCAGTTGACGGAGATCTCGGAGCTTTCGAGACGGGGCTATCAGCTCCTGAAGGAAAACATGGTCGAGGAGGCCGAGGAGGCCTTCAAGAAGATCATGGAGGTCGACGAGAACAACAACTACGCGCTCGTCGGGATGGGGGATGCCGAGCGAAAGCGCCGACGCTTCCGGCAGGCGGTCGAGTTCTACCTGCAGTGCCTGCAGCACCACCCAGGCAACAACTACGCGCTCTTCGGGCTTGCCGACTGCTATAAGGCGCTCAATCAGTACAACCAAGCGATCAAGATCTGGGAGCAGTATCTCCTTCACGACGACTCGAACGTCACGGTCCTCACTCGCGTCGCCGACGCCTATCGGAAGGTGCGCGACTTCAAGCGGTCGAAGGAGATCTACCTGCGCGTGCTCGCGAAGGAGAAGGACAACGCCTACGCGCTCATCGGCCTCGGCCACCTTCACTACGACTTCAAGGAGTACGCGGAGGCGCTGAAATATTGGGAGCGGATGATCGAGGTCGATCCCGAGAACGTCGATATCCGCGTCCTCACCTCCATCGGCAACTGCCACCGGAAGCTCAGGACCTTCGAGAGGGGGCTCTACTATTTCGGGCGCGCGCTGCAGGCGGAGCCGAACAACTTCTACGCGTTGTTCGGCATGGCGGACTGCTACCGCGGTCTCGACGACCAGCGCAAGTGCCTGGAGTACTGGAACAAGATCCTCGTCCTCGATCCCGGGAACAAGGTGATCCTCACGCGGGCGGGCGACGCGTACCGCAGCATGTCGAACTACCAGGACGCCGAGCGGTACTATCGCAAGGCGCTCAATATCGAGTTCGACGGCTTCGCGATCCTCGGCCTCGCGCTCATCAACAAGGAGCGCGGGAATTATCAGGAGGCGATCGACAGCCTCCAAGCCCTCCTCAAGAACGATCCGAAGAACTTTCGCCTCTATGTGGAAATCGCCGAGTGCTACGCCGCGCTCGGCAAGAAAGACAGGGCGACGGCCATCCTCCTGCAGTTTCAGAGGCTCGGCATACGGAACAGCTCCGTGACTCGCCTCCTCGACGCGCTGCAGAGAGCCTGAGGAGCGCGATGCGGGCGCCGGCTATTCGAGAACCGCGCGGATGCGCCGGACGCCGGCGGAGGAGGACTGCTCCTTCGTGATCTTGAAGCGGCCGAGCACTCCGGTATGCTCGACGTGCGGCCCGCCGCAGACCTCCTCCGAGAAGTCCCCGATGGAGTAGACCTTCACCTTCTCGCCGTATTTCTCGTCGAAGAACGCGTAGGCGCCCCGCGCCCTCGCCTCGTCGAGGGTCATGACCTCCATCACCACGGGGAGGTCGGCCTTGATCTCGGCGTTCACGATGTCCTCGACCCGGCCGATCTGCCCTTCGGTCATCTTCTCCGGATGGGTGAAATCGAAACGCAGCCGCTCGGCGGTGATGTTGCTGCCCATCTGCCGGACGTGGTCGCCGAGCGTCATGTGAAGCGCCTTGTGGAGGAGATGGGTCGCCGTGTGGAGCTTCGTGGTCATCTCCGAGTGATCGGCGAGCCCGCCCTTGAAGGTCCGCTCCGAGCCGACCTTGGAAAGCTCCTGGTGGCGCGAGAACGCCTCGTCGAAGCCCGCGGAATCGACCGAAAGGCCGTGCTCGGCCGCGAGCTCCTGGGTGATCTCGAGGGGAAAGCCGTAGGTGTCGTAGAGCCTGAAGGCGACGCGCCCGGGAATGGTCTTCGCGGGGTCGTCGAGCAGCTCGGGAAGCATTTTCTCGAACTCGCCCTCCCCCACTCTGAGCGTCTTCAGGAAGCGCTCCTCCTCGAGGGCAAGCTCTTCCATGATGGTCGCGCGGCCCGCGGCAAGCTCCGGATAGGCTCCCTCGTAGAGATCGACGACGACGCTGGCCGGCTTCTCGAGGAACTTGCCCTCGATGCCGAGCTTGCGGCCGTGGCGAAGCGCGCGTCGGATGAGACGGCGCAGGATGTATCCGGCGCCGAGATTGGAGGGCGTCACGGCCCGCTGGTCGCCGAGGATGAAGCTCGCCGTGCGAACGTGGTCGGAGATGATGCGGATGGAGCGGTCGGTCGGCTCGTCTCTTCCGAACCGAGCGCCCGAAACCCTCTCGATCTCGGCGATGACGGGCGAGAAGACCTCCGTCTCGTAGACCGACTTCTTGCGCTGGAGCATCGCCACGGTCCGCTCGATGCCCATGCCGGTATCGACGTTCGGCCGGGGAAGCCGCTCGTAGCTGCCGTCGGCGCGCTTGTTGTACTCCATGAAGACGTCGTTCCAGATCTCGAAGTACTTCCCGCACGAGCAACCCGGCCGGCAATCGGGTCCGCAGGCCGGCTCTCCGGTGTCGATGAACATCTCGGAATCCGGCCCGCAGGGCCCGGTCTCCCCCGCGGGTCCCCACCAGTTGTCCTTTCGAGGAAGGAAATAGATGCGCTCTGCGGGGACCCCGAGCGACCGCCAAACCTCGGCGCTCTCCGCGTCGCGGGCGACCTCTCGGTCTCCCGCGAAGCAGGTGACCGAGAGGGCCTCAGGATCGAGCCCGAGCCATCGCGGCGAGGTGAGAAACTCGTAGCTCATCTCGATCGCTTCTTTCTTGAAATAATCGCCGAGGGACCAGTTGCCGAGCATCTCGAAGAAGGTGAGGTGGCCCGAGTCGCCGACCGCCTCGATGTCGCCGGTTCGAATGCATTTCTGATAGTCGGTGAGCCGCGTGCCGGCCGGGTGGCGCTCGCCGAGGAGGTAGGGCACGAGGGGATGCATCCCGGCGGTCGTGAAGAGCACCGTCGGATCGTTGTCCGGGATGAGCGACTTGCCGGAGATCTGGGCGTGACCCTTGGAGACGAAGAACTCGATGTATTTCGTGCGGAGGTCGTTCGCCGTGCGTATCATAGAGAAAATATAGTAATTGGAGCGGCAGGCCATGTCAAGTTTCGGATACCTGTCCGCGTTGACAATGCCAAGGTGCATCTATATACTGCGAGCATCTCAGCACCCCAGGCGTAGGAAACAGAAGGCATGGACATATTCGAGAAATGCACGACTTCCCCCATCACGAAGCTAGCCCATGAGTACATAGACTCGGCATTGTACCCCTATTTCAGGCCGATCGAGACCGGTCAGGATACCGAGGTTTACATCCAGGGGAAAAAGTTCCTCATGCTCGGATCCAACAGCTACCTCGGCCTTACCTCCGACCTTCGCGTCATCGAGGCGGCGAACGAGGCGACGAGGAAATACGGCACCGGCAACGCGGGATCGCGCTTTCTCAACGGCACCCTCGATATCCACGAGAAGCTCGAGGCGAAAATCGCCCGCCTGATGAACCGCGAGAAGGCGATTCTCTATTCGACCGGCTACCAGACGAACCTCGGGGTCATCTCGGGGCTCGTCGGCAAGGGCGACGTCGTCATCACGGACAAGGCCGATCACGCCTCGATCATCGACGGCTGCAAGCTCTCCTACGGCGAGATGCTGCGCTTCCGCCACCAGGACATCGACCACCTCGACAAGGTCCTCGAAAAGATCCCCGAGGAGAAGGGGAAGCTGATCGTCGTCGACGGCGTCTACTCCATGGAGGGCGACATCGCGGACCTGCCGGGAATCATTCCGGTCGCGAAGAAGCACGGCGCGCGCGTCATGGTCGACGACGCGCACGCGATCGGGGTCATCGGCCGCCAGGGCCGCGGGACCGCCTCCTACTGGGCGGAGAAGAAGCGAATCAACGAGCAGGACGTGGACATCATCACCGGGACTTTCTCGAAGTCCTGGGCCTCCCTCGGCGGCTTCTGCGCCTGCAGCGAAGAGGTCATGCTCTATCTCAGGCACGTGTCGCGCTCCCTCATATTCTCGGCGAGCATGACGCCGGGAGCGGTCGCCTCGGTCTCGAAGGCGATCGATATCATGGTCGAAGAGCCCGAGCGCATCGAGCACCTGTGGCACATCACGAACAAGATGCACGACGCCTTCCTGAAAATGGGGTTCAAGATCGGGCGGAGCGAGACGCCCATCCTTCCGATCTACGTCGGCCAGCTCCACGACGCCCTGACCTTCTGGAAGGAGCTTACGAACAACGGCCTGTTCGTGAATCCCGCGGTTCCCCCCGCGGTACCGGAAGGCGAGTGCCTTATGCGCACGAGCTACATGGCGACGCACACCGACGAGCAGATGGATTACGCCCTCGACGTGTTCGAGCGGGTGGGCAAGAGCATCGGAATCATTCCGTAGGGCCGGTTCGCGCCCGAAGCCTAGAAGTCCTCAAGGTCGAGATCGGCGGGGTTCGTCACGAAGTCTTGGAAGACGTAGACGATCGTGCCGCTCTTGCTCACCCTCATCTCGGAGTGACCCTTTTTCACGAGGCCGTCGAGCTCGCGCTTCGCCTCCTCGATCGGGATGTCGGCCTCAAGCGCCACCTCGGAGGGCGTTACCCGCCCGCGGTTCGCCTTCGCGGTGCGGAGGATCACCCGTTCCGTCGAGTCCTTCTTTGGCGCCTGAGCGCCGCGCTCCGGGACGATCCCGCTCAAGAGCGCCTCGCGGTAGCGGACGCGCAGGTTCGCCTCGCGCACCTGCGTCGGGATCGTGAACAGGTCGTAGATGCTCCCGACCATGAAAAGGCCGCCCGTGAGAAGATAGAGCACGCCGCTTCCGAACTTCCCGAGGTAGAAGCGGTGGAAGCCCGCGGCGCCGAACCCGGAGAAGAACCACAGAAGGTAGGCGATCGCCGTCGAGTACACGGTCAACCCTCAATCGACAAAATTGTCGTCCCAGTGAATCGAGATCTTGCGCTGCCCGTCGAGCTCGAGGAGATAATCGACGAACTCTTTGGTCGCCTTGTCCACGTCGCTCTTTCGCATCTTGCCGAGGTGCTCGAGCTCCTCGGCGACGATCGTCCGACGGCGCGCGGAGAGGTTCGCGAGCAGCTTTGCGCCGATCGCTTCGTCCTTGCCCTTGAGCAGGACCGCGATCTCCCGGTCGTCGTACTCCCTGAGGATCGACTGCAAGTCCTGGTCGTCCACTTTGAGCAGGATCTCGACGGTGTACACCCGATCCTTCACGTTGCGCGAGAGCTCCGGATCGAACTCGGCGAGATCCCCGAGGATCTTCTCCTCCGATGCGATGTCCATGTGCTTGAGGATCTCCGCGAGCGCGGCCTTTCCGTCGAGGTCGCGCGAGACGACGGTGCCCTGGGTCCTGATGCGCTCCTTCAGGACCTCCTCGATGCGGTTGATGACCTCGGGATCCACCTTCTCCATCTTCGCGATGCGCTTGACAACCTGGCTCTGAATGTCGGGCGGGAGGTGCTCCACGATCTTGGCGGCCTTCTTCGGATCGAGGCTCGCGAGGACGATGCTCACCGCGCGCGCCGACTCGCTCTTCAGGAGGAGAAGAATCTGCTCGTAGTCGATGTCGGCGAGGAATCCGAAGGGGGATTGGCCCGAGCGCGGGAGCGCGCGGCGGATGAGCGACGCCGCGCGCTCCTCGCCGAACGCCGCCCTCAGCATCGCCTTCGCGGTCTCGGGGCCGGCCTTCACCGAGTGCGCCTGCCGCTTCGCCGCGCCGAACTCCTTCAGGAGCTGCTTCGCCTCGCCGTCGTCGATCCGGCGGACCCGCGCGATCTCGGCGGTGATGCCCTCGATCTCCTCGCGGGTGAAGTGCTTGAGAATCTTCGCGGCTTCTTCCTGGCCGAGAAGGAGCAGGAAGCGCGCGACCTTCCGGTAGCCGCGCTCGCCCGCCCGGGCTTTGAGGAGACCCTCGGTCTTCGCCGTCCCCGCGGGGGCGGGATCGCTTCGGACGCCCTTCGCGGCGCTCGGGGCTCGAGAGCGGTCCGCGGGCGCTGTACGCCGCGCGCCGTGCGCCGCATGCTTTCCTGAAAGCTCGACGGTGGCCTGCAGCGCGTCCTTCGGTCTCGGCTTCGCGCCCGATCCCTTCCCCTTCCCGCTCGCCGCGCGGTAGGCCGCGATGCCCCTCTCCGCCTCGTTCATGCCCCATCATACCAGCGCGCAATTCGGCGGTCAATCGACGCGGACCTCCCGGGATCGTCGAGCTTCTTGACTTTTTCCCCGGGTGAGGCTATAGATGAGCATTCGTAACGAAGCCGCTGTAGCTCAGTTGGTAGAGCAATGGACTGAAAATCCATGTGTCGACGGTTCGATTCCGTCTGGCGGCAGCCTCCGTCCTGGCGCCGGAGTCTTTTCCGGCTTTCAGGCTTCCCGGTCGATGCCCCGAAATGCCGCCTTCGGCGCCGCGAGGAAGAATCGAGCGTCGGCCGAATGCGCACGACGCGCGCTGAATCGACGCGAACCGGGACCAGCGCCGTGTCGAGCTCGTCCGCTCACGCCGAGGACACTCCTCCCAAGAGTCCTCATGGACGAGTCGCGCAGTACGCGGCAAAGACCCCGTTCTTGTGGAGCACCTCCGGCCCGTCGAATCCGGCGGCGGTGAGCAGCGCGAACTGAAAGCCGAGCGACCTCGGGGTGTCCTCGCGCTCGACGTACCGAAAGACCTTCCGTTGATAGTCCTCTCCGCCGAGCCCGATCAGGTACTGGCGGTAGCGCTCCCACTGGACCCCTTGAAGCGCGGGCGACTCGTGCGACACGAGGTCGGCGACCCACAGGGTGCCTTTCGGCCTGAGCGAGCGAAAGATCGCGGCGAAAACGGTCCGCCACTCCGCCGGTTCGCGCAAATGGTGGAGCACCGCGGCCGCGACGCACAGATCGTAGGCCGCTTCGGGAAGCGCGATCGTCCTGATATCGTCTTGTATCGTCTCGACGCGACCCGAGGTCTCCCGAGATACCCGCTCGCGAGCCCGCTCGAGCATGGGCGCGCTCAGGTCGACGAGCGTACAGTCGAGCCCGCCGATTTTTCGGAGCATCTTGAGCGTGAAATTGCCGGCGCCGCAGCCGATGTCGAGGATCCCGGTGGCGCTCGGATTCGTCCGCGCCGCCGAGTCGGCGACCAGGTCGAGGACGAGCGCCGCGTCCATCGTCGAGGTCTGGCCGGTCTCGATGCTGGAGAAACGCTCGACCTCTCCGTCGAAACGCCGCCGTATCTCCTCGACGTCGGACTTTTCAGGGGCGTTCATCGCGGATTCACCCTATCGAACGTTTCCGCCGAGCGCAAGCGCCCCGCTCGAGCGCGGGCTCCTCGCCGAGGAGCCTCGTCGGCTTGAAACGTCGTGCTACGCCCGGCGCATCTCGACGGCGACGCTCCCGTCCTCCCCGACCGAGAGCAGCGCGTACCTTCCGCTCAGGAAAGGGCCTGGATTGACGATTCGCGTGACGCCGAGCGTGTCGACGCCCTCCGATTCGTGAATGTGGCCGCACAGGCAGGCTATCGGCTGTCTCTCGGCGAGAAACTCCCGTACCCGGGAGCTCCCGACGTGGCGGCCGCTCTGGATGACGTCGGCGGCGGTGCCGAACGGCGGCTGGTGGGAGACGAGCACGAAGGGACCCGAGAGTCCTTCGGCCGCGCTCCGAAGCCGTTCTCCGAGCTCCTCTTCGCTTCGGGTAAAGGGCGTGAAAGCGGGCCCGGAAAGCGAGGCGCCGAGGCCCGCGAAGGTGAGCCCGCCGAGGGTGCGGCTGCGCCCGTCGAGGTTGATCCCGATCTCGTCGAGATACTCGTCGACCTCGGGGAGATCGCAGTTGCCGCACACCGCGAGCACCCGGGGATTGAGCGCGCTTGCCTCCTCCACGATCGACTGCGCCTCGCGCCTTCCGCCGAAGTTCGTCAAGTCTCCCGCGAGAACGAGGATGTCGGCCGCCTTGATGTCGCCCGCCGCGGCGGTGAAGTGGGTCGCGCTCCCGTGAAGGTCGGCCAAAACAGCGATTGTCATTCCGGACTCTCCTCCCGAGCCGTCTCCGAGCCCGCCGGACGCCGCGCTACCGAACGACCGCCCTGGAATAGCGCTTCTTTCCCGCGCGAAGGACGATCTCGCCGTCTCGGATCCAGCCGCGCTCCACCTTCGCTTCGACGTCGGCGACGTTCTCGTCGTTGACGAAGGCGCCGCCCTGCTGGATGAGCCGCCGCGCCTCGGCCTTCGAGGCGCAGAGCGCCGCGCGGACGAACAGTTCCGTGACCGTCATACCTTCCACCTCCGCGCGGCCGAGCTCGACGGCGGGGATGCCGCCGAGGCCGGCCTCAGCGGAGCCGCGCGCGTCGAAGGCCGCGTGCGAGGCCTCCCGCGCCTTGTCGGCCTCTTCGCGGCCGTGGACGAGCGTCGTGAGCTCGTGGGCGAGGATCTCTTTCGCGAGATTGATCTCTCGGTCGCGGAGCGCGCCGAGCCTCCGCGCCTCGTCTGAGGGCAGGAAGGTGAAGAGGAGGAGAAAGCGACCGACGTCCGGGTCCGGCACGTTCCTCCAATACTGGAAGAACTCGTAGGGGCTCACGAGCTCCGGATCGAGGTAGACCGCACCCTTCTCCGACTTTCCCATCTTCTTGCCGTCGGAGCGGGTGATAAGCGGCGAGGTGAGCGCGAAGACCTCGGCGCCCTCGACGCGGCGGATGAGGTCCATGCCCGAGACGATGTTGCCCCACTGGTCGTCCCCGCCCATCTGCAGCATGCACCCGTGTCTCCGATAGAGCACGAGGAAATCGTACGACTGCAGGACCTGGTAGTTGAACTCGATGAAGGAAAGCCCGGTCTCAAGGCGCGTCTTATAGGTCTCGAAGCTCAGCATCCGATTCACCGAGAAATGCACGCCGATGTCGCGAAGAAACTCGATGTAGTGAAGCGGCGCGAGCCACTCGCTGTTGTCGAGCATGAGCGCCTTTCCGGGACCGAAATCGAGGAGCTTGCCGATCTGCCGGCGAAAAGCCTCGGAGTTGGCGAGGATGGTCTCCGGCGACAGAATCTTCCGCTCCTCGGTCTTGCCGGACGGGTCGCCGATTCGCGAGGTGCCGCCCCCGACGAGCGCGATGGGCCGGTGGCCGAGGCGCTGGAGATGCGCCATGAACATGAGCTGGAGCAGGTTCCCCGCCGAGAGGCTCCGCGCCGTCGGATCGAAGCCGATGTAGAACGTCACGGGCCCGCGCTCGAAGAGCCGCCTGAGACCCTCCTCGTTCGAGCACTGGCTGACGAAACCCCGCTCTTTCAAGAGCGAGAGCGCGTCGCTCATGAGCCGACCCGCTTGTAGGCCTTGATCTCCGTGCGAATACGCTCGGAGAGCTCCGAGATCGGGACGCGGATCTGCTCCATCGAGTCGCGGAAGCGCAGGGTGACGGTCTTGTCCTCCTTGGTCTGGTAGTCGACGGTGAGGCAGTAGGGCGTTCCGATCTCGTCCTGGCGGCGATACCTGCGGCCGATCGCGCCGCCTTGATCGTAGAAGGTGGAGAAGTCCTCGCGGAGGCCTTTCTCGATCTCCCTCGCGATCTCCGCAAGCCCGTCCTTCTTGACGAGCGGGAAAACCCCCACGGTGATCGGGGCTATCTTCGGGTGAAAGTGCATGACCACGCGCGACTCCTCCTCTCCGGGAACCTCCTGCTCTTCGTACGCGTCGGCGAGGATCATGAGAACGGTCCGGGTCAGCCCCGCGGAGGTCTCGATGATGTAGGGGATGTAGCGCTCGTGACTCTCCTCGTCCAAGAAGTTCAGGTCCTTTCCGGAGTACTCCGCGTGGCGCGACAGATCGTAGTTCGTGCGGTCGTGGATGCCCTCGAGCTCCTTCCAGCCGAAGGGGAATTCGTACTCGATGTCGAAGGCGATCTTCGCGTAGAAGGCGAGCTCATCGGCGCCGTGCTGGCGGAAGCGCAGCTTCTCGGGCCGCACGCCGAGCTTCGCGTAATAGGCCATGCGCTCGCTCTTCCAGTGCTCGAACCAGCGGCCGTCCTCGTCGGGTTTGACGAAAAACTGCATCTCCATCTGCTCGAACTCGCACGTCCGGAAGATGAAGTTCTTCGTCGTTATCTCGTTGCGGAAGGCCTTTCCGATCTGCGCGATGCCGAACGGAATCTTCACCCGGCTCGACTGGACGACGTTCCTGAAGTTCACGTAGATGCCCTGGGCGGTCTCCGGTCGGAGGTAGACGACCGAGGCCTCGTCCTCGACCGGTCCGATGTGCGTCTTGAACATGAGGTTGAAGTTCCGAGGCTCGGTGAGCGGGCCGCCGCACTCCGGGCACCTTCGGGCGCGGCGGTTGTCTTCCGGCAGCTGATCCTCGCGGAAGCGGTTCTTGCAGTTCTTGCAGTCGACGAGCGGGTCGGTGAAGTTCGCGACGTGCCCGGACGCCTCCCACACCCTCGGGTGCATCATGATCGCGGCGTCGAGCCCGACAATGTCGTCGTGAAGCTGGGTCATTTCCCGCCACCAGAAATCGCGGACGCGATTCTTAAGCTCCACCCCGAGGGGACCGTAATCCCACGCGGAGGAGAGCCCGCCGTAGATCTCGCTCGACTGAAAGACGAACCCGCGCCTCTTCGCGAGGGAGACCAGCTTTTCCATCGTTACCGCGTTGTTCACCGTATCGGCCATTGGACACTCCAGCGTGCGCCGCCCGAGCGGCGGTCACTTCGATAGCAGGCTCATCGCGCGCTCGATGCGCGATCGGGTCTTCTCGATCCCGAGGAGCCGGATCGAGCCGAAAAGAGGCGGCGAGACCCGGCTCCCGGTCACGGCCACCCGAACCGGCATGAGGAGATCGCCGAGCTTGACTCCCATCTCGTCGGCCTTCCCCCGAAAGAGCCGCTCCGCCTCCTCTTCGCTCCGCGAAGCGAGCCCTTCGAGGAGACCTGCCGCCTCGCCGAGCGCCGCGCGGGCGCCCTTCGCGTCGAGCTTCTTCGGCACGAGCTCCTCGGCGGGATATTCGGCCGGCTCGGCGAAGAGGAAGCGGAGGAGCCCGCTTGCGTCGTTGAGGACGCGCATGCGCTCCTTTATGAGCGGCATCGCCTCGCGCACGAGCGCGAGCTCGCTGGCCTGAGGATTCTCGGCGAGCACGCCGTCCCGCTTGAGGACGGGAACGACCAATTCCGCGAGCTCCTCGTCGCTCTTCATCCGGATGTAGTGGCCGTTGAACCAGTCGAGCTTCTTGTAATCGAAGACCGCGGGCGCCTTGTTGAGCCGGTCGAGGGTGAAGAGCCTCTCGAGATCGGACGTGCTGAAGAACTCGCGGGTATCGTCGTACGACCAGCCGAGGAGCGAGACGTAGTTGATGACCGCCTCCGGGAGATAGCCCGCGTCGCGAAACTCGCGCACGCTCGTCGAGCCGTGCCGCTTCGAGAGCTTCTGGCCGTCGGACCCCATGACCATGGGAAGGTGGCAGTAGATCGGCGGGGTCCAGCCGAAGGATTCGTAGAGAAGCACGTGCAGCGGCGCCGAGGGCACCCACTCCTGCGCCCTCAGGATGTGGGAGATCTCCATGAGGTGATCGTCGACGACGTTTGCGAGATGATAGGTGGGAAAGCCGTCCGACTTCAGGAGCACCGGATCGGGATTGATATCCTCGTTCTTCCGCTCGATGTCGCCGAGGAGCACGTCGTGCATGGTCGTGCCGCCCTCAAGCGGCACCTTGAACCTGATGACCGGCTTGATGCCCTCCGCCCGACTCTCGGCGATTTCGGCGGCGGAGAGACTTCGGCAGTGGCGGTCGTAGCCCGGCGCCATCTTGTTCGCCGTCTGGATGCGCCGGATACGATCGAGGCGCGCCTCGCTGCAGAAGCATTCGTAGGCCTTGCCCTCCGCGAGCAACCGCATGGCGTGCTCCCGGTAGATCGCGGAGCGCGCCGATTGCACGTAGGGCGCAAAGGGGCCGCCGCAATCGGGCCCCTCGTCCCACCGAACGCCGAGCCATGCGAAGGTGTCGTAGAGGTCCTGGAGCGCTTCGTCGGAATAGCGGCCCTGATCGGTGTCCTCGATGCGCAGAACGAAGGCGCCCCGATTCGCGCGCGCGAAAAAATAGTTGAACAACGCGGACCGCACGCCGCCGATGTGCTGAAGGCCCGTCGGCGAGGGCGCGTACCGCACGCGGACACTCATCATGCTCCCTTGCGATATGGTTTCGCGGCCGGAGAGGAAATCACGTCTATGCGCGTTCTTCAGTATACGAGTTTGTCCGGCACCTGGGCAAGGGGCCCGATTCGGCTCAGGCCCCCTGCCGATACTGCCCGAGGAAGTCCCGCAGGCTCTTCATCGCGCTGCCGAGCTCGTCCTTGCGGGGAAGGAACACGACGCGAAAATGGTCGGGACGCGGCCAGTTGAAGCCCGAGCCCTGGACGAGGAGAACCCTCTTCGCGTGGAGGAAGTCGAGGACAAACTGCTGGTCGTTCGTGATGCCGAACTTCTCGACGTCGATCCTCGGAAACATGTACAGCGCGCCTTTCGGCTTGACGCAGCTCAGGCCCGGGATGTCGGCGAGGAGATTGTAGCAGAAGTCGCGTTGGTCCCGCAGGCGCCCGCCGGGGCGGACGAGGTCGTCGATGCTCTGGTAGCCGTGGAGCGCCGTTTGAATCGCGAACTGCGAAGGAACGTTGCTGCACAGGCGCATGTTGGAGAGCATCTCGATGCCCTCAAGATAGTCTTTCACGTGCGAACGACGCCCGCTCAAGACCATCCACCCCGCGCGGAATCCGGCGGCTCGGTAGGCCTTGGAGAGCCCGTTGAAGGTGACGGTGAAGACGTCGCTCGACACGGTGGCCGCCGATACGTGGCGCGCGTCCTCGTAGAGGATCTTCTCGTAGATCTCGTCGGAGAAAAGGATGAGCTCGTGCCGCGCGGCGAGCCTCGCGATCGCCTCGACGATCTCGCGGGGGTACACCGACCCCGTCGGGTTGTTCGGGTTGATGACGACGATGCCCTTCGTCCGCGCGGTGATCTTCTTCTCGATGTCCTCGAGGTCGGGATACCAGTCCGACGACTCGTCGCAGAGGTAGTGAACCGCCCGGCCGCCGGCGAGGTTCACCGCCGCCGTCCACAGCGGATAGTCGGGCGCCGGAACGAGCATCTCGTCCCCGTCGTCGAGAAGGCCCTGCATCGACATGACGATGAGCTCGCTCACGCCGTTCCCGATGTAGACGTCGTCGATGCCGACGTCCAGCAGGCCCTTCTCCTGGTAGTACTGCATGATCGCCTTGCGCGCGGCGAAAAGACCTTTCGAGTCGACGTAGCCCTGAGCGTTCCGGAGGTTGACGATCACGTCGTGGAGAATCTCCTCCGGCGCGTCGAATCCGAAAGGCGCGGGGTTTCCGAGGTTGAGCTTCAGGACCCGCAGCCCCTCCTCCTCGAGCTTCTTCGCCGCCTCGAGGACGGGCCCCCGGATGTCGTAGAGAACGTCGTCGAGCTTGTGAGATTTCTTGAACTCGCGCATGCGCTGCACCTCGTCTGTCGATCGCCACGCAAAATCGAGCGGAGAGCCGCTCCGCCCTAGTGGATGACCTTCGGGTCTCCTACGGCTCCGAAAGCGAAGAGCCATTCGGTCGCCTCCTGAACGAGCTTCGACAGGAGGACGACTTCGACTTCGTCCTTCGCCCGGTCGAGCTCCTTCTGCCACAGGATCGGACTGAAGCGCTTCTTCAGCGAGGCTTTTCCTTCCTCGAGCAGCCTCTCGACCCGCGGATCGTCGTTCGAAAAGGCGTCGAGCAGATAGTAGGAGAGCAGGAGCAGGACCGGCTCCCGCGAGCGTCGCGCGACGCCTACGAGCGTCTCGCGCGCCTCCTCGCGGCGCTTGAGGAGCATGAGCGCGAAGGCATGGTTCCACGAGATCCAGTTCTCCTTCGCGACGCGCTTGTTCCCCACAAACGCGCCGAAATAGCGCTCCATCTCCGCCGGCTCGTTCTTCAGGAGATAGGGAATACCCAGGGAAAGGGCAAAGGCGCCGACCAACGCGGGCTTTTTCTCGCGAATGAGCCGCTCGAGCCTCCCGATACCCTCCGTATTGGAATTGACCAGATAGCCGTTTATCAGTATTCTGACGTACTGGCGTCGGAGCCTGTTCTTTTCGAAGACTTGCGTCTCCAGGTAGCGCACGATGCCCGCCCAATCCTCCCGCTCGAGCAGGATGAACAGGCGCCAGTTGAGCGCGAAATAGAGGTTCAGGGCTCCGATGATCGCAAAAAAGATGACCGGAAGGTACCAGTCGCTGGCCCAGAACAGCTTCGCGTAGTCCCAGCCGATGACGAACAGGGGCATGAGGTAGATGACGAGGAACGCCACCACCAGCACAGCGTTGAATAAGAGAAAAATCACCTTGAATTTCACCAGCGGCGGCTCCTATGAGGCGTGCTCGGAGGAGTTTAGTTGAATAATCGCGAGGGGTCAACGGGAGACCGGCCGTGAACCAGCTGCCCGTCCGGGAGCTTCCCGTCAACTCCTATATCGACGCGCCGGTTTTCCTCGACGAGAGCTACATTCTCCTCGCGCCCGATATTCCCGTGAGCCCCGCCCTCGTCAAGCGGCTCGGCGACTGGGAGTTCCGCGAGGTCTTTACCTCCGGGAGCGCCTCGGGCGCTCCTTCCGTCGAGACCGGCGCGGCGCCCCAGGCGAACCTCAACAAGAACCTCAAGGAAGAGGAGACCTCGAACGAGGTCTTCAAGAGCTACCGGCAGATCCTCGCGGCGGTCTCCCAGATCTTTGAGCGCTTCAAGACGAAGGACGAGATCAAGATCGCGGACACCTCCGATCTCGTGAAGCAGCTCATCGCGCTCGTGAAGGCGCAGCCGCGCTACGCGCTGAACCTGCCGGACATCGAGACGCCCGAGCAGGGCTTTCTCGTGAGCCACGCGGTGAAGACCTCGCTCCTTGCCGTCGCGCTCGCGGAGTTCCTGAAGCTCCCGCCGCACCGGGTGATCGAGATCGGGATCGCAGGCCTGCTCCACATGATCGGGATGATGCGCATCCCGTCGGAGATCTATTTGAGCGATCGCCAGTTGGACCCGAAGGAGCGCCAGATGATCATGGCGCAGCCGATCCTCGGCTTCCGCGCCCTGAAGGCCGCGGGCTTCCCGATCCAGATCGCCGTCGCGATCCTCGAGCACCACGAGCGCATCGACGGCTCGGGCTACCCGCGAAAGCTCACCGGCGACAAGCTCTCGCCCTACGGCAAGATCCTCGCGGTCGCGTCCTCCTACGTCGCCGCCGTTTCCGAGCGTCCGTTCCGCCAGGCTCGAGACGGGCACTCGGGAATCATGGATCTCCTCCGCGACATGGGGAAGAAGTACGACGAGAGCGTGCTTCGCGCCCTGGTGTTCACGCTGTCGGTCTACCCGATCGGAACCCACGTGGAGCTCGGAAACCGCTCGCGCGGAGTCGTCGTGAGCACGAACCCCGAGACCCCGAAGCTCCCGACGGTGAGGCTCCTCGTGAACGCGAAGGGCGAGCCGTTCCTCGACCAGCCGGTCGTGCAGGTCGAGGAGTCGGGCGAGCTCCAAATCGTCCGGCCCCTGAGCGCCGAGGAGATCGGCCGCATCAGGGAAAACAAGGCCCCCGGCGCCGCTCAGGCGCCCTGAGGGAGGCTGCCGGTCGGAAAGCTTCGTTCCCGGAAGCAGCGCGCCCGCCTGCGCTCCGCCGAGGGAGGCGCGGAACGTCGCCCCGGCTCAGCCGTCGGCAATCTTCGTCGCCCTCGTTATGCCGGGATTGGCGAAGCAGTCGGTCTCGTCGCGAGCGACGCTCGAAAAGCTGAACAGGATCGCGCCGCTTCGCCCCGCCTGAAACCAATGCTTCTGACCCGGCTTGCAGAGGAGCTGGTCCCCCGGCTTCATGACGATTTCGTGCCGCAGGCGGTAGTATGCGGCCGAAACCGCCGGGATCGCGCCCAAGCTCAGGGTATCCTCCCCCTCCACGTAAAAGCGGAGAGTTCCGTCGAGAAGCCGCACGGTCTCCTCTTTTCCCGGGTCGTCTCCGACCGGCGGGTGCCAATGCTCCGGTTCCGTCTGATCGGGGAAAAGACAGAGAAGCTTTACGCTGATCCGGCCCGTGTGAACGAGCGTGAGGATCTGCACGCCCTCGATCTCGAGGCGGCCCAGGCCGAAATCCACGACCTCGATATTCTCGCACTCCCGCTCGCTGATCGCGAATCCGATCCTTCGGAATTCCGCGGCCGCCCTTCGCTGCGCCTCGCGCTGCTCCTTTCGCGTGATCATCCCTCACCCCTCCCCGATCGGCCCGCCCGTCTCGACGCCTCGCCTCTCCGCGTCGAAAAGAGCCGCGCCCTGTCGATCAAGCGGGCGCACGATCCCGTGCGCCCGCCGATGGTCTCGCCTCGTTCCCGCCTCCCGCGTGTCCGGGTTCCCTCCGCGCGCGTCACGACCTCTCACGCGGTCGTCAGACCGACCCGGATCCTCCTTAGGGCGCCCGAGGCGGACCGCCTCATGCCCGCAAGGAGGCGCAAGGCCGCCTTTCTTCGTTACGCTCCGCGGCCTAGGCCTTCCCGCTCCCGTGAGCGGGAGCATCGCCTGAATCCCGGAATTGCTCAGTGGAGGTCCTGCGGCAGCAGCGGCTTCTCCTTGAAACTGAACGAGCTCCAAAGCTGGTTCATGGCCTGCGGCGTTATCGACTGCTGGTCTCCCACCATTTCCGGCTGGGGCGTGACGATCCCGAGCCCCGTGTTCACGAACTTCGGATATTTCAGATGGTTTTTCACGATCTGATAGAGCACCTGGATACCCTGGTAACCCCAGCCGTAGTAGGTCTGCCCGACGAGCCCGATGACCGACCCGTTCGTGACGTATTGAATCTCGGGCGGAAGGGTGTCGAATGACACGACGGTAAGCGCCCCCGATTGAACCTTGCTCGTCATGACCGGAAGGTTGCTGGGATCCACGAGGAGCGACCACGGCCCGTCGAAGAAGAAACCGTTGATGCTCGGGTTGCCTCGGAGGGTATCTTCAACCGCCGTCACCGATTTCGCCAGGTCCTCGTAGCAGGGAACGGTGGTCACGATCTTGTAGGGGATTTGCTGGTCGTCGAGCGCCTTCGTGAACCCTTGGTCGCGCTGCTGGAGATTGGAGGCGCCCGGCGTTCCCGTGAGAATCGCCACGTTCTGTTGACCCTTTCCTTGGACCGCCTTGGCGTAGAGCAGCCCCGCGGCGTACCCGCCCTTGAAGTTGTCGGATCCGACGTAGGCGTTTCGCTCGCTGTCCGGACAGTCCGAATCCCACATGACGACCGGGATGCCGGCCTTTATCGCCTCGTTCACCGCCCCGCACGCGGAGGGCCCGAGGCTGTCCACCAGAATGCCGTCGACGTGCTTTGCGATGAATCCTTCGATCATCTGGACCTCTTCGGCGGCGTCCGCGTTCGTGGGAGCCGTCCAGGTGATGCCCACGTCTCCGAGCTCCGCCGCGCGATCGTTCGCCCCCTTCTCCGCGACCTGAAAAGCCGGGTTGTTCAGGCTCTTCGCGACGACCGCGAAGTTCAGGAAGCCCGGTTTACTCGACGCCGCTTCGTTCTGCCCGCCCGCGAAGGCGGAGACTCCGAGGAGCGCGGAGAGGACCGGGACAAGCGCGAAACGAATGAACCATCTACAACTGCTCATATAACCTCCTAACAAACAGCTTTCAAGACTTTTTTGACGAAAACGGGCTCCGTCGCGCGAGGAGCTCACGCGAAGTTCTTCGCGCGGATGCGATCGATCGACACCGCGAGAATGATCACCGCGCCGATCACGAGCTGCTGAAGGTACTCGCCGACGCCGAGGAGCACGAGCCCGTTGTTGAGAACGCCGATGAGCGCCGCGCCCAAAACCGCGCTGAACGCCGAGCCCTGGCCTCCTTTCAAGCTCACGCCTCCGATGACCGCGGCGGCGATGACGTTCAGCTCGTAGCCGAGCCCGGCGGTCGACTCCCCGACCCCGAGCCTCGCGACGAGGAGGAGGCCTCCGATCGCCCCCATGAGCCCCGCGATGACGTAGACGAGCACCTTGACCCGGTCGACCGGCAGCCCCGACAGTCGCGCGGCCTCCTCGTTGCCTCCGATGGAGTAGGCGTACCATCCGAGCCGCATCCTGCGGAGCACGAAAGTGAGCAGGATCCAGAAGACGACCATGATCCAAACGGGCATCGGTATCCCGATGAAAAAGCCCTGTCCGAGCCACAACAGCGAAGGGCCGAACCCCTGCATCGGGAACCCCCCCGTCACGATGTAGACGAAGCTTCGAAAGATACTCAACGTGCCGAGGGTCACGATGAAGGGCGCCAGCCCCCCCTTCGCTATCAAGAGACCGTTGAGGAGGCCCGAGACCGTGCCGACAAGCAGGGCGCCGACGACCGACGGGATGGTCCCGTAGCCGTGCGAGCTGAGGAACGCGGCGACCACCCCCGCGAGCCCCATGACGGAGCCGACGGACAGGTCGATGCCTCCGACGATGATGACGAAACAGGCTCCCATGGCGGCGATCGCGATGAAGGAGAACGACCGGGCGGTGAAGATCAGGTTGTCGCGCGTGAGAAACTGGTTGTTCGCGAAGGTCAGGAGCACCATGAGCAAAACGACCGCGGCGAGCGTCCCCGCCTCGGAACTGCGATAGAACCGCTCGAAGGCGAGAAGCGCCGTTCTCCGGCGCGGAGCCCCGGGGACGGTCGCGTCGCGTCGCTCGTCGCTCACCGCGCGCCTCCTTCGAGCGCCGCCTTGCCCATGCTCGCAAGCCTCATGACCGTCTCGGGCGTCGCCTCTCGCCGGTCGAGCACGCCGACCAACCGCCCTTCCGACATGACGCCGACGCGGTCGCTCATGCCGAGAAGCTCGGGCAGCTCGGAGCTGATCATGACGATGGCGATCCCGGTGGAGGCGAGGCGGTCGATGAGCGCGTAGATCTCAGCCTTCGCTCCCACGTCGATTCCTCGCGTCGGCTCGTCGAGAATGAGGATTCGCGGGGACAGCATCAGCCATTTCGCGAGCACGACCTTCTGCTGGTTGCCTCCGCTCAGGAAGCGCACGTGCTGGGAGGCGGAGCGCAGCTGGACGTTGAGGTCGCGCACGTACGCGCCAACGCTCCGCTCGATCGCCTTCCGCCTGATCACTCCGCCGCGTGAGAAGCTCCTGAGCGAGGCAAGCACCATGTTCTGCCGGACCGCAAGATCGAGGATGAGGGCCTGGAGCTTCCGATCCTCGGGGACGAAGCCGACGCCGAGGGCGACCGCGTCTTCTGGCGACGCGATCCGAGCCTTCCTGCCGTTCAGGACGATGTCGCCGCGCTCCGCTCGGTCGGCGCCGAAAAGGAGCCGCGCGACCTCCGTCCTGCCCGAGCCCATGAGGCCGCCGAGGCCGAATACCTCGCCGCGGCGGACCGCGAAGCTCACCTCCCTCACCTTTCCCCCCGACAGCCCGTTCACCTGGAGCAGGTCCTTGTGCGGCGCGGAGGAGCGCTCGGGAAACAGCTGGCCGACGGGGCGGCCCACCATCCATTGAATGACCTCCTGGGGGCGAGTCTCTTTGGCGGGCCGGTCGGCGACGAGCTTGCCGTCGCGGAGGATCACGATTCGGTCGGCGATCTCGAAGGCTTCCTCGATCCGGTGCGTCGTGAGAATCACGCCCAACCCTCCGCTCCGCAGCCTCCTCATCAACTGAAAGAGAGACTCGACCTGGGCCGCCGAGAGGGAGGAGGTCGGCTCGTCCATGAGGATGATCTTCGACTCCGTCGAGATCGCCCGCGCGATCTCGACGAGCTGTTGCTGGGCGGTGGACAACTCGGCGCATCGAGCCGACGGGGCAAGCGACGCGAGGCCGACCTCGCGAAGGAGGCCTTGCGCGTCGGCATTCATGCGCGCGATGTCGATCCAGCCCGACCACGCCGGCAGCCAGGTCGCGGGCGGCTCGCGCCCGAGAAAGATATTCTGGGCTACGGTCCGGTTGGCGACGATATTGAGCTCCTGATGGATGATGTTGATGCCGAGCGCTTGCGCCTGTTTGGGGCCTCGGAGCTCGATCTCCCGGCCGAAAAACTCGATCCTGCCGTCGTCCGGTCGATGAATCCCGGACAGGATCTTCATGAGCGTCGATTTCCCCGCGCCGTTCTCGCCGAGCAGCGCGAGAATCTCGCCCGGGCGGACCGAAAGGTCGACGCGGTCGAGAACGGTGACGCCCGAGTATTTCTTCGTGAGGTGATGCACGCTGAGTGCGGATAAAGCGTCAAGGTGCGCCATACGAAACGTTCTGCCCTCTTCGAACTCGGGAGGTGCGATGACCGGAAGGTGCCGGATCTCTGGGTCGGTAGCACCCGTTACATTTCAGAACAGTACACCCGGTCTACGACTCCTGTCAACCAAAAATTGTAACGACTTTCATAAGTTCCGCAGGTCTTAGTCGGACCATTCGAAGGATTCATCCAATTCGATTTTTTAGAACCGCGTAACGAGCGCAAGATGTGCGTTTTCCGCTTGCAAAGGTTCTCTCTCTCATTGTATACTTCCCGAGGCGGATGTAACACATGCTGTAACGATCGTGGAAGCCGTAACATCTCGTACATCGCGAGCGGATCGGGGACGCGCTCGGAAGGAGTTTGAACTGTGCCGGTGACGATCAGGGACATCGCAAGGTTTTCGCGGGTCTCCACGGCGACCGTTTCGCGGGTGATCAACAACTCGCCCAACGTGACCGAGCAAACCCGCAAGGCCGTTCAAAGGGCGCTGCGGGAGCTCGACTATCGGCCGCCGGTCATCGCGAGGGCGCTGACTCGGCAGAGCTTGAAGACGATCGGCCTCATGATCCCGGAGATCGCAAACCTCTACTACCCGGTCGTCATAAAGGCCATCGAAGACGAGCTGTCGAAGCTGAACTTCAACATCCTGCTCTGCATCAGCGAGGAGAGCGTCGCGAAGGAGCGACGATACATCGATAACCTGCTCACGAAGGGCGTGGACGGGATGATCTTCCTCGGCACCCGTCCGGCCCTGACCCGCGACGAGCACATCGTACGACTCAGCGACAAGATCCCCGTGCTCCTCGTGAACGATTACATCCTCGGGTCGAACGTCCATTCCGTCATGGCGGACGAGGTGGAGGGCTCCTACAAGGCTACCTGTTACCTGATCGGCCTCGGCCACCGCCGAATCGGCTTCGTGACCGGAAATGTCGACTTTACGACCTACAAATATAAACGGACGGGTTTCGAGCGCGCGATGGCCGACAACCGAATCGAGGTCGAGGAGCGCTTCGTCGTCGAAGAGGACCCGCACGAGCGGGGCGGCTACCGGGCCGGCATTCGGCTCCTCGACCTGCCGGAGCGGCCGACGGCGCTGTTTACGGTGAGCGATCAGGTCGCGATCGGTATCATGCAGGCCTACTACGAGCGCGGGCTGTCCATTCCTACGGACCTCTCGCTCGTGGGCTTCGGCGACATGCCGATCGCCGCGGCTCTCCATCCGCCCCTGACGACGGTCAATCAATTTCCCGAACGGACGGGGCAGATCGCCGCCCAGACCATTATCAAGATGATCAGGAACGAAGAGCTCGAGCAAAAACGGATCATTCTCGATCCCCAGCTTACGATTCGGCGGTCGTGCGCGCCGATCGGCGAGACCGGGAAAGGCGAGTAAGCGGGCAGGCGCGGGGCTCTTCGGAGCGGCGCGGGACGAGCGCGCGAGGCGATTTCGATTCGAAAAAACCCCGTTCGGAAGGTGTCGAACAGGTTGGAGGTACACAGATGAACTTGGAGCTCGACGGGAAGGTCGCCCTCGTTACCGGAGGCAGCATCGGAATCGGCTACGCCGTCGCGGAAGCGCTCGCGGCGGAAGGCGCCATGGTGGCGATCTGCGCGCGCGACGAGCGGAGGCTCGAGGAGGCCGTCGGCAAGATTCAGGGCGCGGCGAAACGAAAGGTCATCGGCATCCGCGCCGACGTGACGCGAGCCGACGATCTTCGGGAGCTCGTCGCGCGCACGGAGCAGGCCTTTCACGGAATCGATATCCTCGTCAACAACGCCGGCACGGGGTCGGCGGAAAAGATCGAGGACGCTTCCGACGAGAAGTGGTATCGGTACTGGGACCTGCACGTCATGGCGGCGGTGAGGCTCGCGCGCCTGTGCGCCCCTGTGATGAGAGCCCGAGGGGGCGGGGTCATCGTGAACACCGCCTCCATTTGCGCGAAGCAGCCGCTCGACTACGAGCCCATCTACAACGTGACGAAGGCGGCGCTCGTCATGCTTTCCAAATGCATGGCGAACGAGCTCATCGCCCACAACATCCGGGTCAATACGGTCAGCCCCGGGCTGATCCGCACGCCGGACTGGGACAAGACCGCCGCCATCGTGGCGAAGCAGAAGGGCATATCGAGCGACGCCTACCTCGAGGGCATCGCCAAGGAGAACGCGCCGATCGGACGCTTCGCGACCCCGGCCGAGCTCGCGAAGCTCTACTGCTTCCTCTGCTCGCCCCTCGCAAGCTACTGCGTCGGCTCCAACTACTACGTCGACGGCGGTTGGCTGAAGGTCGCCGAGTAGCCGGTCCGCGGCAGCCCGCCCCGGAGGCTCAGGAGGAACGGAACATGTACGTCAGGAAGAATCTGCTCAAGGAGAAGGTCAAGAACGGCCGTCTCGTTATCGGCCTTGAGATCTGGCTCCGGAATCCGCGGGTGATCGAGATCGCCGGACAGGCGGGTTTCGACTTCGCCCATATCGAGAACGAGCACGTCGCCCATGATTGGGAGACGGTGGAGAGCCTCGTCCGCGCGGCGGAGCTCGCCGGCCTGACGCCGCTCTTCAGAACCGAGCAATGCATCGCCGGCCAGCCGCCGGTCAACCAGATCGTCAAGGCGCTCAAATGCGGCGCGCAGATCATCATGGTGCCCCACGTCGATACTCCCGAGGCGGCGCGCAAGATCGTCGAAGCCGCGAAGTTTCCCCCGAACGGCAAGCGCGGCTTCGTCACCTACGATCGCAGCGCGACGGAGTTCTTCCCGAACGAAACCGCTCCCCTCGACCTCCAGCGGTTCATCCGGGAAGCGAACGAGGAGACGATGCTGTGGGTCCTGATCGAGTCGCCTGAGGGCGTCAAGAACGTCGACGCCATCCTCGACGTCGACGGAATCGACGCCGTCGGGTTCGGCTACCAAGACTACGCGATCGCGATAGGGCTCTCGACCTTCTCGGGCGCCGAGCTCGAGCGGGCGCGGGAGAGGGTCAGGGAGGCGGCGGAGCGAAAGGGAAAACCGATGTGGCGGTATACCCTCGATCCGAAATCGGTCGAGGAGGAGAGGAGAAAGGGAGCCCGGATTTTCGTGATGGGCGGCGACATCATTCACCTGAACTCCCTGCTTCGCTCGATGAACAGGGAGATCAGGGGGCTCGGGTGAGCCCGCCGGGGTCGGTCGAGGGCAGCCGATCCGCCGCGGGGCCGACGGCGTTCTCGCGCGGTACCGAGTCCGAGAGGAGGACCGTAAGGATGATTTTCGCGCGAGGTCTTCGGGAGCCCGAGACTCCCCGGCTGCTCCCCGACGGAGACTGGCTCGTCGTCGAGATGACCCGACCCGGGAGCATTACACGGGTCAGTCGGGACGGGAGGACCGTGCGCCGCCTCGCGACCGTGGATCGGCCGAACGGCCTTGCCGTCGGCTCACACGGCGTTCTCTGGGTCGCGGCGACCCATCCCGAGCCCGCCCTCCTCAGGGTGACCTCCGACGGCCGCGTGGACACGTTTCTCACCGCCGCCTGCGGCCGGCCGCTTCTCCTCCCGAACGATCTCTGCTTTGCTCCGAGCGGCAAGCTCTTTCTCACCGACTCCGGCATCTCCTATCGCGAATGGGAATCGATCTGGGCGCAGCGCCCCGACTACGCGGACGCGCCGGTGGACGGGTGCGTCTTCGAGATCGACGTGGACACCGGCGAGGCGTCGCTCGTCGACCGCGGAATGAGGTTCGCGAACGGAATCGCCGTCGGTTCGGACGGCAATCTCTACGCGAACGAGACGATCACCGGCTTCCTGTTCGGCTACGCCCTCGAGCCGGGCGGGGCGGTCGGCCCGCGAAGAATTGCCGGCAACTTCCTCGATCCCGATTGGCGGGGAGCGGGATTTCGAGGCCCCGACGGCATGGCCTTCGGCGAGGACGGCAGCTGTTACTGCGCGATCCTCGGCGAGGGAGGCGTCGCCGTGACGAACGCCGCGGGAGACCGCGTGGGATGGATCAAGACGGAGGGGAGATTCCCCACGAACGTCAGCTTCGGTCCGAACGGCGAGAACGTCATCTACGTGACCGAGAAGGAGCGCGGGACCATCGAATGCTTTTCCGTCGAGACCGGCGGCGCCGCGGTGTATAGGGGCTAAAGCGCCGCCCGGTCCGCTTGCCCGCATCCTGAGTCTCGATCCGATTTCGCGAGGCGGTCTCGCCCCGCTGCCGGGCGAGCGGCGCGGCACGGGCGATCCGGCCGGGGTCCCACCTCCCACCTTGCGCGTCGTTTCGGAAAATTGGTACGCTTTTCCCTCGCACACGGCGGGACGATCAGGAGACGGCATGCAGGAAATCACGGTAAGGCTCCCGAGCGGAAAGACGCTCGCGGTTCCCTACGGGACGCGAGTGAGCGAGCTCCTCGGGGAGAAAGAGTTCGCCGATACTCCCTTTCCGATCGTCGCCGCCCTCGTGAACAACGAGCCGACGAGCCTCTCGTTCAAGATCGAGGTGAACTCGGAGCTCAAGCCGGTGACCGTCGAGACCGATCAGGGCGCGAGGATCTACCGGCGCTCGCTCTGCTTCCTCCTCACGATCGCCGTCAGGCAGCTCTTCCCCGACCGGCGTCTCGTGATCGGCCACTCTCTCGGCGACAGCTATTTCTACCACTTCGACGACGGCAGCCGGTCGGTCGACCGGGCCGACCTCGATCGGATCGCCTCGCGCATGCGGGAGATCGTTCGGCAGGATCTGCCGATCTGTCGAGGCGTGGTCTCCTACCCGGAGGCCGTCGACTATTTCCGCCGCGAGGGGCTTCAGGCGACCGAGCTCCTCCTGCGCTACCGAAACGACAGCAAGATCGCGGTCTACGAGTGCGGCGGGCTCACCGACCTCTCGCACGGCCCCCTCGCGCCTTCCACCGGGCTCCTCTCGGTGTTCTCAGTCGAGCCCTACCCTCCCGGATTTCTCCTCCGCTACCCGGCGCAGCGCGAGCCCCTCGCGCTTTCGGCCTTCGAGGACAATCCGGTTCTCTTCGCGGTCTACCAGGAGTACAAGACGTGGGGGAAGATCCTGAACGTCCACTGCGTCGGCAACCTGAACGAGCTGGGCTCCCGGAAGGGAGCCCAGGAGTTCATCCGTATCGCCGAGGCGCTCCACGACAAGAAGATCGCCGAGATCGCCGACCAGATCCAGGAACGGCGAGCCGAGGTGAAAGCGGTCCTCATCGCCGGCCCCTCCTCGTCGGGCAAGACGACCTTCGCGAAGAAGCTCGCGATCCAGCTGCGGGTGAACGGCTTCGATCCGGTTCCCATATCCCTCGACGACTACTTTCTCAGCCGCGAGCGCACGCCCCGCGACGCGAGCGGCGAGTACGACTTCGAGGCGCTTGAGGCGATCGACATCGAGCTGCTCAATCGGCACCTGCTCGAGCTATTTCGCGGCGAGACCGTGGAGGTTCCCGATTTCGACTTCAAACGAGGCGACCGGCGGTCCCGCGGGAGGACGCTGAGGTTGCCCGACCGCGGAATCCTCGTGATCGAGGGCATTCACGGCCTGAACGACCGGCTCACGCCGCTCGTGACCCGAAGCCAGAAGCACACCGTGTACGTGTCGGCGCTGACCCAGCTCAACCTCGACGACCACCACCGGGTCTCCACGACCGACAATCGCCTCATTCGGAGAATCGTGCGGGACTACAACTTCCGCGGCTACGACGCGCTCACCACGCTCGCCCGGTGGCCCTCGGTGCGAAGGGGCGAGGACCGCAACATTTTTCCGTTCCAAAACAACGCGGATTCCGCGTTCAACTCGGCGCTCGACTACGAGCTCGCGGTCCTGAAGACCTACGCCGAGCCGCTCCTTCGCACCGTGAAGCCGGTTCACGCCGAGTATCCCGAAGCGGTTCACCTCCTCGCCTTTCTCGCCAACTTCGCGCCGATCCCCGCCACCTATGTGCCCGACGACTCGATCCTCCGGGAGTTCATCGGCAACTCCGCCTTCAAGTACTGAGGCCCGGGATCGAGCCTCGCGCGCTGCAGGGCGAAGGAGCTCGCGATCACGGTGATCGAGCTGAGCGCCATCGCCGCCTCGGCAAGGACCGGGTGCAGCAGGCCGAGCGCCGCGGCGGGAACGCAGACGAGGTTATAGAGCGCCGCCCAGAGCAGGTTCCGCTTGATCGTGCGGAGCGTCGCGCGGCTCAGGCGCACGGCCTTCGCGACGGCGCTCAAGGAGGCCTGAGCGAGCACGATGTCGCCGGCCTCAACGGCGATGTCCGCTCCGGTCGCGAGCGCCATGCCGACGTCGGCCTGCGCGAGCGCGGGGGCGTCGTTGACGCCGTCGCCGACCATCGCGACGAGCCTCCCCGCCTCCTGGAGGCGCTTCACCTCCTCGGCCTTGTCCCCGGGAAGAAGTCCGGCCGAGATCCGCTCAATTCCGACCTCGCACGCGATCGAGCGGGCGGAGCGAACGCCGTCTCCGGTGAGCATCACCGGCTCGATGCCGAGCGCCTTGAGCTCCTCGATCGCGCGAGCGGCACCGGGTCTCACCCGGTCCGCGACCGCGATGAGGCCTGAGAGCGCGCCGTCGAGCGCGACGAGCGCGACGGTCTTTCCCTGCGACTCGGCTCGCGCGCGTTCGCTCGCCTGCGCGGAGGAGACCGGCACGCCCTCCTCGGCGAGGAGCGCCGAGCCCCCGACGAGCATCGCCCGTCCCTCCACGACCGCGCGGACCCCCCTGCCCGGGATCGCCGCGAAACGCGTGGGCGCGGACAGCTCCGCGCCGGCCTCGCGCGCGTGCTCCCGGACGGCGCGCCCGATCGGGTGCTCCGAGCCCCGCTCGGCGGAGGCCGCGAGGCGAAGGAGCTCGGAGGCCGGCTCGACGCCGAGCGGCACCACGTCGGTCACGCGGGGCGCCCCCTCGGTGATGGTGCCGGTCTTGTCGAAGACGACCGTCGTCACGTCCCTCAACGTCTGGAGCGCCGCTCCGCGCCTGAGGAGGATTCCGTTCCGAGCGCCGAGCGCCGTCCCCGCCACGAGCGCCGTGGGGGTCGCGAGAGCGAGCGCGCAGGGGCACGCGATGACGAGCACGGCGATCGCCGCGAACAGAGCGCGCGAGGACGACCCCGCGGCGCCCGCCCACGGCACGAAGGCGGCCGCGCGCTCCGCCGCCGCTCCCATGACCGAAGGGGCCGAGAGCCACGCGACAAGCGTGCCGAGCGCAAGGAGGAAGATCCCGGGAACGAACAGCGCGACGACCCGGTCGGCGAAGCGCTGGACCGGGACCTTCGAGCCCTGCGCCTCCTCGATGAGCCCCGCCACCCGGGCGAGGAAGGTGTCCTCCCCGACCTTCGTGACCCGTATCTTCAGAAAGCCGTCCAAGCTCATCGTCGAGCCGATCACCGCGTCGCCCGGCCGCTTCGCGATCGGCATCGGCTCCCCCGTCGCCACCGATTCGTCGACCGCCCCTCCCCCCTCGACGATCACGCCGTCGAGGGGAATCCGGGAGCCCGGCCTTGCGATCACGACGTCGCCGGGGACGACCTCCTCGATCGGGAGCGTGAGCTCCGCTCCGTCGCGCTCGACGAGCGCCTCGCGGACCCGTACCGTCGAGAGCCGTCCGATCGCCCGGGAGGCGCGGCGCCTCGCGAGGGTCTCGATCGAGCGGCCGGTGAGGAAGACCGCCATGATCATTCCCGAAATGTCGGCGAAGCCCTCGAAGCCCGATCCGATCCCGAGGAAGCGGAGAAGCGCCGGCGCTCCGGAGGCGAGGGAGACGAGGGTACCGATCGCGACGAGGGAGTTCATGTCCGGGGCACGACGCGCGATCGAGCGAAGCCCGCCCAAGAGCGTCGGCCGGCCGCACGTCGAAAGGACGAGCGCGCTCGAGGCGAAGGCGACGAGACCGTACCACGCCGCTGGAACGATCTCCGCGCCGACCAACATCCGCGCGGCCATCAGGACGACGAGCGGCGTCGTCAGGGCCCAGGCGACGAGGGCCCGCCGCGCCTCGGCGCGGTCGGCTCCGGCGAGGGGCTCCGAGCCGCCCGAGCGCGCCGTATAGCCTGCGCGGTCGACCGCCCGCATGAGATCCCGCACGTCCGCCGTTCCGGGATCGAAGCGGACGAGCGCGCGCTCCGTCGCGAGGTTCACGCTCGCCCGCGAGACGCCGCTCACCCCGGCAAGCGCTTTTTCCACCGTGGCCGCGCAGCTTGCGCAGTGCATGCCCTCGATCCTGAGCGTCTCGACCTCCTCCGCCATACCCCACCTCCTTTCCCAGGCCTGCGCTTTAGCCGCGCTTACGAAACCTCGAGAGCACCGCCATCACCTCGTCGATCTTCTGCTCTTTCAGCCGGGGCTCGTCGCCTCGCATCGCCTCGGCGACGCAGGTCTGGAGGTGATGCTCGAGCACGAGATCCTCCACCCCGCGCAGCGCCGACACGACCGACGCTGTCTGGGTGAGGATATCGATGCAGTACCGCTCTTCGCCGATCATCTTGGCGATCCCGCGGATCTGCCCCTCGATCCTCCCGACCCGGCTCAGAATGCTCGCCTTGTGCGCCTCGTCCATCTGGTTCCTCCTTGCTCAATATACCCTACCCCCCTATGGTATGTCAAGGATTCCGCGCGGAAGGACGGGCGCCCGTGGCCGCCCGTCCACGAAGACGCATCCAGGAGCCTTCGTGCGGAAGACGCCCGCGATAGGACCCGTCCGCCCGATCGGGAGGGGTTCCCCGCCGACCGACGGCGGGAACGGCCGCGCAGTCGCCCGTCGAGCTGTCATGCGTCACGAAATCCGGTAGAATGCCGGGGTGGACAGCCTCACGAACGCGGTGAGCTTGCTCTACCCTGACGGGACCCCGGCGGCGGGCGAGCGGCTTTCCGAGCGGTGCGTCTCCGATCTCTCCCTCGGCGACATCGCGAGCGCGATCGCCTCGGAGGGCATCGGCAGGGACGAGGTGCTCGCGATTCTCACCCGCCTGTGCACCGACCCCCGCGTGATCGAGTACCGGCAGGCGACCATCGAGGAGCTCACCGCCGCGCCCGATCTCGTGGCGGGGCTCAAGAAGGCGCTGCCGAAAATCGCGGAGCTCGGCTGGTATGCGGACTCCCACCGCGTCGAAGGGAGCCCGCTCAAGCAGGCGGTCTGGCGCCTCGGCGAGCTCGAGCTCTACGTCGACTGCCTGAACGGTCTTCACGATCTCTTCGCGAAGCGCTCCGGCGCGATCGAGTCGCCGGGGCTTCGGCGCCTTCTCGATGCGGTCGAGGAGAGGCGCGGACGGCCGGCCTTCGCGTCGCTCAGCCGCGAGCTCCCCAAGCTCGCGGAGGGCCTTCGAAAGCGCAAGAGCGTCACCGTGGGGATCAACCTCGACGAGCGCTTGAGGCCCGTGGAAGCGGCGCTCCTCTCGGTGAACGAGCGCCCCTTCTCGCAGCAGTCCCTCATCGACCGGCTCCTCGGGAAGCAAGCCGAGTCGGAGCGCTTCGAGTCGGCCGTCCCGCTCCGCCAGACCCCGAGACCGGCGAACGCCGAGCTCTATCCGACCGGCGCCTTTCCGCTCGCCCCGCTCTTCCAGGACCTCGATCGGATGCTCAGCTCGCTCACGCGGCCGCTCGCGGCGGCGCTCCGCACGTACATCCAGGTGAATACGAGCTTTCTCCAGGAGCTTCGCCCCGAGATCGCCTTCTTCATCGGGGCGGCCGATCTGCTCGGCCGCCTCAAGGCCGCCGGGCTCCCGCTCTGCCGGCCGGAGATCCTCGATCGGGAGGCGCGGGAAACCCTGTTCCGCGGGTTTTACAACCTCCCGCTCGCGCTCCACATGCTCGAAGAGGGAGCCACGGACCTCCGGGAGCGCGTGGTGACCAACGACGTCGATTTCGGCGAGCGCGGGCGCATCTTCATTCTCACCGGACCCAACCAGGGCGGCAAGACGACCTTCACCCAGGGGGTCGGGATCGCGCAGGTCTTCTCCCAGGTCGGGCTCCTCGCGCCGGCGCAGTCCGCCGGGATCAGCCCGGCCGACCTCGTCATCACGCACTTTCCGATCGAGGAGAAAGGCACCTTCGATCAAGGGCGACTCGCGGAGGAGGCGGCCCGGCTCTCCGCGCTGTTCGCGGAGGTAACCCGCCACAGCCTCATCCTGCTGAACGAGTCCCTGTCGAGCACGAGCCCCGGGGAGAGCCTCTACCTCGCCGAGGACATCGTGAGCGCGCTCAGGCTCCTCGGAACGAGGGCGATTTTCGCGACGCACCTCCACGAGCTCGCCTACCGGATCGACGAGATCAACCGAAACGTCGCGGGAGCGAGCAGCCTCGCGAGCCTCGTCGCCGAGGCGGACGCGACGGGAAACGGCTCGCACGGCGCGCAGAGGACCTTTCGGATCGCGGCGGGGCCCCCGATCGGAAAGAGCTACGCGCGCGACATCGCCGAGCGCTTCGGCATCAGCCTCGCGAGCATCTCGGCGAAGCTGAAGGCCCGCAAGGTGCTGTGAGACGCTCCGCGCACGAGACCGGGACAACGGTCGCTCTTATCTCCAAAATATCCACCAGATCGCGGGGATTGACGGGCTATGGAAACACGGCAGGGGGAGCGGGGCGAACATCGGTTCCTTGGGGGGCATAAAAATGCCCCCGGAAAAAAGGAGGTAAAACTCCGGGGGCGATGGGTGATTCAGAAAAGAACAGGTGAAGGAGAGCGTTTTTGGCCGCAGGCCGAGGCCCGCGTCCGCTCCCCCTCGCTTATGGGGAAATAACACCGCTCCGCCTGAATGGTTACAGCCGTCGGGCCCTTTGTTCCCGGCTCTCTCTCCTCGCCTGCTCCGCGCCTCCCGAGAGCGCGCGGGCCTCGCTCACGCGCCGTCAATCACCTCGGTTCTCGCGAGCCTCCGGTAGCCGGCCGTCCACATGACCGGCCCGAGCAGCGCCCAATAGACCACCTGCACGACGATGAAGAGGGTATGCGCCGCGGATTCCATCTTTCCCCGGACGGCGATGAAGGTATTCCATCCGCCGATCGTGACCGTCCCGGCCGACTGACCGAAGGCGATCGCCTCCACGACGGTCGCGAGGATCCAGAGGAGGAGGAACGCGCCGCTCACCGCGAGAACGCTCTTCATGAAATGGTTGCGCTTGAAGAAGATCGCTCCGAAGACGAACAGCGACTGAACGACGACGTAGTCCGCGGCCGCGAGCCAGACCTTGCCGGTGAGCGGATCGAACAGCACCATGAACTCCCCGACGATCACCTTCGCGAGGAGCGAGGCGAGGAGGCTGAACAGAAAGTAGTAGGCGATCGTACCCACGGCCCAGCCGACGGTCGCGAGGAGCACGCGCACGAGGAACTTCTCGAAAAGCTGGGTCGGAAGCATGAACCACTCGGCGTTTCTCGCCTTCGTGTGGATCTCGACGAACGAGCGGCTCGACAGGAAGAGCCCGCCCCCGAAAAGCAACAGCACGAACGGCGTCATGTGCACCGTCGCCGTCGCGGCGCTCACCGTGCCCGCGTCGTCGCGGAAGCCCGAGAGGTCGCGGAGGCAATAGACGACGAACAGGACTCCGGTGACGGCTCCGATCGGCGCGAGGAACGTCCGATATCCCTCTTCGATGTCCTTGCGCAGGAGTCCGAGAATCCCCGATCCGCTCATCGCTTCTCCTCCCCGGCGGGAGAGCCGAGGAGCTCTTCGCCCCGCCCGCCGCGCGCTATCGTCATGTTGAACAGCGTCTCCAGATCGATCGCCGGCTCGTCGGCGTCGCGCCGCTCGGTGACGACCGCGTAGCCCCCGACGACCTTCTCGACGTAGAGCGCTCGAGCGGGATCGGGCTCCTGCGCCGAGAGGCGCATGGCGAAGCGGCCGGCCGCGCCGCGGAGATCCCTGCTGAGGATGACCCGACCTCCGTCCACGATGATGATCGACTCGAGGAGGCCCTCCATGTCCCTCACCTGGTGGGTCGATATCAGGAAGGTGCGCTTGTCGCGCGACGCCGAGGCGATGAGGCGCCTCAGCTGACTCTTCGAGGGAATGTCGAGGCCGTTGGTCGGCTCGTCGAGAATGACGAGGCGGCACCCCGAGGCGAGCGCGAAGGCGAGGAGGAACTTTCTCTTTTGACCGTAGGAGAGGGTCGCGAGCCGTTCCCGGTCGTCGACTTCCAGCTCCCGCAGGCAGCGCTTGAGCTCGTCCGGGTCGAACAGGGGGTAGAATCGCCCGTAGAGATCGGCGTAGCTCGCCGCGTCGAGGCGCGGGAGGTAGAGCTCCTCAGGCACGTAGTAGATCTGCTTGAGGAGCTCGGGGGAGCGGCGTCGGGGATTCTCGTCGAGCACGGTGCATGCGCCCGCGCGCGGAAAGAGCAGCCCGCAGATCAGCTTGAGCAGCGTGGTCTTTCCGGCGCCGTTCTTGCCGAGAAGCCCGTAGATGACCCCGTCCGACAGATCGAGATCGAGACCCGTGAACAACGGCGGCTTGCGCCGGTACGCGAAGCCGAGCCCCCGGATTGCAACCATGCGTTCCCTCGCTCGCCCGCGGCGCTGCGCGAGCTTGTGCGCTAAGCGTACCACATTCGGCCGAACAATCAAGTTCGCGCTCCGCACGCCGCTTTCCGGTTGACGATCCGCCGGGATGCGTCTACCTTTGACGCAGTTCGCATCCAAAAAAAGAGGAGAGCGCCATGAAAAAGAGGTATGGCGGGCTCGCGGCACTCGTCGCGGCCGGGCTGCTGCTGCTCGGACCCGCCGCGTGGGCGGCGGGATCCCACGAGGCGGCGAAAGGTCCGATCGTGGTGGCCTCGAAGATCGACACCGAAGGCGGCGTGATCGGCGAGATGATCGTGCTCATGCTGAGGGACCACGGCTTCAAGGTCGTCGACAAAACCGAGTTCGGACCGACCGACGTCATTCGCAAGGCGATCATGAGCGGGGAAATCGACATCTATCCCGAATACACGGGGAACGGCGCCTTCTTCTTCCAGGGCGTCGATCCGGACATCTGGAAGGATCCGGCGAAGGGCTATGCGGAGGTCAAGCAGCTCGATTTCCAGAAAAACGGGATCGTGTGGCTTTCCCCCGCTCCCGCGAACAACACCTGGGCGATCGCCGTGCGAAAGGATCTCGCCGACGCGAAGGGACTGAAGAGCCTCGACGATCTCGCCGGGTACCTGAGCGGCGGCGGCGCCTTCAAGCTTGCTGCCTCCGAGGAGTTCGTGTCGCGTCCCGACGTTCTTCCCGCCTTCGAGCAGGCCTACGGCTTCAGCCTGACGAGCGATCAGCTGCTCGTGGTGTCCGGCGGAAACACGGCGCAGACCGAGAAGGCCGCCGCCGACGGGACCAACGGCGTGAACGCCGCCATGGCGTACGGCACCGACGGCGCCCTCGCCGCGCTCGGGCTCGTGGTGCTCGCCGACTCGAAGGAGGTCGAGCCGGTCTACGAGCCGGCGCCGATCGTCCGCGGCGCGGTCTATGCCGAGTACCCCGAAATCGCGGGGATCCTCGCGCCGGTGTTCGCCTCCCTCAGCCTCCAGACGCTCCAGGGTCTGAACGCGAAGGTCGCGATCGGCGGCGCGGAAGCGAGCGCCGTCGCCGAGGCCTATCTGAAGGCGAACGGCTTCCTCGGCGCCAAGTAGCCTCCCGAGCTCGCATGGAAGATCTCAGGCGACGGGCGGACCGGCCGACGTGAGCGGGCCGCGCTCCGACCGGGTGTCGCTCTTCGCCGCGGCGGTCGGCCTCCTCGCGGCGCTCTTCCCTTTCCTGATCGTGAGGCCGAATCGGATCGCCTCCGGGATCCCCTACCACGTGTGGGCCGCGTTTCTTCCCGCGGAGACGCTCGCCTATGCGGCGCTCCTCCTCGCGGCGGTCGCGATCGCGCTTCGCGCGGGCGATCGGTCGTGGGGCGGGGTGGCGCTCGGCGTCGCGGGCAACCTCCTCATCGTCCTCGTCGTTCTTGCGTGCGCGGAGCGGGCGGCGGGCCTGAGGCCGGCGGACGGCGCCTTCGCCCGCGTCTCCCTCGCTCCGGGAAGCTGGCTTGCCGCGCTCTCAGGCTACCTCCTCATCCTCGCGTCCTACCGCCGCGCTCCCGGCGCCTATCGGATCCTCGTGGGCGGCCTCGCCGTCGCGCTCCTCGCGGCGCTCGCCTCCGCCGGGGCTCTCAACGGTCTTTCGCTCGTTCAAGAGTACCTTGCGAGGCGCGATCGCTTCGCCGACCAGCTCGGCTACCACGTGGCGCTCTCGCTTGCCGCCACCGCGATCGCGACCGTCCTCGGCGTCCCGCTCGGCGTCTGGGCCTTCAGGCGGAAAAGCTCCGAGCGGTCCATCTTCCTCTTCGTCAACACCGTCCAGACGATCCCGAGCCTCGCGCTCTTCGGCCTCCTGATCGCGCCGCTCGCCTATCTCGCCCACGCCTCGCCGTTCCTCCGCGACCTCGGCGTCTCGGGGATCGGAACGACGCCCGCCGTGATCGCGCTCACGCTCTACGCGCTCCTTCCGATCGTCCGAAACACCCACGCGAGCCTGCGGGTGATCGACCCCGGCGCGATGGCGGCGGGGAGCGGCATGGGGATGAGCAGGGCTCAGCTCCTCGCCTCCGTGCAGCTCCCCCTCGCCCTTCCCGTCATCCTCTCGGGCGTTCGGACCTCCCTCGTCCAAGCCATCGGGAACACGACGATCGCCGCGCTGATCGGAGCGGGCGGCTTCGGCGTCTTCATCTTCCAGGGCCTCGGCCAAGGGGCCCCCGACTTGATTCTCCTCGGCACCATTCCGGTGATTCTGCTCGCGCTCGCCGCCGACCGGGCCGCGAGCGCGATCATCTGGATCGTCACGCCGCGAGGCGTGCGCGCCGCCGGGAGGGACGCGTGATCGAGCTCGAGGGGGTCACGAAGCGCTACGGCGACGTCGTGGCGGTCGAGGATCTCTCGTTCTCGGTCGCCGACGGGGAGGTCTGCGTCCTGATCGGGCCGTCGGGCTGCGGGAAGTCGACGACGATCAAGATGATCAACCGCGTGATCGAGCCGAGCTCGGGGAGGATCCTCATCGACGGGAAGCCCGCGGGCGGCGAGCGGCCCGAGGTCCTGCGGAGGCGGATCGGCTACGTCATCCAGAGCATCGGACTTTTTCCCCACATGAGCGTCGCCGAGAACATCGCGGTCGTCCCGAAGCTCCTGCGCTGGGACGCCGCGCGGATCCGCTTCCGGGTCGACGAGCTCCTCGCCCTGATCGGCTTGAATCCCGAGAGCTACCGCGGGAAATACCCGCGGGATCTCTCAGGCGGCGAGGCGCAGCGGATCGGCGTCGCGCGGGCGCTCGCCGCCGACCCCCCGCTCCTCCTCATGGACGAGCCGTTCGGCGCGGTCGACCCCCTCGGCAGGCTCGGCCTCCAGAGCGAGTTCCTCAAGATCCAGCGCCGCCTGCGCAAGACCGTGATCTTCGTCACCCACGACCTCGACGAGGCGATCCGCATCGCCGACAGGATCGTCCTGCTCGACCGCGGAAGGCTCGTTCAGGAGGACACCCCCGAGCGGCTCCTCTCGGAGCCCCGGAACGGCTTCGTGAAGAGCTTCGTCGGCACCGACCGCGCGCTGAAGCGGCTTTCGAGGTTCCTCGTCGCCGATCACCTTCGCCCGGCGCGCTCGCTCTCCGTCGACGACCCGGAGCTCGCCTCCCGCGCCGGAGCGCTGAAGGAGGAGGGAGCGCGCTTCGCGTGGATCTCCGACCGAGCCGGCAGGCTCTTCGGGTGGCTCGATCTCGCCGAGGCGCTCGGCGACCCCACGCGCTCCCTGACGCGCGCGGCGCCCTCCGAGACCGGAGTCCTCCCGACCGACAGCCTGCGCGACGCCCTGTCGAGGATGCTCGGCCAGGGGATCACGGTGGTTCCCGTCGTGGACGACGACGGAAGGCTCGTAGGCGAGCTCTCGCTCGCCGACGTCGAGCGGCTCACCGAGGTTTGAGCACGTTGAAGCGCGCGAGGCGACCGCTCCTTCCCTGGGTTCTCACCGCCGCGCTCGCGGCGGCGTTCTGCCTCCTCGCCGCCGACACCGAGATCTGGAAGGCGGGCCTTGCGCTCCTTTTTCCGGGCGCCTCGGAGCTTGTCTTCCCGCGGGAGAGCGTCGGCTCGCTCGTGGCGGAGCACCTCCTCCTCGTCGCCGTCTCGACGGCGCTCGCCGCGGCGCTCGGCATCGGAATCGGAACGTTGGTCACTCGAGGCCGGGGCAGGGCCTTCCTCGGCATCGTCGGGGATCTGACCGCGCTCGGCCAGACCGTCCCCCCGGTCGCCGTCCTCGCGCTCTCGGTCCCCCTCCTCGGTTTCGGCGCGGCGCCGACGGTGCTCGCGCTCTTTCTCTACGGCCTCCTTCCGATCCTCCGCAATACGGTCGCCGGCCTCGGCGGCGTGCCGCCTGAGGTGATCGAGGCGGCGCGGGGCATGGGGATGACCTCCCGGCAGTGCCTGTTCAAGGCGGAGCTTCCGCTCGCGATCCCGGTCATCATGGCGGGCGTTCGAACCGCCGGGGTCGTCAACGTGGGCACCGCGGCGATCGGCGCGGTGGTCGGCGCCGGAGGTCTCGGCGCTCCGATCATATCGGGGCTCGTCCGCGAGAACCCCTCGTTCGTGACCGAGGGCGCCGTCGCGGCGGGGCTCCTCGCGCTCGTCGTGGACCAGATTCTCGCGCGCGTCGAGTCGGCGCTCGGCGCCGTGTCGCGGTAGCGTCCGTTAGGAGGGGATCGGCGGCTCGAGCGAGTCGATGTCGATCGCCTGAGGCTGCGCCTGAGGCACCTTCACGGCCTGGATCCTGCGGTCCATGTCGGCCTGCAGCACCCCGTAGATGAAAGCGTGGAGCCGCTCGGTGGTCTTGCTGTCGATGTCCTTGTCGAACAGGACGACGTAGAGCTCGCCGTCCTGCGGGGAGCTGCGCCTCCCGGCGACCGTGCCGGTCACCCTGCACAGCCTCCCGCGGAGCTTGAGCTGGATGTCGGGGAAGCGCGTGCTCGGCTCGAAGCGCGCGGAGCGCGCGTCGAAGACGCAGGCCATCCCCGCCGAGCTGATGTCGCGGATCACGCCGGCGTGGTAGCTGCCGTTGTACTTGACGTTGAACGCCGCGAGGGAGCCGTCGTTGCAGACGGCGCGGACGAATCTCCGCTTGTCCTCCGCGTGGATCGCTTTCAGGGCGGCGAGCACGAGCTTCGTCGATTCCTCGGCGCCCGCCCGCAGCCGGATGAAACCGCAGGGAACCTTGAGCTCGACGAGGTACTTCCGCAGGAGCTCCCGCTCCTCCCTGAACGAGACGACCCCGATCTGAACGCCCGCCGTCTCGGCGGAGCCCATGAGCGAGCGCACGTACTCGGCGCAGTCGAGCCCCTTCACCTCGTTATCGACGTTCACGAACAGGACCGAGCGCTCGAACTGCCGCAGGAGCGGCACGAGCTTCACGTGGTCCTGGATCATGTAGACCTCGTACTCGCTCTGGATGATGCTCTGGACCATCTCCTCCAGGATCACCTTCGGCGGGTAGAGGAAGAACACCTTGCGGCCCCAGCCGTCGGCCGCCTGACTCGCGGGTCGATCTGCCAAGCGCTACCTCCCGATCACGAGATCCACCGCCCGGGCGCCATCCCGGCCGAAAGGCCCCTGCGGAGGTGGGCGAGATACTCGCGGCGCCCGATCTCCCGGGCGCCGAAGCGCTCGAGGTGGTCGGTTCGCACCTGACAATCGATCAGGGAAAGGCCCGCCGCCTTCAGGCGCTCCGCGAGGGCGACGAACGCGACTTTCGAGGCGTCCGGCGCGCTGCTGAACATCGATTCTCCCATGAACAGGCTCCCGAGGGAGACGCCGTACAGCCCTCCGGCGAGCCGCTCTCCGTCGAACGCCTCGGCGCTGTGGGCGTAGCCGAGGCGGTGCAGCTCGACGTAGGCCGATATGATCTCCGGAACGATCCAGGTTCCGCTCTGGCCCGCTCGCGGCGCCCCGGCGCACGCCCTGATGACCTCCTCGAAGCGGGTGTCGAAGGCGACGCGGTAGATCCCGCGGCGGATCGTCCTCGCGAGCGATCTCGGGACGTGCAGCTCGGCGGGAAACAGGACGAACCTCGGATCGGGGCTCCACCACAGGATGGGCTCGCCGTCAGAATACCACGGAAAGATCCCCTGCCGGTAGGCGGAAAGGAGCATACCGGGGGAGAGATTTCCGCCGACCGCCACGATGCCCTCGGGGCTCGCGCCGTCGACGGACGGAAAGCGAAAGCTCGCGTGCTCGTCGAGATAGGGGATCTTACGATCCACGCTTCTCCGTCCGGATCACCACCTTGCCGTCCGCGACGTCGGCGATCGCCTTGCCGCCTCCCGACAGGTCGCCGAAGAGGACCGCGTCGACAAAGTAATGCTTGATCTCGTCCTGGACAAGCCTCGCGATGTTGCGGGCGCCGAAGTCCGGCGAGTATCCCTCGCGGGCGATCCACTCGCGCGCCGCGTCGCTCACCTCGAGGACGACCGATTTCTCGGCTAGCTGCTTTTGGAAGGCGCGGATCTCCTTGTCGACGATCTCGAGAACGATCCGCTCGTCGAGCCTGCCGAAGGCGACGACCTTGTCGAGCCGGTTGCGGAACTCGGGAGCGAAGGTGCGCTCCACCGCCTCCTTCACCGCCGACTCGGTCACGACCCGCTGGCCGAAGCCGATGAGCGGCTTGCCGAGCTCGCGGGCGCCGGCGTTGGAGGTCATGATGATGATCACGTTGCGGAAGTCGGCCTTCCGCCCCGTGTTGTCGGTGAGGGTGGCGTAGTCCATGACCTGCAGCAGCACGTTGAAGATGTCCGGATGCGCCTTCTCCACCTCGTCGAGGAGGAGCACCGCATGGGGGGTCTTGCGGATCGCGTCGGTAAGCTGGCCGCCCTCCTCGTATCCCACGTAGCCCGGCGGCGAGCCGATCAGGCGCGCGACCGTGTGCTTCTCCTGGTACTCGCTCATGTCGAAGCGGAGAAGCGACACGCCGAGGATGTCCGCAAGCTGCCGGGCGAGCTCGGTCTTGCCGACGCCGGTCGGCCCGACGAACAGGAAGGAGGCGACCGGCTTGTTCGGCTCGCGAAAGCCGGCCCTCGACCGCTTGACCGCGGCGACCACCGCCTCGATCGCGGCGTCCTGGCCGAAGATTCGCGCCTTCAGCTGCGCGTCGAGATCCTTCAGACGGGTCACCTCGGTCGCGCCGACCGACTTCTCCGGGATCCTCGCGATCTTGGCGACGACCTTCTCGATCTCGCCGGCCTCGATGACCGTCTCCGCCTGCTCCGCTTTGTCACGGCCCTCCTTATACGCGAGAATCCGCATGTAGGCGCCCGCTTCGTCCATGACGTCGATCGCTTTGTCGGGAAGCATCCGGTCGTTGATGAACTGCGCGGAGAGATCGACCGCGGCGCGCAGCGCCTCGTCGGTGTACCTCACCTCGTGGTACTTCTCGTAGCGATCGCGCAGGCCGAGGAGGATCTCATAGGTTTCGTCGGGGGTGGTCTCGTTCACCTCGATCTTCTGGAAGCGCCGGGAGAGCGCGCGATCCTTGTCGAAGAACTTCTTGAACTCGTCGTAGGTGGTCGAGCCCATACAGCGGAGCTTGCCGGAGGCGAGCGCCGGTTTCAGGAGATTGGAAGCGTCCATCGAGCCTCCGGAGACCGCGCCCGCGCCGACGACCGTGTGAATCTCGTCGATGAAAAGGATGACCTGCTCCTGCTCCTCGAGCTCCTTGAGAACCTTCTTGATGCGCTCCTCGAAGTCCCCGCGGAACTTGGTCCCCGCGAGAAGCCCGCCCATGTCGAGGGAGTAGACCCGGTAGCCGCGCAGGAGCGACGGCACCTTCGCGGCGGCGATCCGCTGGGCAAGCCCTTCGGCGACGGCAGTCTTTCCGACCCCGGGGTCGCCCACGAGCACGGGGTTGTTCTTCAACCGCCGGCAGAGCACCTGGATCGTGCGCTCGAGGATGTCCTCGCGGCCGATCAAGGGCTCAAGCTGGTTGTCCTTGGCCGCCTGGGTGAGCTCCCTCGTGTAGAGCGCGAGGGCGCTCTTCTTTCCCACCGACTGCTTTTCCTTCGTGGCCGCGGCGGCGCGCTCCCCCTCGGAGACGCCGCCCGCCTCGTCGGGGCGCTCCTCCTCCTCGTCGGACAGCCCGCCGTGGGAGATGATGCGCAGGAGCTCGTAGCGGGTGATGCCCGCCTTCTTGAGATAGTAGGAGCCGAAGGAGTCCTTCTGGTCGTAGATCGACACGAGGACGTCCCCGATGTCCACGACTCCCTTGGAGGAGGCCTCGGTGTGGAAGACCGCCCGCTCGATGACCCCCGTGAAGCCGAGCGATTGGACGGGCTCGCCGCTCTTCGTGACCGGGACGTTCTTCTGGAGATGCTCCTCGATGTCGTGCTTGATCGTATCGAGGTCGACGCCGCATTCCTCGAGTATCGCGCGCCCCTGATCGAAGAAAATCGTCGCGTACAGTATGTGTTCGGGCGTCAGGTACTCGTGATGCCGCTCCTTGGCATCAAGGTATGCCGCGTTCAGAACCCCCTGGACCTCTTCGCTCACCTTCATGAAAGCTCCCTCTTACGCCTTTTCCATCGTGCACTTCAGCGGGTACTCGGATTCCCGGGCCTTCCGCCGGACCTGCTCCACCTTCGTCGCGGCGATGTCGAACGTGTAGAGGCCTACGAGGCCCCGCCCCTTGCGGTGCACGTCCAACATGATCTTCGTCGCCTCGAGCAAGGGCTTGTGGAAGATGGAGCGAAGAACGTCGACCACGAACTCCATCGTCGTGTAGTCGTCGTTGTGCAGAACCACCCGATACATATCGGGTTCCTTGAGCTCCTCCTCCTCGCGGCTGTCGACGTCCGCGTCGGCCGCCGATCCCGCCTCGTCCTCCCACGGCATCCCTTTCGCGCTCCCCTTAAATAGTACGACCATTCGACGCCGGTCGGCAAGACATCTTACGCCTGTGCTCAGGCGCCTTGGAGCCATCGGTCGAAAAAGGCGAAGGCCTCCTCCTGCATCGCGACGCTGAACTGGTGCCGACCGGGACGGAGCGAGCTCGCGAAATTGGCGCCCGCTCCCGCCCTTCGATACACCGCGCGGATCATCGCGATCGCCCGCTTGACCTCGCCGAGCGTGAACAGCGCGTCGTCCCGGCAGCTCTGCACGAGGGAGGCGAGGGGCGCGCGGAGGGCGAGGATATCGGGGAAGTCGAGATAGCGCGGAAGAAGCGGCGCGTAGACCATCCACGTGTGGGTCCAGCTCTTCGCGAGGAGGAGGTCCCGCCAGGTCGTCATGAAGCCGACGCAGAGCGCCGCCTTGATCCGCGCGTCGGTTCCCGCGAGGTAGCAGCTGCGCGCGCCGCCCCCCGAGAGGCCCCCGCAGCCGAGCCGCTCGGGGTCGATGTCCGGCCGCGAGGCGAGGTAGCCGAGCGCGGCGCGGTCCTCGGACAGGCAGAGGCCGGGCCATGTCGTGGTCGAGCAGAAGAGCGATTTTGCGATGACCGACTCCTGTCCCGCCGCCCAGTGGTCGTACTCGATGAGCTCGTCGAGGGTACGGGGAGGCGCGTCGGAGAGCGGCGCGCCTCCGCTGAGCGGTCGCCTGCCTGAAGCCGCGAGGTGTTCCGGCACGTCGCCGTAGCGGATCATCCTGCTCTCGAAAGGGAACACGTCGTGGACGAGCACGCCGTACCCGCGGCGGGCGAGCTCGTTCGCCCAGGCGCGGCCCCCGTAGGAGACGGCGCGATGCTGGACGGCGAGCGGAGCCGGCGCGCCGCGGCCCTCCGCGATCTTATGCCTCCCGAGGACCTTCCGGCCGGCATGGTCGTGCAGCGCGAGGATCCCCGGGAGCCTTCCGCGAGCCCCGGCCGGCTTCAGGAAGATCGCTTCGGTGGGCGGGCCGAACGGAAGGCGCCAGGAGAGCTCCTCGATCGCGAGGCCTTCGTGCTCGTAGCGCGCCAGGCACGTCGCCTTGACCCCCGCCTCGCCGTCGGGCTCGCCGAGGAGCTCGAGCACCTTCTCGCGCGCCGCCGAGCGCAGCTCGTCGAGATCCCGGGGGCGTCCGCCGCGAAGGGAAAGGAGCGGCGGGTCGGGAAGACGCTCCGAGAGCCACGCTCCGACCGGACCGAGCATCGACTGTTTCATGCCTCTCCACGCTCCGTTGTCTCCCGCCTGCCTGCGAAGCGGAGAAGTGCCGTCCGGAGGACGCTACCTCGTCTTCGCCATCTTCACGAGGAGATCGATGGTCCGGTTCGAGTAGCCCCATTCGTTGTCGTACCAGGAGACGACCTTGAAGAAGCGCTTCTCGCCCTTCAGGTTGTTCTGGAGGGTCGCGAGGGCGTCGTAGATCGAGGAGCGCTCGTCGTGGAGGAAGTCGGTTGAGACCACCTCCTCGTCGGCGACCCCGAGAACGCCCTTCAAGTAGGTTTGCGACGCCTTCCTGAGGAGGGAATCGATCTCCTCGATCGACGTGTCGCGCGTCGAGCGGAACGTGAGATCGACCACCGAGACGTCGGCGGTCGGGACCCGGAACGACATGCCGGTGAGCTTTCCCTTCACGGCCGGAAGGACCTCGCCGACCGCCTTCGCGGCGCCGGTCGTCGAGGGAATGATGTTGATGGCCGCGGCCCTGCCGCCGCGCCAGTCCTTCTTCGACGGCCCGTCGACGGTCTTTTGCGTCGCGGTGTACGAGTGGATGGTCGTCATGAGGCCGGTCTCGATCCCGACGCCCTCCTTGAGGAGAACGTGGACGAGCGGCGCGAGGCAGTTCGTCGTGCACGACGCGTTCGACACGACGTGATGCTTGGAGGGATCGTACTCGCCGTCGTTGACCCCGATGAGGAGCGTCTTGACGTCGCCCTTCGCCGGCGCGGAGATGATGACTTTCTTCGCGCCCGCGGCGAGGTGCCCCGCGGCCTTCTCGTACTCCGTGAAAAGCCCGGTCGACTCGATGACGTACTCGACGCCGAGCTCCTTCCAGGGCAGCTGCGACGGCTCCTTGGTGGCGAGAACGCACCTGATCTTGTTCCCGTTCACGACGAGCACGTCGTCGGACTCCGCCTGCGGCGAGGATTTCTCGGTCGCGAGGCTTCCTTTGAAGCGGCCGTGCACCGAGTCGTATTTGAGCTGATAGGCGAAATACTTCGCGTCGGTGACCACATCGACCACGGCAACGACGTCGAGCTCCCTGCCGAGGAGCCCCTTGTCGACGAGCGCCATGAACGACAGGCGGCCGATTCGTCCAAATCCGTTGATTCCGACTTTGACTGCCATGTGTTACTCCTTCTCGTTTGCTAGGTGACCATACGAGAATATACGATTTTTCGAGCTTCGGGAATCGGCCGCGCGGCCTCGGGCGGCGGAACGCGCGATGTTATTTACGATCGAGCCTCGAATGTAGTATCTTAGCGGGGACCGGGACGAACCCACTACCCTCTAAAAGGAGCACGCCGCTGGAACTCTACAACACGATGAGCCGATCGAAACAGGCGTTTCGGCCGAGGGAAGGACGCGAGGTGAAGGTATTCACGTGCGGCCCCTCCATCTACCGCCGCCCGCACATCGGCAACTATCGGACCTTCCTGTACGAGGACGTCCTCGTGAGATACCTGACCTACGTGGGATACCGCGTGAAGCGGGTCATCAACTTCACCGACGTGGAGGACAAGTCGATCAGCGAGGCGATCGAAACCCACCAGAAGATGGAGGCGCTCACCGACAGCGTCGCGGAGCACTTCTTCAGCGAAACGAAGCTGCTTCGCATCAAGCTTCCCGCGAGGATTCCCACCTCGGCGACGAGCGTGAGGCAGGCGGTGAAGGTGATCCGGGAGCTGATCAGAAAGGGCTACGCCTACTGGCATGACGGCGACGTCTTTTTCGACGCCAAGAAGAAGAAGGACTTCGGCAAGCTCTTCAGGCTCGACATGAGCCGTTGGCCCGACCACAAGGTCCGCTTCAAGCACGACACCTACAACGGCAACCGTTGGAACCTCGGCGATTTCGTTCTCTGGCACGGCTACCACGAGGGAGACATCGCCTTCTGGGACACCGAGATCGGCCGCGGTCGGCCCTCCTGGAACATCCAGGATCCCGCGATGATCACCGAGAGCCTCGGCTTGCAGGTCGACATCAATTGCGGCGGAATCGACAACATCTACCGCCATCACGACTACAACATCGCGGTCATGGAGGCCTACTCCGGGAAACCGTACGCGAACTACTACCTTCACGGCGAGCACCTGATCGTCGACGGGAAGAAGATGTCCAAGAGCCACGGGAACATCTTCTACCCCGACGAGCTCGCCGCGGCGGGAGTGAGGCCCGAGCACCTTCGCTTCTTCCTGACTTCGGTGAGGCACTACCGAAAGAGGCTCAACTTCACGATGGAGCGCCTGCGAAAGAGCGCCGAGGAGCTCGACGCCTTCAAGGCGCTCGCGGTCGAGCTCACGAGAGCCGAGCGCGCCGCCTCGAGCGCGCGCTCTCAGGCCGCCGATCGCCTCATCGCGGCGATCGCGACCGATTTCGAGGCGTGCATGAACGACGACCTCTCTCTCGCGGCGGCGTTCAAGGCGACCCGCGCGACGCTGAAGAAGCTGAAGGAGGAGAGCCATCGCGAGCCGCTCTCGGCGGCCCAGCGGGCGAGGCTTCGAAGGAGCCTCGAGCGGATCGACTCGGTCTTCGCGGTGATCTTCTAGCGCCTCGAGCTTCAGAACTGCAGCGGCGCGTAGTAGCCGGCTTCGTCCCTGCCGCTCCGGGCGAACAGGTGCGCCTCGACCTCGATCGGGATATAGGCGGTGCCGAAGCTCGACGGGCTCGGCGAGGTGTAGGAGAAGACGTAGCTTCCGTCGCGCGCGCGGAGAATGTCGCCCACGATGGCTCCGATGCCCTCCGGCCGGTAGAGGTAGTAGCTCTCCCCGCCGCTTTGGCGCGTGAGAAAGGTGAGCGCCGCGGAGTCCTCGGCGGCCTGGTCGACGTTGACGGTGTAGAGCTTGATCCCGTTGTTCTGCAGGTAGTGAAGGAGCTCGTTCATGGAGAATTGTCTGAAGGGGCTCGCGCCGAGGTCGCCTTGGGTGATGAACACCACCGCGCTCTTGCCCTGCTTGGGAATGAGCTCGGAGGCCGCCATGCGCAGCCCGAGATCGAATCGCCAGGCGTCGGAATAGGTTCCGTTCCCGGCGGCCTCCTCCGCGGCGGTATTGCGCTCCGTATTCGGTCCGGCCTCGACGACCGGGTTCGCGCCCGCCGAAAGGATGGTGAAGCTGCCCCTGCCCGCGAGGGAGCGCAGGATGTCGAGCACGGCGCTCCGGATGTCCGACTCGTGGCTCCGCATGGCCGGGGAGCGATCGACGAGGATCGCGAGCCGCGCCTGGGCGTCCATGCCCTTGAAGACGAGCTTGGGGTCGCCGACCGGCACGTCTCCCTCGGAGATCTCGAAGTTGCGGAGGTCGAGGCCGGTGAAGGGGCTTCCGAGCCGGGTCTTGACGCTCACGTCGACGCTCACGCGGGGAAAGCGGTCCGAGTCGACCCGATCGACCTGGACCGAGAGGCCGGAGTACATCGCCGAGTACTGGCTGAGGACATAGATGACGCTCGCGTCGAAATCCGCCGCGAGAAGGTCGCCGTTCGCGTCGGACACCGCCTTCACGATCCGCGTCGCGGTGCCCGAGAGGTCGGCAGCGACGCTGTGAGCTTGGGTGTCGACGTCGTAGAGGAGGATCCGCGTCGCGTCGGAGACGAGGAGCTCCCCCGACGAGCCGACGAAGGAGAGCCCGTCGGGCCCGGAAAGCTCGCCCTGCGCCAAGGTCGTGAGGTAGTTCCCGCTCAGGTCGAAAACCGCGATGTCCTTGGCGTCGTGGTCGGCCACGAAGACCTTGTCGTCGTGGACCGCGATTCCCGACGGCACGCGAAACCCGGGAAAGTCGTCCCCCGGCGCGCCGAAGGAGAGCACGAACTTCCCGTCGAGGCTGAACTTCGAGACTCGCCGGTTGCCGACGTCGGTCACGTAGAGATAGCCCTTGCCGTCGGTCGCCATGTACTGGGGGCCGAGGAGCTCTCCGGCGCCGAGCCCCCGGCGGCCGAAGCGGAAGACCGGCCCGCCGTCGGGCGCGCAGCGGGCGATGCGGTCGGAGCCGAACTCGCTCACGTAGATGTAGCCGTTCCCCGGATCGAGCACGTCGAAGGGATGATCGAACCCCCAGAGCCCTCCCCGCACCTTTCGCTCGAGGTCGCCGTTCGCGTCGAGCTCGAGCACCTCGTTCGAGGCGAAGCTCGCGACGTAGTAGCCGCCGTCCGGGCGGGCCGTGACGGACGAAGGTCTGAGAAAGAGGTCGTAGCGCGGAAGGATCCCCGGGAGCGACTGCGCCACGACGTAGCGCCGCTCCTCCGCCGCGGAGAGCTCTCTGCCGAGCCCTGCGCGGAAGCTCACGGTGGCGAGGCGGTCCTCGACGAGCGGACCGCCCTTCTTCGTGGCGACGAGGTTCCGCCAGAGCGCGATCGCGCTCTCGACGAAGCCGGACCGATAGGAGGCGCGCGCGAGCCACGCCTTCGTGCGGGGGTCGGTGGGATTTTCTGTGAGCGATTTCTCTAAGTACAGGATTGCCTTGTCGAACAGCCCGTTGTTGAAGGCCTGAACGCCGGAGCGGAAGTCCTCGGCGGCGCTCACCGACGCCATGTTGATGTCGGGCGCCGCGGAAGCTCTGACGGCACCGAGGGAAAGCAACAGAAGAAGAATTGGCCCTCTGCTCACTCGGTCAGTATACCAGCTTCAAACGAGAACATCTACCTTGTGCTGTTCTACGGGCAGCTCTATTTTGCCTCTGATGCCGAGGTACAGGATTGCCTTGATCTCGTTTGAGTCGATCACTTGAGCGTTTCTGTCGGGTTGCAGTGCGGGCGTCTGTGCCGGCATCTGTCCTACCTGATCGATACCCATAATCTTTCTCCGTTCTTATCATCGACAGGTAGGAGGCTATAGCTTAACCCTTTTTTTCACGACCGCCCCGGGTCAAATCTCCCGCTCGAGCGCGGCGCTCCGCTCGCTTTCTTCGGCGGCAAGCGCCGCCTTCATGTGCGCCGCGATGTCGCGGTTCCCCCCGGCGATCGCGAGCGCCTTGCGGAGATAGGTCTTCGCGTCCCCGTATTTGCCCGCCTTGTAGTAGGCCCAGCCGATGGAGTCGAGGTAGAGGGGGTTCTCCGGCTTGAGCTGGAGCGCGTTTCGGCAGTAGGAGATCGCCCCCATCGGATCGATCCCCTCCTCGGCGAGGATATAGCCCATGGAGTTCAGGGCGTTGGAGTTCTGCGGGTCGAGCGAGATGGCCTTCTGGAGGTAGGAGAGGCTCTCTTCGACCTTCCGCTGGGAATAGGCGACGTATCCGAAGGCGGCGTACACCTGCGCCGACTCGAAGCCGCTTGCGAGGAGCTGCTCGAGCTCGAACTGGGCGAGCCGGTACCTCGAGGTGATGGTGTAGATATAGCTCAGGATCATCCGGCTTTGGTAGATCTGAACGAGGTTGTCGCTCGACGTCACGGCCTGCTCGAGGTAGAGGAGCGCGTCGTCGTAGCGCTCGAGCTGCGTGTAGCACAGCCCGAGGTAGTAGGCGAGCTCGGGACTGTCGGCCGGATTCTGGTCGGTCGACGTGAGCTCTCGGAGCGCCTGCTCGAAGCGCTTGGTCTTGTAGAGCCGGATCGCGGCTCGGAGGCTGCTTTTCATGCTCTTCACGTCCTGAAATCCGCCCGCTCGTAGGCCACGACGTCGTCGTGGCTGATCGGGTGGAGAAATATCGGCGATATCGAGATGTCGCCCCGGGAGACCGCCTCCCAGTCGGAGCCCTCGTCCCGCGCGGCGTCGGAGGGGACGCTTTCGAGGAAATAGTAGACGTCCCGGCTCGGCGCCGTGAAGCTCGCGATCGTGTCGCGGTAGATCCGCCGCGACGGATGGGTGACGACCGCGGCGAGGGAGCGCTCGGGCCGGTTCGGCACGTTCACGTTGAGGAAGTGGTCCGGCTTCCACAGCGCGACGATGGTCTCGGCGTTCCGCTCGGCGAAGCTCGCCGCGGCGTCGAAGTAGAGGGGGCCGCGCGAGCCGGCGACCGAGAGCGCCGCCGAAGGGTACCCCATGAGCGCGCCCTGCCGCGCCGCCGCCGCGGTGCCGGAGTAGACGACGTCGGTGCCGAGGTTCGGCCCGAGGTTGATGCCCGCGAGGATGAGATCGGGCTTCACCGGCAGGGCGCCGAGGCACGAGTAGAGCACGCAGTCGGCGGGCGTCCCGCCGCAGGAGAAGCGCCGCTCGGCGAGCTTGCGGAACTGAACGCTCCCGCGGAGCGTGATCGAGTGGGAGCTTCCGCTCCTCTCGCGGTCCGGCGCGACGATCCAGACCTCGTGCGCGCCCGAGAGCGCCTCGGCGAGCGCGTCGAGCCCGGGGCTCTCGATGCCGTCGTCGTTGGTGAGCAGCACCGTCACGGGCGCAGCCCCTTGTGGAGAACGGTCACGCCGTCGGACGGCTCGCACAGGAAGGATTCCGCCGTGAAGCCGAAGATTCGCTCGTACTCCTCGAGGCGCTCCCGGTACCGGTCGACCACGCTCTCCTTCAGGAGCGTCACGGTGCATCCGCCGAAGCCGGGGCCGGTCATCCTCGACCCCATGACCCCGTCGATCTCGACCGCGCGCTTCACGAGCCAGTCGAGCTCCGGGCAGGAGACCTCGTAGTAGTCCCGAAGGCTCTCGTGCGACTTGTCCATGAGCTTCCCGAGCTTCAGGGCGTCGTCGGCGAGGAGCGCGCGGCGCGCCTCGAGCACGCGCTGGTTCTCCTGCACGACGTGCATGCACACCCGCCTGATCGCCTCCGGCACCCAGCCCATGCTCGTTTTCAGGTCGTGGACCGAGTAGTCGCGCAGGGACGTGCCCGGCTTCTTCTTGTTCAGAAAGGCGACGCACTCCTTGCACTCCGCCTTGCGCTCCTTGATGTCCGCCTCCGCGGTGACCTGCGGCACGTTGGAGTTCGTGATATAGACCCGCACATCCCCTAGATCGACAGGAATCAGGGCATACTCAAGGGTCCGCACGTCGAGGAAGACCGCGTGGTCCTTGCGGGTAATGCAGGACACGAACTGGTCGGTGATCTCGGTGTCGAGCCCCATGAAGACCGTCTCCGCGCGCGAGGAGCATTGAATGATCTGCATTTCGGAGAGATCGAACTCGAAGAGGGTCCTCATCGCCACCGCGGTCGCGACCTCGAGGGCGGCCGACGAGCCGAGCCCGATCCCCTGCGGGACGTTGCCCGAGATCGTGATATCGACGCCCCGGAAGGTCAAGCCGAGCTGGAGAAGCTCGAAAAGCACGCCTTTCGGATAGTTGGCCCAGCGGTCCTCCCGCTTGAACTTGAGGTTCGGGATCGTCGTGCGCTTCCGCTCGTTGAAATTGGAGGCGAAAAAGCGCAACGAGGCGTCTTTTCGCCGGGAAATCGCGACCGAAACCGACCGATTGAGCCCCAGCTGGAGGACAAAGCCCTCGTTGTAGTCGGTGTGCTCCCCCATGAGATTGATCGTGCCCGGCGCCGAGACGATCACCTCCGGCTCGACGCCGAACTCGTTCTTGTGGAGCGCGCGAAGGTCATTCATGGAGTTCCTCTGGAGTTTCAATGGTGCTATATTAGTGGAATTGGCGATATTATGCAACCAAAAGCCTCTGAAAAGGACGACGGCGTATGGACAAGATTTCGTACGTCGTCCTTCTTTTCCCGCCCGAAAAGCCGTATACTTCGCTCATGCGACTTCGCCTAGCCGGTCTAACGCTCCTCTCGGCGCTCCTCATCGCCCTTGCGATGCCGAACGAGCTTTTTCACGAAGGAAGCGCGCTTTTCGACATGGTGTGTCTCGTGCCCTTCTGGATGGCGATCGCGCTGAGTCCCTGGAGGCGCTTCACCCAGCTGCTCGGCGTCCTCTTCGGGGTCGCGACCACCCTCCTCACCTACTTCTGGCTCGCCTTCTTCAAGGATTTCGCGGTCTTTACCGTCGGCGGCGTCGCGCTCGGCTTCGCCTACCAGTTCTTCATCCTCGCGCCCTTCCTCTTCGTTTTCGCGCGCGCGCAACCGAGGTGGCGTCCCTTCGTCTTCGCCGCGGCGTGGACCTGCTACGAGTACCTGAAGTCGATCGGCTACCTCGGCTTTCCCTGGGGCCTGCTCGCCTATCCGGTGGGAGGAATCCTCCCCCTCGTCCAGATCGCCGACGTCACGGGCGTTTGGGGGGTCTCCTTCCTCGTCGCGGCGGTGAACGGCATGGCGGCCGAGTCGCTCCTCGCGCTGCTCGGAGCCGAGCCGCGCTCGCTCGCCCGGCGCGCTCGGCGCTCCGACGTCGGCCTGCCCGGGGAGGCGGAGGAGCCCGGGCGGGGGCGGATTGCGCGCGGCTGGGCGGCGGTGGGCCTTCTCGGCTGCGGCTTCCTCGCCTACGGCGTCCCGCGCATGGAGGCGCCCCTTCCCCTGAAGGCGCGCGTCTCCCTCGTTCTCGTTCAGCAGAACATCGACTCCTGGCAGGAGGGAAAGGAGGCCGAGGCGCTTCGCCTCGGCGAGGAGCTCACGAGATCGGGCCTCGCGGAGGCGAGCGCGCCGCCCGACCTCGTGGTGTGGAGCGAGCAGTCGTTCCGCACGCCCTATCCCTGGTCCCGGGAGTTCTTCCGCGTCAACCCTCCGGGCGACCCCCTCCTCGCCTTCCTGAGGAAGATCGACGTGCCGCTCCTCACCGGAAGCCCCTACGTCGTCGACGCCGCGGACGGGGAGGTGGAAAACGCGGTGGAGCTCATCAGGCCCGACGGAAGCGTCGCCGACCACTACGGCAAGCACCATCCGGTCCCCTTCGCGGAGCACATTCCCTTCTGGGAGGTGCCGGCCGTCCGGAGCTTCATGGAGAACGTCGTCGGAATCGGCGGAATCTGGACCCTCGGACGGCGGTACACGGTTTTCACGCTGCCGCTCCACGGCGGCGGCGAGGTGCGCTTCAGCACGCCGATTTGCTTCGAGGACTCCTTTCCCTATCTCTCCCGAATCTTTTTTCGGAGAGGGGCCGACTTCCTCCTGAATCTCACCGATGACGAATGGTCGCGCACCAATTCGGCGGAAATCCAGCACTTCGTCGCCGCGCGCTACCGGGCGATCGAGAACAAGCGCGTTCTCGTCCGCTCCTCGAACTCGGGGGTGACCGCCGTCGTGGACCCCTTCGGCCGGGTGACGGCGTCGCTTCCCACGTTCAGCGCGCGCGCCCTCAGCGTCGACGTGCCGATCTACGAGGCGAGCGCGCCGACGGCCTACGCCCTCTGCGGAGACTGGGTTCCGATCGTGCTCGCGGTGTGGCTTTTCGGGGTGCTGCTCGCCGACGCCCGCCGCCTGGGGGTCGTGGAGCGATCGAGGCGCTCGCCTATTCCTTTATCCCGTACTTCTTCCTGAAGCGCTCGACGCGGCCCGCGGTATCGACGAGCTTCTGCTTTCCGGTGAAGAAGGGGTGGCAGTTCGAGCAGATCTCGACCTTGATGTCCTTCACGGTGGAGCGCGTCTCGATCACGTTGCCGCACGCGCAGGTGATCTTCGTGAGCTCGTATCGCGGATGAATTCCCTCTTTCATGGCCCTCTCCTGAAGCCGCGCCAAGCCGGGCGACCCGATAATATACTCAATTATTCCTGGACCGTCGAGGTGTTCATCGAGCGCAGGAACGCCTCGTTGTTCTTGGTCTTTCTCATCCGATCGATAAGAAGCTCGATGATCTCGATGTCGTCCATGGGGTTGATCACCTTCCGGAGGACCCACATCTTGTTGAGCTCCTCCTCGGTGAGCAGGAGCTCCTCTTTGCGGGTGCCCGATTTCTTGATGTTGATGGACGGGAACAGGCGCCGGTCGGACATCTTCCGGTCGAGGTGGATCTCCATGTTGCCGGTGCCCTTGAACTCCTCGAAGATGACCTCGTCCATCCTGCTGCCGGTGTCGATGAGCGCGGTCGCCACGATGGTGAGGCTCCCTCCGTCCTCGATGTTCCGCGCGGCGCCGAAGAAGCGCTTCGGCTTGTGGAGCGCGTTGGAGTCGACGCCGCCTGAGAGGATCTTGCCGGAGGTCGGAACCGTCTGGTTGTAGGCGCGGGCGAGGCGCGTTATCGAGTCGAGGAGAATGACGACGTCGTGCTTGTGCTCGACGAGGCGCTTCGCCTTCTCGAGGACCATCTCCGCGACCTGCACGTGCCGCGTCGCCTGCTCGTCGAAGGTGGAGGCGATGACCTCGCCCTTGACGTTGCGCCGCATGTCGGTGACCTCCTCGGGCCGCTCGTCGATGAGCAGCACGATGAGGAAGATCTCCGGCTGATTCTCCGTGATCGCGTTCGCGATCTTCTGCAGGAGGATCGTCTTGCCGGTGCGGGGCGGCGACACGATCAGCCCGCGCTGTCCCTTTCCGATCGGGCAGAACAGGTTGATCATCCGGGTGGAGATGTCGCCCGAGGCCGTCTCCATGTTGATCCGCACGTTCGGATAGAGCGGCGTCAGGTTGTCGAAGGGCACGCGCGTCTGCGCCGCGCCGGGCTCCTGGAAGTTCACGCTCTCGACGCGCAGCATCGCGAAGAAGCGCTCGCCCTCCTTCGGCGGCCGTATCTGGCCCGAGACGGTGTCGCCGGTCCTCAAGTTGAACAGCCGGATCTGGGAAGGGGAGATATAGATGTCGTCGGAGCCCGGGAGGTAGCTGTTCTGCGGCGAGCGCAGGAAGCCGTAGCCGTCCGGCAGGATCTCAAGGGAGCCGTAGGCGTGGATGATGCCGCCGGTCTGGGTGTGCGCCTTGAGAATCGCGAAGATGATGTCCTGCTTCTTCATGGAGATCAGCGACTCCTGGCTGATCCCCATCTTCATGGCGAGCTCCCTGAGCGGCGGAAGGTTCATCCGCGTGAGATCGTTGATGCTGAGCTTTTCCCTCCCTCCGGTCGGCTCGGGCCTCGTCCGTCGAAAGGGCTTCGGCCTCGTGTCGTGATCGTGGCGGAACTCGCCCTCCCCCTCGTCGATCGCCTCCTCGCCGTCGGGCTCTCCCTCCGCCTCGGCCAACATCGCCTTGCCGCCGCCGAACGGACCGTCCGGCCCCTCGTCGTTGCCGACGTCCTTGATGAGCTCGACGCGAACCTTTCGTCGCCTGCCGCTCTTCTTTCGACCCTCCGGGTCCATCCGCGCCTCGTCGGGAGGCTCCTCTCCGCCGGGCGCGGCCTCCGCGCGCTCGTAGGGCTCGAAGGCGCGCGCGGGGCGCCGCTCTTGATCGTCGAGCAGGTCCTCCGATCCTTGGCTCCTCGGGACGTAGCCGACGTCCTCGCCGGGGTCTCCCCGGACGCCGCTTCCGTTCTCGTTGTCGGGTTGATAGGGAAAATGGGCGCCGCCGCTGGACTCGGAATCCGGCCGGTCCTCTCGGGGCTGCTTTTTGCGGATTATCGCCATGAAGAATCTCCAATCATTTTAGGCCTGTCCTGAAGGCCGCTGTTTGTTTCCCAAGGTATTTTGCATCGTCAATTTCGTATTGAAGACCGTCTCAAGAATTGCACGTCTATTTCAAACAGATTCGAAGTGTCCCGTTCTTGGTCAGGAAGCAGGTGGAGGAAAACCCTGTGCGATACAAGTGCCGTTGTGCGCTAACTATATTCCCAGTTCGCCTTGTTGTCAACATCCCCTCCCCGTAGGAGCGCGTCGGTCACGAGCGTCGCGGCGACCGCCGAGCGCCTTCTCACCATATCGCGCGACCCGGCAAAACGGAAGCCCCGCTCGTAGCCCTCGCGGCCGCGCCGGCCGACCGCGATCCACACCGTTCCGACGGGCTTCTCCGGGCTCCCGCCTCCCGGTCCGGCGATGCCGGTCACGGCGTAGCTCACGTCGGCGCCTGAGCGATCGAGGGCGCATTGCGCCATCGAGGCGGCGGTCTCCCGGGAGACCGCCCCGTAGCGGTCTAGTATATCCCGCGGAACGCCGAGCTGCCGCACCTTCGCGTCGTTGGAGTACACGACAAAGGCGCCCCACACGGAATCCGACGCGCCCGGGATATCGGTGAGAAGCTTCGCGCCGAGACCCCCGGTGCACGACTCGGCGAGCGCGATCGTCATGCGCCGAGCGCGCAGGGCGTCGAGGAGGAGCCGTTCCGCCTCCACCTCCCCGTCGCGGATGCGCAGGGGCCCGAGCCGCTCCCGCACCCGGCGGAGCATCTCCGTTCGCTCGAAGTCCTGCCCTCCGCGGAGCGTGAAGGCGACCTTGAGGTGCTCCGCCCTCGTGCTCCAGGCCACCTCGCCGAGGCGCGCCTCGGCGAGCTTCTCCTCGAGCGTCGATTCGGCGACGAGGAAGCTCGTCGCGGCGAGCGTGGCGGGCTCCGCCGAGCCGAGCTCGCGCCTCAAGAGCGGCATGACGAGCTCCGTCGCCATGGGACGGAGCTCCCCGGGCGGCCCGGGAAGCGCGACGACGATCGCTCTCGCCCCCGCGACCGAGAGCCGTCCCCAGAAGCCGGGCGCCGTTCCGCGCGGGTTCGCGATGACCTCGAAGCCTTCCGGTATGTAGGCCTGCCGGCGGTTGGTCTCCGACGGGCTCCCCGGCGCGAAGCGCTCCACGATGAGCCGCCACAGCTCCTCGCGGTAGCGCAGCTCCACGCCGGCCGCCTCCGCGACGACCTCCCGAGAGAGGTCGTCGGAGGTCGGGCCGAGGCCGCCCGAAACGACCACGACCTGCGCGCGCTCGGCGAGGCGCTTGAGCTCCTCGACGAACAGCCGCCGATCGTCGGGGATGAGGACGATCTCCCGGACCAGGATGCCGCTCTCGCCGAGGAGCCCGGCGAGGAACCGGCCGTGGCTGTCCTGCGTGACTCCCTCGGTGAGCTCGGTCCCCACCGCGAGGATCGCCGCCCGGATCTCCCGCTCAGGCACCGCTCAACGTCGACTTCAATCGCTCGGCGCTTCCTGAGAAGATATCGATCGCCTCGGGATCGCGAATCATCTCGCACTTTCCCTCGAAAACGACGCCGTCGGCGATGCGAAGCTTCGCGGTCTTCACGTTTCCGTAGACCTTGCCGGTTGCGAGCATCTCGACTTTCTCGCTCGCCTCGATGTTACCCTCGACGATCCCGCCGACGACGACCGATTTCACCCGGATGTTCGCCTTGACGACCGCCCCGTCCTCGATGAAGAGCGCCCCCGCCGAGGTGATCTCGCCTTCGAAGCTGCCGTCGATCTTCAACGCCTTCGAGAAGCGCATGATTCCCTTGAACGCGGTCTCCTTTCCGAGCGTCGTGGAGATCTTTTCGACCGGTCGTATTTCCGAAGCTTTTGCCATTCCACGACTCGCGTTGCGCTCTCGGCGCCGTCACTTCGACGTCATGACGAACACGCCGTCCCAGTCATCGGGAGGCGGATTCTCGACGTAGTGAGCGCAACGCGAAAAGTACACCTGCGACGGTCCATCGCTCGGGTCGATTTTCAACGCCTCGGCGAAGCAGGCTTGCGCGTCGCGGAACTCCATGAGCTTGTAGCGCCTCCGGCCCTCGGCGAAGCGCTCGAGCACCCTCTTTTTCGCGTCGCTGATCACGATCGCACCTCGCTCCCGTCGGGCTCGCCGGAGGAGAGCAGCTCGAGGTGCTTGCGGAACTTCAGCTCGAGATCGGCGAGATCGATTCCGGCCGACTCGCCGTAGGCGCCGGCGCTCTCGATCTCCGCGATCTCGTCCTCGAGCCCCATGAGCGCCGCCACCGCCTCGTCGAAATAGTTGATGACCTGATCGACGAACCGCCGGACCTCGCTCCGGTCGCTCTGGTCGAGCCCCTTGGCGCGTCCGAGGATGTCCTCCACGGGCGGTTTCAGGTGGCGGGCGAAATAGATGAGCGACTTGTTCATGGACTCGATCATCGTGATGCGGCGCTCCTTCAGCGCCACCGCACGGGCGAGCTCCCTGCCGCGGAGCACCGCGCGGATGCGAGCGAGAACCTCCGAGAAATTGAACGGCTTCGGTATGTAGTCTTCGACGCCGAGCTCGTAGCCCTCGATCTTGTCCTGCACGTCCCCGGTGGCCGAAAGCATGATGATCGGGATGTCGCGGAGCTCCTCGTCGAGCTTCACGAGCCGCGTGACCTTCCAACCCGAGAGCTTCGGCATGATCGTGTCGAGAATGATGAGGTCGGGCCGGGACTCCCTCAGCCGCTCGAGCGCCTCCTCGCCGTCGCGGGCGAGCGCGACGTCGAATCCGAGCCTGCCGAGCATGACGTCGAAAAACTCGAGGTTGATGGCTTCGTCGTCGGCGATCAGGATTTTCGTCTTTTTTGCCATGGACCTATCGCGCGCGCGGGCTCTTCGCGCGCCGGGAACAATTTTCCTACAGTTGTCGGCTCGTGTCAACCGGCCCGGCGCGAGGCGGCCGTCGCCGTCCGGACGATCCGCGCGGCGGCGAATCCCGAAAGAAGCGCGAGGGCGAGTGCGAGCATCCCGACGGCGAACCAGTCGCCGTAGCGGGTGTAGAGGGTCGTCGTGCCGGTGTAGACCGGAACGCTCTTCACGAGATACCCCTCGACGAACGGCTTGATCATGGACGTGATGCGGCCGTTCGGATCGATCGTGCAGGTCATGCCGCCGTTGGTGCTGCGCACCATCGTCCGCCGGTTCTCGACCGCCCTGAACAACGACATGCTCATGTGCTGCATCTCGGCGGTCACCGACTGAGACCACCAGTCGTTCGTCATGTTGACGATGACCTGCGCTCCCCGGCGCACGAAATTGCGCGAAAGGTAGCCGAAGACGTCCTCGAAGCAGATAGGGGTCGAGAACTTCACTCCGTCGGCCTCGAACACCGTGTAGCGCGTGCCTTCCTTCCAGAAATGCGTGTCGGCGTTCGCGAGCATCTGGTAGATGCCCGGGAAGATGGCGCGGTAGGGGAAGTACTCCGTGAAGGGCACGAGGTGGAGCTTCCGGTAGGTCTGGACGAGCGCGCCGTTCACGAAGAGGAGCGTCGCGTTGTAATCGATCCGCTTCAGGGTCTCGGTCGAGGCGGGGTCCCGCTCGCCGTCGTCGTTGCCGACGACGTAGGGGACTCTTTGACTGGACAGGAACGCGCGGAGGTCCTTCACGAGCCGGTAACTCTCGTCGTCGGTACGATACCGCGTATGCCAGTCGATCGCCGGTACGAACGAGGTCTCCGACCAGACGACGATGTCGGGATGCTTCGCGAGGGAGAGGCGACTCTCGCGCTCGAGGATGTCGAGCGAGCTCCGATAGGTGCGAAGGCCCCCGCGCCACGGATCGACGTCCTGCTGGATGAGCGCGACCCTCCAGCTCCGCGACGAGGCGTAGCTCACCGGCGAGAGGAAGCCGTAGACGAGCACGGCGGCGAAAAGGAGCCCGTAGAGCGCCGAATCGAGCGCGTGGGAGCGCAAGAACGCCGAGGCGCCCGCGCGCCCTTCCTGGAACAGGCGGCCGAGGAAAAACGAGGGGAGCGCGACCATGAAGGAGACTCCCCACTCTCCGGTGAGCGAGGCGATCTGAATGAAGGGCGTGAAGAGGTACTGCGAATAGCCGATGTTCCCGTAGGGATAGCCGAGAAAGCCGAGGGTCTTCAGGTACTCGTAGGCGACCCAGATCACGGTCTGCAGGAGGTAGCCGTAGCGCGGGAGGAGGAGATCGGCGAGCTTGAGCACCGGGAAAAGAGCGAGGAAATAGACCGAGTAGATCGCCGGCACGATGACGATCGCGAGGGGATGGAACTTCGCGAGCCAGTAGTTGAACAGGACGTAGCTCGCGAGACCGTAGAGGAATCCGTAGAGGAAGATCTTGACCCATCCGCTGCGATGAATGACCGGGACGATCGGGGCGAGGCACACGAAGCCGAGCGGGAAAAAGCCCCACGAGTCGAGGAAGTTGGGAAACGCGAGCGCAAAAAGCAGCGACGAGCAGAGGAGGAGCGCTATCTCGAAGAGGATCCGTCGGACTTTCGATTCGACCGCTCTCTCGGGCTGCTGAAGGCGTTTTTTTATTTTTCTCGCAGGGGCCATGCTAGCAGCTTGAGCTCTTTGCCGGGCCGAAAGACCGCCACGCCGTGGGCGTTCACCGGAACGATCTCGCCGGTCTTCGGGTTCCTCGCCCGGTCGCGCCCCTTTCGGGTGCGGATCTCGAACGTACCGAATCCGCGCAGCTCCACGATCTTGTCGTGCTGGAGCGCGGCCTTCAGCTCCTCGAAAAACTCGTCGACGACGCTGTGAATGTCCTTTCGGTTGATCGCGAGCTTATGGAAAATCCGCTCGATGATCTCAGCCTTCGTAAGTTTGCCGTTATCCACTCACGTGTCCTCGCATTGCCCGCGCTCGGGCGGAGCCTGGAAGCTCTCGCCTACTCGCGCGGGGCGGTCATCGAGTTGAACAGGGTATGCAAACGGGACTTTTTTCGCGCCGCGGTGTTCTTGGCGAACACGCCCTTGTTTGCGGCGGAGTCGATGAGCTTGAGGACGAGCGCGAGGTGAGACTCGGCGGCTTTGCGGTCGTTGCCCTGGACGGCGGCGAGAAGCTGCTTGCGTACGGTCTTCACGCGGCTTTCAGTCATGCGATTGCGAAGGCGCCGCGCCTCGCTCTGTCGGTGGCGTTTTGACGCCGAACTGTTTTCTGGCAAGAGTCTACCTCCAGCTGTTCTTGATCGCTACCGGGAGCTTCGGGGAAAGCTATCAAATAATTCTTTTCCTGTCAACGCTTAAAGCGCGCGGCCAGCGCGCGGCGCCTCATTCGGACGCTCTCCTTTTCTTTTTCCCCGCGAGCCTGTACCATGCAGGAGGGGGCTCGCCGGGGTGAGAACGATCGCGCTCTTGATCACGCTGCTCGCGCTGTTCGCGTATTGGGACCTCGCCGTGCGGCTCATCGTCTTGGTCGGCCCGGGCTCGGCGGGGGACCGCCTCGACCGGTTGGTCCGGCAGGTGAGCCGGATGATCTTCGCGCTCGCGCGCATGTTCGTTCGCCTCTCGATCGAGAAGGAGCGCTCGCCGGGAACGGCGCTTCCGGAGCGCTTTCTCCTCGTCGCCAATCATCAGAGCCTCATCGACATTCCGGTCCTGATCCGCGCGTTCGAGGCCCGCCGCCTGCGCTTCGTCGGCAAGCGCGAGCTCTTTCGGGGGATCCTTCTCGTTTCGCCGGTTTTCCGGGCCCTTCGCCACGGCTGCATCGACCGCCACGCCGACTTCGGCGACGCGATCGGGGAGCTCAGGCGCCTCGCGACCCGCTCGCGACGGGAGGGCACGAGCCTCGCGGTCTTTCCCGAGGGGACCCGCTCGCGGGACGGAAGCGTGGGGCCCTTCTACTCAGGCGCGGTGAAGGCGCTCCTTCGCGTCGAGCCGCTGCCGGTGGTCGCGGTCGCGATGGACGGCGGCTACCGCGCCTCGCGACTCCACGAGCTTTTCACCTCGCTCGAGGGCCTCGCCTACCGCGTGAAAATCCTCGCGGTCTACGAGGCGCCCGGGGGAAAGGCGGAGATCCAGCGCGTGCTCGACGACTCGCGCGCACGGATCGAGGCGCAGGTGGAACGCTGGCGCTCGATCGACGCCGCTCCGGGGCGCCCGATTGCGCGGCCCCTCGCCACATAAAAAAAGCCGTTCCCCCGGTGGGAACGGCCTCTCGTACGTTCGCCGATTTCGCGCCTAGGTAAAATCGCTCGGCTTTCGCTCCCGCCGATTGCATTTCTCGCATTCCGCGACGTTTCTGAGCTTTCCGCCCGAGAACACGGACCTCATTTTGATCTCGCCGCCGCACGAGCACGTGAAAACCTGGGTGTTCGAGGTGGACCGCGAGTTCTTGCTGACCTGTGCCATGATACACGCTCCTCTTGGCTGGCGTCGCCGCGACGCCCTTGACACGACAATATACCGTCCGGGGCGCGCGATCGTCAAGCGCGTCGCTCCCGCGAGCAGGCGCGTCAGCTCATGAGATCGACGAGGAGGCCGTTGATCTCGTCGACGCGCCGCGCGATGTCGAGCTGCTCCCGCTGGCCGCTCAGGATGTCGGCGGCGAACTTCTCCAGCCGCCGATCGATGACCTTCAGGAGCGTGAAGCGCTTGCGCTTGAGGACGCTCGCGCCCGACTCCGTCTCCTCGATCCGCAGCGCGTGGCGGACGACGTAGGCGACGAAGCCGCGGACGGCCTCCTTGTAATCCTGAACGAGGGCGAGCGTCGCGTTGTCCTTGACCTTCTGGCCCGACTCGTGAACACGGTCGAGCAGGTACTCGAGGCCGTTCTCCTCGGCGAGGTCGCCGAGCGAAGTTCCGGGCGAAGCATCGCGCTTCGCGGCCGTGAATACCGACGAGAAGGCGAGCTTGCGCGCCGCCTTGCGGTCGACCTTTTTCTTGTCGCGGCTATTTTGAAGGAAACCGGCGGGCGCGAACGGGTCTATCGGTTCCACAGGGGCAGTCCGTCCTTGTCGGAGCCGGCCCTCTCCTGCGCGGAGCGGTCTTTGTCGAACGGCGCCTCGGCCTGCTGTCCGATGCCCTTCCGCTCGTCGTCGTCGAGATGCGACGCGATGGAGCCTGAAGGCACCACGGACTTCGCGGGCGCTTCCCCCGCTACCTCCCTGCTGATGAGGCAGCTTCCGTTGAGAACCACCCCCTCCTCGACGATCAGGCGCTGGGTGCTGATGTTCCCGATGACCATGCCGGTCGAGAGAATGATCACCTTTTCGGTGGAGAAGATATTCCCGCGCACGACCCCGCCGACGACCACCGTCGCGGCGCGGATCGTGCACTCCGCCCTGCCGTTGCGGCCGACGAGGACCTTTCCGTCGGTCTTGATCGAGCCGAAGAAGTCGCCGTCGATGCGGAGAAGACCGGCGAGGTCGAGCTCTCCGCGGAACTTCGTGCCCTCGCCGACGATGGAGTTGATGAAGGTACCGTCGGACGCCGTAGCGTTGTGATCGCTCATCGGAACGCCTGCCAGTCAGTCTTGGCTTTGTCCGTTCGACACCGCGCTGTTGTCTCCGGTAAAGTCAAGATAACGCATCGGGTCGACGACCTCGGAGCCGAGGTGAACCTCGAAGTGAACGTGCGGCCCGGTCGAAAGCCCCGTGGATCCCATGAGGCCGATGACCTGCCCCTGCTTCACCTCGTCGCCCTCGTTCGCGTAGACCCGCTCCATGTGGCCGTACTTCGTGTAGAAGCCGTAGCGGTGGCGGATCACGACGTAGTTGCCGTAGCCGAGCGCCTCGTATCCTCGCTCGACGACCTTGCCGTCCGCCGCCGCGAGGATCGGCGTTCCGTAGCCGTACGCGATGTCCACGCCGAGGTGGAGGTACATCTGGTGGGTGAAGGGCTGAATCGCCGGCCCAAAAGGCGTCGTGATGACCCCGACGCCCCCGGCGACCGGCCAGAGGGTCGGAAGCTCCACGAGAAGCTTTGAATGGGAAACGAACAGCGAGTTGATCTTGTCGAGCGAGCCGACCGATCGGTTCAGGAGCGCGGTGAGGCTCTGCAGGTCCGCCCGCGCCTGGAGCGAGCCCTGATCCTGCTCGCTCACCTCCTGAAGCGAAGCGAGATCGCCGTTGGGAGTCTCGGAGTCGTCGCTCGGGTTGTTGAGGGCGAGCACGTTCATGGTCTTGCTCAGGGTCGTCTGAAATACGTGGGAGACGCGGTCGAGGTCGTTGATCTGGTCGCGAAGGACCTCGAGGCTCGCCTCGGAGCTGTCTAGGCTCTGCGAGCGCGCGGTGAGAAGCCTCGACATGCCGCTGAAATTCGTGCTGAAAACGAAGAACGTGAAGAAGATCCCGCCGAGGAGGATCCCGAGGAAAACGATGGAAAAGACCGAGATGCGAAAATTGAAGATCTTTTTCTCGGAGTGCGGAATGAGCATGACGGTGAAGCGCTGGCGGCCGAGCGCCACGACTTTGCGGACGAACCCGGACAGGGCGTTCTCGACGATGCGAAGCCGCTTCCCGATATCGTCGATCACCCGGCTTTCGATCTTCTTATAATGGTTCAGTGGCGACACCGTCCGCTCCTCACACCTAGGGCAGCATATCCTGCATACGCAGACCGTACTCACGACAGACTACCATAGGTCGAAAACATTTGTCAAATTGTTGTTGACTGCCCATGATCTTCGTGCTATTGTTTCCTGAAATACTCGTCTTCCTTGCTAGGAAAGAGTTTCATAATCCTTTTCTTCACAACTGGAAAAAATCGTATGCATTTTTTTGATACTCACGCGCACATCGGTCTGATTCACGAGGACCCTATCGAACAACTTATCATTGTTCAACAGGCCCGGCAAGAAGGGGTCTCGCACGTCGTGAGCATCTGCAACAACCTGCACGACTTCTTCCAGATCTACGAGAATCTTCAAACCGCCGCGAACGTGTATCACGCCGTGGGGGTCTCCCCGTCGGAGGTGTCGCACCCCGGCCGGGACTGGGAGCTCAAGATCGAGAAGGGGGTCAAGCTCGATCGAGTCGTCGCCATCGGGGAGATCGGGCTCGATTACTACCGGAAGTTCGGCAATCGGGACGACCAGATCGAGCTCTTCATCCGCCAGATCGAGATCGCCGACCGGCTCGGCCTTCCGGTGATCATTCATAACCGCGACGCGGGCAAGGACGTCCTCGAGATCCTTAAGGAGAAGAATCCCGCGCGCGGAGCGATCCTCCACTGCTACTCGGAGGACTGGGAATACGCGAAGAAGGCGCTCCAATTGAACGTATTCATCTCCTTCGCCGGCAACGTCACCTACCGCAACGCCAAGAATCTCCACGAGACCGCGAAGAACATCCCCGTCGATCGGATGCTCATAGAATCGGAGAGCCCCTTCATGGTTCCGGCAGCCTACCGGGGGAAGCGCAACATGCCCGCCTACATCCACGCGACCGCCGAGTTCGTCTCCGAGCTCCGCGAGCAGCCCGTCGAGGAGCTGAGCGAGACCCTCTACCAGAACTCGCTCCGCTTCTTCGGAATCGCCGAATAGCGGCTCGCCCATCCCGGCCTCGCGGAGGGCGGCCTTGACCGAACTTCGCCCGTGATGATACTTAATCCTGTGGACAAGACCGTCAGCCTCGGCCACAACTGCGGCGTTGTCGGCATCTACTCGTCGGAAGAACAGAACATCCCCGAGAAGCTCTTCTACGCCCTTTTCTCGCTGCAGCACCGGGGACAGGAGAGCGCCGGCATCGCCTACCGCAACCGGGACGAGCTCGTCGTGTACAAGGACCTCGGCATGGTCTCGAGCGTTCTTTCGCGCTACCTCGGCGAAGGGCGCCAGTCGACGGTCGGCATCGGTCACGTCCGCTACTCGACGCAGGGCGGAAATCGGATCGAGAACGCGCAGCCGATCCTCGTGAGCTGCAACAAGGGCGACATCGCCCTCGCGCACAACGGCAACATCTCCAACGCGAAGACCCTCACCGCGAGGCTCGGCTCGGAGGGCTCGATCTTCCAGAGCACGTCGGACTCCGAGCTCATCCTCCACCTGATCGCCCGATCGCGGCAGCCGGATTTCGAGGGGGCGCTCGCCGAGGTGCTGCCGCAGATCGAGGGCGCCTACAGCATGGTCATGGTGCACGAGCGGACCCTCTACGCGCTTCGCGATCCGCTCGGCTTCCGGCCGCTCTACGTCGGAGTGAAGGGCTCCGCCACCGTCGTCGCCTCGGAGACCTGCGCGCTCGACATCCTCCAGATCACCGACTACCGCTCGGTGCGGCCGGGGGAGATGATCCGCGTGGGCCCGGACGGCAGGCGCGACGAGATCGTCGCGCGGAGCGAGCGCCTCGCGCAGTGCGTCTTCGAGCTCATCTACTTCGCACGGCCCGATTCGTACGTTTTCGACGAATCGGTCCACCAGATGCGAAAGCGCATGGGCGCGGCGCTCGCCGCCGCCGACGCCGTGAAGGCGGACGTCGTCGTCCCGGTCCCCGACTCCGGCAACAGCGCCGCGCTCGGCTACGCGGAGGCGGCGGGAATCCCCTTCGAGCAGGGCCTCACCCGCAACCACTACGCGGGGCGCTCCTTCATCATGCCGACCAGCGCGCAACGCGAGTTCGTCGTCCGCATGAAGCTGCACCCGGTAAAGTCGGTCATCGAGGGCAAGCGGGTCGTGCTCATCGACGACTCGCTCGTGCGCGGGACGACGAGCCGAACCCTCGTGAAGCTCATCAAGGACGCCGGCGCGCGCGAGGTCCACCTGAGGCTCACCTCCCCCGAGCTCAAGTGGCCCTGCTACTTCGGAATCGACATACCCACCCGCAAGGAGCTCATCTCCAACAGCATGAGCCCGGGGCAGATCGCGGAGCACATCGGCGCGGACTCCGTGGTGTTCCTCTCGATCGAGAGGCTGAAGGAGTGCGTCGGCTCGTCGGCGAAGTACTGCTTCGCCTGCTTCAGCGGCGAGTACCCGATCGCGGTTCGGGACCGGCGCGACGAGGAATGACGATGGGAATCAACTCCTACTCCGCGGCCGGAGTCGATATCGACCGGGGGGACCGCTTCGTCGAGTTCATCCGGGGCATGGGCTCCCGGGCGGTCTCCCGCGCGATCGGCGGCTTCGCGGGCGGCATGGAGCTCGACCTTCACGGCGCGCGGCATCCGGTCCTCCTCACCACGACCGACGGCGTCGGCACGAAGCTCCTCGTCGCGCGGCGGCTGCGGCGGTACGACACCGTCGGAATCGATCTCGTGGCGACGTGCGCGAACGACCTCGCGGTGTGCGGCGCCAAACCGCTGCTGTTCCTCGATTACATCGCGGCCGGCCGCCTCGATGAGTCGGCGCTTCACCCCTTGATGAAGGGCATCGTCGAGGGCTGCGAGCGCGCGGGCTGCACGCTCGCGGGCGGCGAGACCGCCGAGATGCCCGACCTCTACGCGCGGGAGGACTTCGATCTCGCCGGCTTCGCGGTCGGGATCGTCGAGCGCGACGATATGCTCCCGAAGCTCGACCGCATCGAGGCGGGCGACGCGCTCCTCGCGCTCGCCTCCTCGGGCATCCACTCGAACGGCCTCTCCCTCGCGCGCAAGGCGCTCGCCGACGCGCCCGACAGCCTCTGGGAGGAGCTCCTCACGCCCACGAGGATCTACGTTCGCGAGATGATGAGCCTCGTCGCGACCGGCAAGGTCCTCGCGGCCGCGCACGTGACCGGAGGCGGCCTCGAGGGCAATCTCAGCCGCGTGATCCCCCCGGCGCTCAAGCCGTCCTACACCCGCGAATGGAGCGTCCCGTCGATTTTCAAGACGATCCAGGAGCGCGGAGGGGTACGCGACGAGGAGATGCGCCGGGTGTTCAACATGGGCATCGGAGTCGCCTTCGTGGTGAAGCGCGCCGAGCGCGCGGGCCTCCTCGCGCAGGCGGCCCGGGACGGCATCGAGGTCATGGAGATCGGAGAGCTCGTAGGTGGCTAGCCTTGCCGTCTTCGCGTCGGGCTCGGGCTCGAACTTCGAGGCGATCGCGGAGGCGGTGGCGGGCAGCCGCCACACGCTGAGCTGCCTCGTCTGCGACCGGCCCGGCGCCGGGGCGCTCGACAGGGCGAAGCGCCTCGGGGTTCCGAGCCACGTCGTGGAGTACCGGGGTCGCTCGCGCGAGGAAGCCGAGCGCGAGATTCTCCGCCTCCTCGGCGGCTATGCGGTGGGGCTCGTCGCGCTTGCCGGCTACATGCGGCTCCTCACGCCGCTCCTCGTCGACCGGTACCTCATCGTGAACATCCACCCGGCGCTCCTGCCGCGGCATCCCGGCGCCCACGGACTTGCTGAAAGTTTCAATTCGCCCGATACTGAGCTCGGAATCACGATCCACCGGGTCGACCACGGCATGGACACCGGCCCCATCATCCGGCAGGAACGGTTCAAGCGCACAGGCGACGAGACAATCGATGAGATCGAATGCGCCATTCACGACCTTGAGCACCGGAGCTATCCGAAGGTCATTGTAGACTTGCTCGATGGCATGGAACGCGAACCCTAGGAGGAAGCGGTGAAAGTTCTTGTCTTGGGCTCCGGCGGCCGCGAGCACGCGTTGGCCTGGAAGTTCTCGAAAAGCAGGCTCATCTCGGGCCTCTACGTGGCGCCCGGCAACGCCGGGACCGAGGAGATCGCCGAGAATCTCGTCGGGCTGAACGCCCTCGACTGCGACGCGGTCGTCGCCACGTGCCGGGACAAGAAGATCGACGTCGTCTTCGTCGGCCCTGAGGAGCCGCTCGCCGCCGGGCTCGTCGACCGCCTGAACGAGGAGAAGATCCCGGCCTTCGGCCCGCACGCCCAGGCCGCGATGCTCGAGTCGAGCAAGGCTTTCGCGAAGAAATTCATGGCGTCGCACGGGATCCCGACCGCGCAGTCGCGGGAGTTCGCGTCGTTCCCGGAGTTCGAGGCGCACATGAAGACCCGAAGGACGCGCGCCGTCGTGAAAAAGAGCGGCCTCGCCGCCGGAAAGGGCGTTCTCGATTCCGACAACCGCGACGAGCAGCTGAAGTTCGGCCGCTCGGTCCTCAAGACCGACCGGCTCGTCGTCGAGGATTACCTGAGCGGCACCGAGCTCTCGCTCTTCGCGCTGTGCGACGGCGTCGACCACCTCCTCCTCCCCGTGGCCGCCGACTTCAAGAAAGCGCACGACAACGACCTCGGCAAGAACACCGGCGGAATGGGCGCGGTCTGCCCGGTGCCGAGCGTGGAGGCGAGGGTCCTCGAGGGCATCACGAGAGAGATCGTCGAGCCTACGTTCAAGGGGCTCGCCGAGCAGGGCCTCGCCTACCGGGGAGTGCTCTACTTCGGTCTCATGCAGACCGCCGACGGGCCGCGGCTCCTCGAGTACAACGTGCGCTTCGGCGACCCGGAGACGCAGGTGCTCCTGCCGCTCATCGAGTCGGACTTCGGCAATCTCGTCGAGGCGGTGGTGCAGGGTCGGCTCAAGGACTTCCCGCTCCACCTGTCGAACAACTCGGCGCTCGGGGTCGTGGTCGCGAGCAAGGGCTACCCCGACTCCTACAAGACGGGGATCCCCGTTCGGTCGCTTCCGACCCCGCACGAGAGCGAGGGGATGGTCTTCCACGCAGGCACGAGGCTCGGCGGCGACGGCCAGATCGTCACCGCGGGCGGGCGGTGCTTCACCGTCGTCGGGATCGGCCCGAACCTGCTCACCGCCGACATGCGCGCCTACGACGCCGTCTCCAAGGTTCAGTTCGACGGCGCGTGGAGCCGCAAGGACATCGGGAAGAAATTCTTTATCGATTAAAGGAGCAGCCGTGAAGGATATCCTGTTTATCATCGGCTCGGAGTCCGACCGGCCGAGCGTGGCGCCCGGAGTCGAGCTCATCGAGAAGAAGGGGCTCTCCTACGACCTTGTCGTCTACTCCGCGCACCGCCAGCTTCCGGAGCTCGTCGAGTTTCTGAAGTCGGCCGACGGCGACTACCGGGTCGTCATCGCCGCGGCGGGCCTCGCCGCCGCGCTCCCCGGAGTGGTCGCTTCGCAGGTGAAGCGGCCCGTAATCGGGGTGCCGCTCGTCGCGGGTCAGCTCGGCGGCGTGGACGCGCTCCTCGCGATCCTGCAGCTCCCGAACGGCGTCCCGGTGGCGACCATGGGGATCGGCAAGCAGGGCGTTCAGAACGCCATTCACCTCGCGGAGCGCATCGTCCGCGCGCCGAGCGGCTAGAACGCGAAGCCCTGCCTGCGGCGCGCCTCGTAGAGGAGGATGCCCGCGGCAACCGACACGTTGAGCGAGTCGACGCGGCCCCCGGACGGGATAGCGACGAGGCGGTCGCACGTCTCGGCGACGAGCCGGCTCATGCCCGAGCCCTCGCTTCCCATGACGAGGAGGAGGCGCTCGGAGAGCTCGACGCGGTCGATCCGCTCTCCGCGGGGATCGGCGCCGTAGGTCCAGAAACCCGCCTCTTTCAGCCGCTCGATCGCGCGGGTGAGGTTCGTGACGGTGAGGGTCGGAACGTAGGAGGAGGCGCCTGAGGAGCTCCGGGCGACCGCCTCCGTCGCGCCGGCCGCCCTGCGCTCCGGAAGGAGGACGAGGTCGACGCGAAACTGGTCGGCGCTCCTCAAGACCGCTCCGAGATTCCGGGGATCGGTCACCCCGTCAAGCGCGAGCACGAGCGCGCGTTCTCCGCTCAGGCCCGAGACGAACTCCTCGAGCGTCGCCCGCCTCGCGGTCGCGACGCCCCTGACCTCGAGGACCGCTCCCCGGTGATCGGCGGCCGCGCACAGACGGTCGAGCGCCTCGGGGGAATCGCGGCGGATCTTCACGCCGCGTCTGCGCGCGAGCGCGGCGAGGCGCTCGATGCGGGAGTTGTCGCGCGCGAGGTGGAGAACGCCCGAAACCGCCTCCCCCTTCAGACGCTCCTCGATCGCGTGGTAGCCGGTGAGGATCTCGCTCATCGAGGGGCGCTCCGTCCGGCCGGATCGATCGCCGCGCCGGACGGAGCGCTCGGGGCGGGGGGCCCCTCCTTCGGCCCGAAGACCTTCACGACGTCGAACACCCCGTCGTCGCGCGTGGAGCGCTCGTAGCGCTCGACGTAGATCCCCTCCCTCAGCCAGACCTTGAGGTCGATCTTGCCGTTGTAGCGGGTGTCCACCTCGACGCGCGAGAGCACGCCGTTCGTGTAATAATAGAAGGTGTCCATCCTCCCGTCGCCGTTCGTGTCGATCTCCTCCTCGATCTTCCTTCCCCGCGAATCGAAGCGGAGGATGTAGTCGACGAAGCCGCGGCCCGCGGAGTCTTTCTCGAGGCGGACGACGCCGCCGCCCTCGTCGACGTAACGGTCCGGAAGGCCCGCCCGCGGGGCGCTCTGCGCGGAGAGGCCGGTCGCAAGGCCTGCGAGGAGGAGAAGCGAGGCTATCCGGAGCAGGCTCGTTCGCACCCTAGACCTTCGACAGGCGGCAGGGCATTCTTGAGCCCGGCCGTCCGCTTTCGCGCTTAGCGAAGCTCCGAAAGCGAGATCGGATCGGGGCTTTCCACTTCGCCCTGGATCGTCGCGAGCTCCTTCAGGAGATCGCGGGCGCGCGGAGAGAGCTTCGCGGGAATCTGCACGAGGATCTTCACGAACAGATCCCCCCGCCGGTTCGGATTGTGGAGGTAGGGAATGCCCTCGGCGTGAATCCGCATCGTCTTGCCGTTCTGGGTGCCCGGCGGAATCTTGAGCTTGATCTTCTTCTCGTCGAGGGTGGCGACGAGGAGGTCGGCGCCGAGAGCCGCCTGGGTGATCGAGATCGGAATCGCGCAGTAGAGGTCGTTGTCCTGGCGCTCGAAATGCTTGTGGGGGTGGACGGACACGTAGACGTAGAGGTCGCCGGGCGGGCCGCCGTTCGGGCCTGAGTCGCCCTGCTCGGGAATGCTGATTCGCTTGCCCGACTCCATCCCCGGCGGGATGGCGACCTTGATCTTCTGGTTCTTCGCGCTGAGGCCCGTTCCGCCGCAGGAGCGGCAGGGGTGCTCGATGATGAAGCCCTCTCCCGAGCAGGTCGCGCAGGGCGAGGCGATCGAGAAAAAGCCCGAGCTCCTGCGGACCTGTCCGCTTCCGCCGCACGTCGGGCACATTTTCTTGCCGCTTCCGGATTCCGCGCCGCTTCCGCCGCAGACCGAGCAGGCGAAGTTCCGCTGGTAGCCGATCTCGACTTTCGTTCCGAAGACGGCGTCCTTGAAGGCGATCTCGAGATTGTAGCGCAGGTCGGAACCGCGCGCGGAGGTCGTCTCGCCGCGGCGCCGGCCGCTCCGTCCGGCGCCGGAGCCGAAGAACGACTCGAAGATGCCCGAGAAATCCCCGAAGATGTCCTCGAACTCGTGGAACACCGTCGAGTAGTCGTGCGCGCCGCTTCCGACCCCCTCCACGCCCGCGAAGCCGAACTGGTCGTAGGCCTTGCGCCTCTTCTCGTCGCGGAGAACCTCGTAGGCCTCGGTCGCCTCCTTGAACTTCTCCTCGGCGCCCTTGTCGCCCGGATTCCGGTCGGGGTGGTACTTGACGGCGAGCTTTCGATAGGCCTTCTTGATCTCGTCGAGAGCGCTGTCCTTCGCTACGTCGAGGACCTCGTAGTAGTCGCGCTTTGCCAAGGTGTCAGCTCTTCCCCGCTCGACACGGGCGCGTCGCGCTCGGCGACGGGAAGAGGCTATTTCTTCTCATCGTCCTCGTCAACGACTTCGTAGTCCACATCTTCCACGTTGCCTGACTTCTTGCCCGCGTCGTTCGACTGACCGCCCGATTGGCCCGTGCTCGCCTGGGCGCTCCCCCCCGGGGCGGCATTGCGATAGATCTCCTCGGCGAGACGGTGGGAGGCGGTCTTCAGCGCCTCGAGCTTCGCCTTGATCTCCTCGGGGCTGCCGGACTCCATGACCTTGCGGAGCTCCGCGACCGCCTTCTCGATGTTCTTCCGATCGCTCTCGCTCACCTTCTCGCCGTAGTCCTTCAGCGACTTCTCGGTCGTATAGATGAAGCTGTCGGCCTCGTTGCGCGCCTCCGCCATCTGGCGGGTCTTGCGGTCCGTCTCGGCGTTCTCGGTCGCCTCGCGGACCATCTTGTTGATCTCTTCCTCGGAAAGCCCGGAAGAGGACTCGATGCGGATCTTCTGCTCCTTGCCGGTGCCGAGGTCCTTCGCCGAGACGTGGACGATGCCGTTCGCGTCGATGTCGAAGGTCACCTCGATCTGGGGCACGCCGCGGGGAGCCGTGGGGATTCCGACGAGGTCGAACCGTCCGAGGGTGCGGTTCTGCGTCGCCATCTCGCGCTCGCCCTGCAGGACGTTGATCGAGACGGCGGTCTGGTTGTCGGTGGCGGTCGAGAAGATCTGGCTCTTCCGCGTCGGGATCGTCGTGTTCCGCTCGATCAGCTTCGTGAAGACGCCGCCGAGCGTCTCGATGCCGAGCGAGAGGGGCGTCACGTCGAGCAGGAGCACGTCCTTGACCTCTCCGCCGAGGATTCCGCCCTGGATCGCGGCGCCGACCGCGACGACCTCGTCGGGATTGACGCCCTTGTGGGGCTCCTTGCCGAAGAGCTCGCGGACGAGGGTCTGCACGGCCGGAATGCGGGTCGATCCGCCGACGAGAACGACCTCGTCGATCTCGGAAGGCTTCAGCCCGGCGTCCTTCAGCGCCTTCAGGACCGGCTCCTTCGTGCGGTCGAAAAGATCCGCCATCATCTGCTCGAACTTCGCCCGCGTGAGGTTGTATTGAAGGTGCTTCGGGCCGCTCGAATCGGCGGTGATGAACGGCAGGTTGATGTCGCTCGACGCCGTGCTCGACAGCTCGATCTTCGCCTTCTCGGCGGCCTCCTTCAGCCGCTGCAGCGCCATGCGATCCTGCGTGAGATCGATGCCGTGATCGTTCTTGAAGCTCTGCACGAGCCAGTCGATGATGCGCTGATCGAAGTTGTCGCCGCCGAGATGGGTGTCGCCGTTGGTCGACTTGACCTCGAAGACGCCGTCGCCGAGCTCGAGGATGGAGATGTCGAACGTGCCGCCGCCGAGATCGTACACCGCGATCTTCTCTTCCTTCTTGTCCTTGCCGAACCCGTAGGCGAGCGAGGCGGCGGTGGGCTCGTTGACGATGCGCTTCACCTCGAGGCCGGCGATGCGGCCGGCGTCCTTCGTCGCCTGGCGCTGGGAGTCGTTGAAGTAGGCGGGCACCGTGATGACCGCCTCCGTCACCTTCTCGCCGAGGAAGTCCTCGGCGGTTTTCTTCATTTTCTGCAGGATGATCGCCGAGATCTCCTGGGGCGAGTACTCGGTCCCGTCGGTCAGGCGCACGCGGGCGTCTCCGTTCGGCGCCTCCACGACGCGGTAGGGCACCATGCGAATCTCCTCCGGAACCTCGGACATCTTGCGCCCCATGAAACGTTTGATGGAAAAGACGCTGTTCTCGGGGTTCGTCACCATCTGGTTCTTCGCCGGCTGCCCGACAAGGCGCTCCCCCTTCGCGGTGAAGCCGACGATGGAGGGGGTCGTGCGCGCGCCCTCGGAGTTCTGAATGACGATCGGCTCCCCGCCTTCCATCACGGCGACGCAGGAGTTGGTTGTCCCGAGGTCAATCCCAATAATCCTTCCCATTTCCTACTGGTCTCCTTCTTTTTCGCTCGAGAAATCGCTTGGGGCTGTCATGCTGCCGCTCTCTTCCTGGGCGGCCGCCTGCGGCGCGGGCTCAAGGGAGACTTTTACCCTCGCGGGCCTGAGAATGCGGTCATGGAGCATGAAGCCCTTCTGGAAGTCCTCCACGACGATCCTCGCGTCGGCGGGCGGCTCGATCTGAGCCACGCTGATCGCCTCGTGACGCGTCGGATCGAAGACCTCCCCTGCGCTCTCGAATCGACGTAGGCCGTACTTGCGGTCGAGCATCTCGGAAAGCTGTTTCTCGATGAGCCCGACGCCGGTATGGAAATTGTCGAAATCCTTCGATTCGGCCGACGAGCTGATCGCGCGCTCGAAGTTGTCGATGATCGGGATCAGGTCCTGGAGCAGCGAGGCGTTCGCGTACCTCAACGACTCCTCGCGCTCCTTCACGGAGCGCTTGCGGTAGTTCTCGAAATCGGCCGCCTTCCTGAGGTACTGATCCTTGAGCGCGCCGTTCTCTTCCTCGAGCTCCCGCAGCCGGGCTCGAAGCTTCTCCGCGTCGAGTTCCGGCCCCGCCGCCTCTCCGTCCGCCTCGCGCGCGAGATCCGGCTGCCCGCTCGCCCGCTCGCCTGGACGCTCTTCTTGCGAGGCAAAGTGCTCCGCGCTGTCTTTTGACATACTGACCCCTGAAGTTGCTGATTGTCGCCTTGGCACTGCACCACAGCATCGCGGGCATGGTCGATGCAAACATAAGATACTCAGGGATTTGTAAATATGTCAACAAATTTGACCGTCCGAGCGGTTCGCGCCGTCGAGCTCATTACATTTTCGATTCGCTATATAATCGGGCCGCGATATCCGCGCGCCCAGGATCCCTAGGGCCGAGGTGACCGCTCCCTTGAACCGCACGCTCGGGCGGGATATCTTGTGCGTGGCTTCGCGCGCACTCGTCGCGCGAAGGAGGTGGAATGGCGATCGTCAGGCTCGACAGGGTACGCAAGACCTACGCGCTCGGAAAAACCGAGGTGGCGGCGCTGCGCGGCGTGACCGTCGACATCCAGCGGGGGGATTTCATCTCCATCGCCGGCCCGTCGGGCTCCGGAAAGACGACCATCCTGAACCTGATCGGCTGCATCGACACGCCGACCGAAGGCACCGTGGAGATCGACGGAAGCGTCACGAGCGGGCTCGGCGACCGCGAGATCACCCGGCTGCGCCAGCGCAAGCTCGGCTTCATCTTCCAGGCCTTCAACCTCGTCCCGGTCCTGAACGTCCGCGAGAACGTCGAGCTGCCGCTCCTGCTCGGAGGCGAGCGCGCGGGCCGAAGCGAGCGCGGGGCGTGGATCGACCATCTTGTCGCGCAGGTCGGTCTCGACGGACGCGCCAAACACCGCCCGAGCGAGCTCTCAGGCGGCGAGCGGCAGCGCGTCGCGATCGCCCGCGCGCTCGTCACCCGGCCTTTGGTCGTGCTCGCCGACGAGCCCACGGCGAACCTCGACTCGCGCACCGCGGAGGGGATCATCGAGCTCATGAAGAGGATGAACCGCGAGCTCGGCACCACCTTCGTCTTCTCGACCCACGACGCGAGGGTCGTCGCGCTCGCCGACCATGTGATCTCCCTCGAGGACGGCCTCGTCGCCTCCGAAGAGCGCCGGGAGCGCTCGTATGCCGCTGCTCGTTAAGATCGCGCTCCGCAATCTGCTCGAGCGACGCGCGAGGAGCCTCGCGGCCGGCGCCATCATCGGCGTCGGAGCCCTCGTCCTCGTCGCGGGCGGCGCCGTCATCGACGCCTCCTCCCGGGGAATCAGGCAAGCGTTCACGGCGAGCTTCACCGGCGACGTCTTCATCGCGGAGAAGGCGGGGGCTCCGGTCTCGCTCCTCGGACTCGCTTCGGAGGGCGGCCCGGAGCCGGCCCCCTATCTCTCGGGCTACCGCAGGATCTTGGCCTACGCGAGGTCCCGGCCGGAGACTCGGGCGATCGCCGCGCAGGTCACGACCTACGCGGGAGTCAACGTCTACGGCAACGAGAACCGCGAGGACGCGCTCGCGACGGTGCTGTTCGGAATCGAGCCTGAAAGCTACCGGAAGGCCTTCGATAATCTCACGCTCGTCTCCGGCCGCTACCTCAGGCCCGGGGAGGAGGGGATCCTGCTCTCGCGGGAGGAGGAGGAGGCGCTCCGCGGCGAGCTCGGCGTCGAGCTCCGCGCGGGCGATCGAGTCTCCCTCGCCGGGCTCGGCCGCTGCGCCTTTTGCGCGCGCGACGTCACGGTTCGCGGCATCTTCGCCTTTCGGGGGCTCGATCCGCTTGAGGCCGCCTCGGGCGGCGGCCTCCATATCGCGTACGTCGACGCCGCGACGGCGCGCGCGCTCCGCTGGACCGTCGGTCCGCCGAGCGCCCGGGATCCGTGGAGCTTTATCCTCGTGAGGCTGAAGAACCCCGCCGACGCGAGGCGCTACATCGCTGGCCTCAACGGCTGGCTCGCGACGGAGCGCATCGACGCCCGCGCGGGAGACTGGAAGGAGGCCTCGGGCGGCTTCGGTCTCATCGCCGACGCGATGCGGATCGTCTTCGCCGCGGGGATCTTGGCGGTCGCGGCCGTCGCCCTCATCGTCGTCATGAGCGCCCTCGCGATGAGCGTCGTCGAGCGCACGGCGGAAATCGGCACGATGCGCGCGATCGGCGCCCAGCGGGGCTTCATCCGGAGGATGATCATGGTCGAGACGCTCGCCGTCTCGCTCGTCTCAGGCGGCATCGGAGCGGCGCTCGGCGCCGCGCTCGTCGGCGTCCTGGACCTCGCGCGCATCGGCGTGACGGGCTCGCTCCCGCGCATGCTCCTCGCCGGGCCGGTCTTCCGCCCCGTCGTGTCGGCGTCGTCCGTCGCCTGGGCGCTCGCGGCCGTCGTCGTCGCGGCGCTCTTCGCGCAGATCTACCCCGTGTCGGTCGCGCTCAAGGTGGAGCCGGTCCGCGCGATCCAGGCCGAATAGGCGCGGACGTTGGCGGCTCTCCTCCTCGCGCTGCGGAATCTCGGCCGCGGGAAAAAGCGGACGGCGCTCCTCGGCGGCGCGATAGCCGCGAGCATGTTCGTCGTCACCCTCCTCGACGGCGTCGCGGGGGGCTTGCGCGCGAACGCCGAGGCGAGCTTCGCGCGCCTGTACGCGGGGCATCTTTTCATTCAGGGAGTCGAGAAGGACGAGGACGGACGGCGCGTCCCGGTGATCCCGGACGAGCCGGCGCTTGAGGGCGCGATTCGAGCGTCGGGCATCGGCGTCCGCTACCTCGCCGAAAGCTCCGGGTTTCGGGGGGTGCTCCTCTCGCGAAGCGACGGGGCGAGCGAGCAGGTGGTCGGCACCGACGAGGCCGGGTGGCGCATCCTGCGCGAGCGGCTCGTCCTGAGCCAGGGCAGCTTCGACGGAATGCGCGACCCGGAGGGGATCGTCGTGAGCGACGCCGCGGCGCGGAGCCTCGCGGCGGGGGTCGGAGACGAGGTCCTCGCGCTCCTCCACACCGCCTCAGGCGGGATGAAGGCGGGGGAGTTCACGATACGGGGCATCAGCGAGGATCCCGGGTTCGTCTCCTCCCTCGCCGCCTACGCGAATCTCCGCTACGTGAACGCCCTCCTCGGCCTCCCTCCCGGCGAGTGTCAGACGCTCGGCATCTATCTCGCCGATCCGGACGGGATGGACGCGCAGGCGGCCAAGCTCCGCGCGGCGCTCGAGCGGAGGGTATCGCTCCTCGGAGGCGGCTCGTCCCTCGCCGCGATGACGAGCGCGGCGAGAACCGAGCGTTGGACCGGGGCCCGCTACGGGCTCTACACGCTCGACGAGCTGCTTCCCGCCCTCGCGAAGGTCGGCGCGACGATCGAGGCCGGAAGCGACGCGCTCCTCCTCGCGCTCCTCCTCGTCGTCATGGTCGGCGTCGCGAACGCCTTTCGCATGATCGCGCGCGAGCGGGCGAAGGAGATCGGCACGCTGCGGGCGCTCGGCATGCAGCGCTCGGGCGTCCGGGACCTCTTCATGCTCGAGGCGCTCTTCCTCGCGCTCGGAGGCGTCGCCCTGGGGCTCGCGGCGAGCGCGATCGCGATGGCGCTCGGGGGCCTCATCGACTTCGGCTCGGCCGGCCCGCTCTACCTGATCCTTCGCGGGGGCCACGCTGCCTTCGCGGTATCGGCGCCCCGCCTCGCGGCCTACGCGGGGCTCACGGCGCTCCTCACGGTCCTCGCGGCGCTCCTTCCCGCGCTCCGCTCGGCGAAGCTGAGCCCCGCCGACGCGCTTCGGGCGGACCGCTGAGTCGGGCGCGCCGTCGTGCGGCGCCTATTTCGACGTGCCCGATTTCGGCAGGAGCTCGAGGATAAGCTCCACCTCCCCGCGGCTCAGCTTCGTCGCCTGCGCGATCTGCGGCACCTTCCAGCCCTGGTGCGCGAGGCGGGTGACCATGTCGCGCGTGGACATCGAGGGAGCTCCCTTGTCGCCCTTCTTCGCCCCCGCCTTGCCTTCGTCCTTCAAGAGCGTTCCGAGCAGCTTCACCTGCTCCTCGGCCCGCTGGCCGATCTCCTCCAGGCGGGTCTCCGTGCGCGCGAGCCACTCGCGGGCTGACTGCATCTTCTCGGTGCGCTCCTCGATCTCCTTCAGCATTCCGTCGAGCGCCTGCAGCTGCGCCACCGCCTGATCGGCCTCCTTCTTGTTCTTCGAGAGCAGCTCGATCCGTCCGGCGAGATCGGTAATCCGCGCGGGCAGCGCGGCGAGGCCGTCCTCGACGGACCGAAGGTTCTTCTCCAGACCTTCGAGGGACTGGAAGTTCTTGTCGACGCCCTCGGCGGTGACGTCGAGGATCTCCTTCTTCCCGTCGAGGCGCTCGTATTTCGCGAGCACGTCCTTCTCGAGATCCTCAAGACCCCGGATCTGCGCCTGGATCGTCTGGAGCTGGTCGTGGCTCGACGTCACCTGGCCGAGCCGGGTGTCCACCGACTGCGACATGCTGAGGAGCTTCTTGAAGTCCCCCTCCATCACCTCGATCCTTCGCTTCTCGGCGAGGAACTTCGAGAGCTTCGCCGAGACCTCGTCGCCCATCTTCTTGATCTTTTGGAAGTTCTTCTCGACCTCGCGGAGGTCCTTCGCCTGCGCTTGGAGCTTGCCCATCTGCTCCTTGAGCTCCTCGATGTCGGCGCCGAGGGAGGCCTTCAGGAGGTCGGCGCGCTCGAAGATCCTGCTCTGGACGGCGAAGTCCTTCTGCTTCTTTTCCATCTCCTGGAGGCCGAGGGAGAGGGTGCGGTAGCTCTCCTCCACCTTGCTCGAGAGCCTCTTGTGCGCCGCCTCGTTCTTCTCGAAGCTCTCGGCGCTGAAGGCGCGGAACTCCCTCATCTTCTGGTCCGCCTCGGCCTTCAGCTCGCCGGTCGTCGCCTTGAGCTCGGCGATGAACCGCTCGCGGTCCTCCTTGAGGTCGGAGAGCGCCTGCTCGCCGCGGCTGCGGAGCTCCTCCTCGAGGCGCGCGACGTCGGCCGAGAGGCGCGAAAGCTCGCTCCGCAGCTTCCCGCGCTCCTCGCTCGTCGCCTCGATGAGCTCCGAGCGCTGGGAAGCGAACTCCTCCCTGATCTGGCCGATCTCGCCGAGCGCCGCGGCCTTCAGCCCCGCGAGGCGCTCGTCGGTCTCGCCGCTCGCCTCATCGAGGCGCGCCTGGAGCTCGGTCTGCCAGGAGGCGACCTCGGCCCTCGCCGCGTCGAGGAGACCGGCGAGGTTTTCGCGATCGTTGTCCACCCGCTCGCCGAGCGCCTTCAGCTGCCTGTCGACCTCGCGCTCGTAGCCTCTCATCTGCTCGCCGATGTCGGCGCCGTAGGACTCGAACTCCCGCTTGAACAGCGCCATCGACGATTGCTTCGCCTCCGCGAGGTCCTCTCGGATCGTCTCCTCGAACTCTTTCGCGGTCGCGTCGGAGAGGTCGATTCGCTCGCCGATCCCCTCCTCGAAGGTCATGACGCGCGCCTCGAACTGCTCGTACTGCTTGACGGTGCGGCTCTGAAGCTCGGCGAGCTTGTGGGCGAGCTCCTCGCCGTGCTCGCGCTCGATCTGCTCGCGCAGGCGCTCGTTGCGCTCGCCGAGCTCGTCGAGGCGCTCCTGGAGGCCGGTCTGCCACTCCTCCAGGCGCGCCTTCAGCTCCTCGCCGCGCGCGCGGAGGTCGGCGAAAAAGTCGTCCTCGAACACCTGGAGCTTCGAGGTGGCGCTCTCGTAGGCCTTCTCCTTGATTTCGGCGAGGCCCTTCTCCAGCCTCGCGACGTCCTCGCGGATCAGCGCGAGCTCGGCCTCCGCCTTCTTGCGCTCCTCGCCGCGCCGCTCCGCGAGCTGCCGGCCGAACTGGTCGAAGTCCCCGGTGATCCGCGCCTTGGTCTTCTCCATGAGCTCCCGCAGGTTCCGCTCCATCTCCTCGATGTCGACGTTGGCCTCCTCCATCTTCGTGAACCGGTAGGCGACGTCCGCCTCGTGCTCGCTCACGTGCGCCTCGACGTCGACGAGCCTGCTGTTCATCCGCTCCTCGAACTCGTTCGTGTTCGCCTGGAAGCGCTCGAGGACCGAGTCGGCGAGGCTCACGTTCCGCTTCTCGATGTCCTCGAGCGCCGCTTTGAAGCTCTGTTCCTTGTCGTCGACCGTGGAGGCGAGCCCGTCGAGGCGCTCGGTCACGTCGGTCTCCAGGTCCTTCACGGTCGAGCGCATCTCGTCGATGAACGCCTCGAGCTCCCGCTCCTGCTCGTCCTTCTCCTTGTCGGTGGCCGTCACGTAGGAGCCCATCCGCTCCTCCGACTCCGCCCGGAACGTCTCGTACTTGGCGTTGAACTCGAGGAGCTTGTCGTCGGCGAGCTTCTGGAGCTCCGCCTGCCATACGGCGAGCTCCGAGCGGCTCTCGCCGAGCCTCCGCGAGACCTCCTTGCGCGCCTCGTCGAGGACCCCTCGCGTCTCGGCGAGCGAAGCGGCGAGCTGCTTCTGGACCTCCCGCGCTCTGCCTTCAATGTGCGCCTTCATCTGCACGAAGACGTCGTCTTCGAGGCCTTTCGCCCGCTCGGCGACGTCGCGGAGGTTTTCCTGGTAGGTCTGCTCGATCGAGCCGACGCGCTCCTGGAACGCGTCGAGCTTCTCGGCAAGCGAGCGCTCCGTCGCGGCGATCTCGCCTTTCAGCTGGCCGAGCAGGAGCGCGACGCGGTCGGTGGCGCCCTTGCCGCCGTCGGTCGCCTTCTCGAGGAGCACGGTGAGGTTCGTCTCGAACTGCTTGCGAAGCTCGATGCTCGTGTCCTTGGCGTTCTGGAGGAAAACCTGGAAGGACGCCTGCAGGCTCTTGACCGTTTGCGCTTCGAGGGCGTCGCGCTTCGCCTCCAGGCCGCTTAGGTAGGTGGAAAAGCTCTTCACGGACCTTTCCGACTCCCCGAGCTGCCGGTCGATCGCCTGCACGTCGTCCTTCGCCGCCTTCAGCACGCGAGCGCTGACCTCCCGGAGCTCCTTTTCGTTGAGCTTCGCGAACTCGTCCTTGATGTCGGGAAGGCTCTTCTCGACCGCGGCTATGCGGACGCCGGTCTCCTTGACGCGCTTGCTCACGGAGTCGACGAACTCCGACTCGGCGTGCAGGCGCTTGAGGTTCTCGTCGACCTTCCCGGTCATGGCGACGAGCTCGCCGAGGACCTTGTCGTACTCGGTGACTCGCGCGTGGATCTTGTCGAAGCCGTCGGTCTTGCCCTTCAGCCCGTCCTCGATGGCGGATATCCGCTTGAGGATCTCCTTCGCGGTCTTCTGCTGCACGTCGAGCTCGATCGCGACGTTCTTCAGCTCGGTGGTCTTTCCCTCCACGAAGCCGTCGAGGTCCCCCTTGATTTTGTCGGAGTAGCGCTTGACTTTGTCGAGCGATCGGTTGTTGCGATCAAGCTGCCGATAGATGATGAGAACAATAATGACTATCAACAAGGTGAGTATGTTACCGATCGACAGTATCATCGTCGTCTCCCAGTTTCGCGGAATTCATCGCACGTCGTAGTATACGGCGTTTTTCAAGAATGCTCCACTCTCGCGCGAAGATACTGCCTGAGCTCGCCGAAGGAGGAGAAGGTGAGGTCCGCCCGGGAGCCGGGAATCTTGGCTCGCGAGAGGTGGGCGGTCTTCATGCCGGCGTCGGCGGCGCCGACGACGTCGTAGCGGTAGTTGTTCCCGACGTACATGATCCGCTCGGGAGGAAGGCGAAGCCGCTCCGCGAGGTGGTTGAACGGCTCGGGATTGGGCTTGAGGTAGCCGGTCTCCTCGGAGGAGAAGGCGGCGGACCAGAGCCCCTCGAGCTTGAGGAACCTGAGCTTGCGCTCGACGGGGAAGTCGGAGAAGCAGGCGAGGCGCAGACCGTCGTCCTTCAGGCTCTCGAGCACCTGCCTGAGGTCCGGGAAGGGAGCGACGCGGCGGAAGGAGTCCTCCCACTCGCCGTAGATGTCGCGCTCGATGAGCTCGGCCGCCTTCTCGGGGGCGATTCTCATCGAGAAGGCGAGAAGGTTCGCCTGGAGCTCGCGAAAATTGTAGATCGGACGAATCGTTCGGATCGCCCGGCGCACCCTGCCGAAGTGGGTGACGAGAACCGGATGGCGGAGGAAGAAAGGGATCGAATGGAAGTACATCTTGCGGCTCGGATAGAGCGTACCGTCGAGGTCGAACGCGAGAGCCTCTATATCCATATCACCCCGCGGTGTTGGCCTTGATTTCGTAGGGCAGCACCCCGGTTGCCGTTCCCGACGAGACGGGTTGAAACCGCCATCTGCCCATCCAATTCTTCAGCGCGTTGTCGAGCGAAGGATACCCCAAAGACGGGCTGATGCTCAAGGCTTCGACGTTCCCGCTCGGCTGCACCTGGAAGACGATCCGAAGCTCCGCCTTCGGGGGAAGCACGCCGTACCAAGCCGAGAGGTCGGGAGGGCCCGGGCGATAGGCGACGAGGCGACGGTCGGAGCCCGTCCACTGGATCTCGCTCCCCCCTCCGCTCGAGCCCTCGTTCGCCGCGGGCGCGCTCGGGCCTCCTCCGTCGGCCGTGCTCGAGGCCTCGCCTCCCGGCCCTATCTCGTTGAGCCGCGCGAGGCTTCCGGCGTCGAAGAAGCTGCGCGCGCTCGCCTGCGGCGACGGGCTTTCCGGCCGCGTCGCGTTGTAGGAGCTGCCCTCGCTCTGCTCCGCCGGCGCGCTCGGGGCGAGCGGCGGGGCGGGGAACGTCTGCGCGCCGGGGCCGCTCGCCTGGGCGACCGACGCCCCGCCGCTCGACGCCTCAGGCGGCTCGGGCGGCTCGGAAGCCGCCTTCTCGAAGGCTCCCGAGCTCGCGGCCTCGACGTTCCCGCCTCGAAGCTGATCGAGGATGCTCTGCGGAAGCGCGAACGGATTCGCGACGGGCCGCGAGGGGCGCTCTCGGGCGGCGGGGACCCCGGGCGCCTGCGCCGCGGGAAGCGACACGCCCGCGACGGGAGGAGCCTGGTTCCCGACGAGCTCGACCGCGAGCGCCTCCGAGCTTTCGCTCCGCGGCGGCGGGGGCCAATGCGCGCCGAGCGTGACGAGCAGCAGGAGCCCGTAGAGGCCGAGCGCGACCGCGAGGCTGACCGCGAGCCTGCGCCGGTCCCCGCCGCGCGCCGCCGCTTCCCGTCCGGTCACGGCCGGCTCGCCTCCGGCGCCGACCGGGGCGCCGGCTCCATGCGCAGGCTTATGCCCTCGAAGCCGTTCTTCCGCAGGATGTCGAGCACCTGGACCATGAGGCTGTAGGTGATGTTCTCGTCCCCCTCGAGGACCACCGAATGAATGGCGCGCCGCTCCGGAGCGCCGAGCGCCGAGAGCGCCCGGTCGAAGCCCGCGAGGTTATAGCGGGTTCGATTGACGTAGAGCGCGTCGGCCGACTGCACCGACACGACGAGCGGGCTCATCTTCGCGTTCTCCGCGGTGGTGGACGCGGGGAGCTTCAGCTTGATCGCGGGGGCCACGATGAAGGTGCTCGTCACCATGAAGAAGACGACGAGGTTGAACACGACGTCGACCATCGGCACGAGGTTGAGAACCGAGATCGGGGCGAGCCGTCGCCTGAACTGCATCTAATCCTCCTGCTTCGCGTACTCGCGCCTCACGAGGAGGAGCACCATCTCGCTCACGCGGTTCTCGAGGCGGATGACGATGTGGCTGACTCGCTGCACGAGGTGGTTGTAGAAGGCGACGGCGGGCATCGCGACCGTGATTCCCGCCGCGGTCGACAGAAGCGCCACCGCGACGCCCTTCGACAGCTCGGAGGGATCGCCCGAGGGGCCCGAGCCGAGGACTCCGAAGGCCCGTATCATGCCGATGACCGTCCCGAGAAGCCCGAGGAGCGGCGCGATGTGGGCGATGGTCCCGAGGGTGGTGAGGAAGCGCTCGAGGCGAGGCACCTCCATGTTCGCCGCCGCGGTCACGGCCTCCTTGATCGTCTGCTCGGAGTAGGCGCGGTGCTCGATGCCCACCTTCATGAGGTTCGTGATCGGCGCGGGGTTGTTCTCGCAGATGCTCAGCGCCTCGTCGAAGTGGCCCTTCTCGAGCGTCGCCTTCAGGCGCCCCATCATCTTCGTCTCGTCGATCTGGATCTTCCGGAAGAAAATGAGCCGCTCGATGACGATGACCGCGGCAACGAGCGACATGAGCATGATGATGAGCACGACCACGCCGCCTTTCTGGATCAGGACTATCATTGCCTTTCCCCCATACTAAAAGGATATCTCGGTCTTCAGCGTTACGTTGAAGCCGGGTTCGAGGTAGGTTCCCCAGAGCGTGCGCCCCCCCTCGACGAACGGCGTCACGAGGTCGTTCACGTTCGCGATGAACAGCACCCCTTCGCTCGCGCGCACGAAGCCGGAAAGCCCGATGTCCGGCGCCTGCGCCCCGGTCGTGTAGAGGTCCAGGCTTCCGGTGAGGCCTCCGCCGACGCTGTTCTTCCGGTTCGCGACCTCGGCGTCGAGGCTGAACGTCGAGATCGGAAGGAGCGGGCTCGACTCGTAGAAGTCGCCCTCCCAGGAGCCCTTCAGGCTGAAGGGGCCCTCAGGCCTCCAGGAGAGGCCGAACGACGGCTTCACGCGCGCGCTTGCGACCTGCGCGAAGGTAAACAGGCCGCTCCCGTCGGCCGAGAGGCCGATCGGCACGACCGCGGCGGTGTCGGTGGAGTACTCGAGGCCGAGATCGAGCGCGAGCTCCTCGCCGATGCGGACCCGCGACGTCCCGCCGAGGTACCACGAGAGCGAGCTCGCAAGGGGCCCGGCCTCCTCGATGAACGGATAGGCGGCCCAGAGGTCGGCGTAGGAGTAGTCGTTCACGCGGTAGCCTCCGTAGAGGCGGTAGGTGAAGGAGTCGCCCGAGAAGCCGCTTGCGTCGAGCTCGAAGGGCGCCTGGAGGTCGTTCGTCGGGTCCCAATGCACGCCGACCTTGCCGCTCAAGGTGAGCCCCTCGCCGACGTCGGCCTTCAGGGAGAGCGTGCCGCCCGCCCGGGCGACGGAGGCTGACGGCTCCGACTGGTCCTGGGCGAGCGGCATGATCTCGGTCAGGCCGTAGAAGCCGTCGAGGGACGCGCGCAGCGCGCCGCTTGCGTAGGTGACGCCGAGGTCCGGCGTCGCCCGGTACTCGGCGCCGTTTCTCGGCGCCGAGGCTGAGAGCGTCGTGTCGGCGATCCCGCCGTCCACCGACGCGGTGAGCCCGAAGGGGTTGGCGCTCTGGTAGGAGCTCGAAACGTTCGCGTCGATGAAGCGGTGGGTCACGGAGCTGTAGTCGCCGAGGCCCTGCAGGCCGTCCTCCGTCTCGGTGTAGGAGGCGCCTGAGTCGAGGCGGAAGGGGCTTCCGTTTCCGGCGGAGAGCGACCCGTCGATCGCGTCGTTGCGATGGAAGTAGCCCGAACCGGTCGGCTCGAAGGTCGCTCCGTCGTCGTAGCCGTCGAGCTGGTCGTGGGAAAAATGGAGGCTGAAGCGCGGATCGGCGCCGATCTTGTATAGGCTGACCTCCCCGATGACCTGGTTCATCGAGCCCGCGCCGATCGTGCCCTCGCTGTAGAACGACGACTGACGGGAGGCGCCCGCTCCGCTCGGCGAGGCGGAGGGCACCGGCACGTTGTAGCTCACCTGGGCGACGTTGAGCTTCGCGACGTCGGGGAGCGCCGGCTCGATCGCGGGGAGGGGCGGCGGACTCTGCTGCGGAAGGGGCGTCTGGATCTCGGCCTGCGAGACGTCCTCGACGCTGAGCATGACTGGCGGGAGCACGATCCCCGGCTCCGCGGGCTCGACGCTTTGCGCCGGGAGGAGGCCGGGAAGCGAGACGAGAAGGATCCCCGGGAGAAGCGCCCGCGCGGCCGAGCCGGACCCTTTCACGGCGCGCCTCCGAGGAGCTTCTTCGCCTCGGCGGCCCACTCGGAGGAGGGGAAATCGGTCTCGATGCGACTCGCCATCGCGGAGGCGGCCTCCGCGTCGCCCGAGAGCTTCGCCATCTCCGCCGCGCGATACATGCTCGCGGCGGCGAGGTCCCGATCGGTCGGATCGATCGTCGCGGCCGCGAGGAACTCGTTCGCCGCTCGGCCGAGGTCGCCCGTTCGGTAGAAGTACTCGCCCACGAGGTACTGCGCCTGGGCGGCTTCGTGCGGATCTCCTCCCTTCTCCGCGATGACCTCCCGGAGGAGCGCGTAGCCCTTTTCCGGGTGGGCGCCGTAGATGTAGATGCGCGCGAGCTCGACCATCGCCTTCCGCCCGGGAGCGGAGCCGCTTCCGCCGCTTTGCGCGATCGTCGCCGACAGCCCGGCCTCCTGGTCGGATTCGCCGAGGAGGAGGAACTTGATCTTCTCCGCCCTCGCTTCCGCCGAGACCGCCGTCGCCTCCGCGGGATAGAGCGAGGCAAGCTCGGTATAGAGCTCAAGCGCCTTGCGAAGGTCGCCCGTGCTTTGATAGAAGGCGGCGACCCGCTCCATCGCGTCGGCCCGGAACGCGCTGTCCCGGTATTCTGAGATCAGCCGCTCCCAGAGGAGGGCGGCCTCCCGATGCGCCCCCGAGCCCCAGGCGGCGCGGCCCCCCCAATAGACGGCCGCGTCCGCCATCTTCCCGTCCGGATAGTCGGCGAGATAGTCGAGGAAGCCCGCGCGCGCGGCGTCGTAGCGCGCGCTCCGGTAGAGGAGGTCCGCCCGCTCGTAGAGCGCCTGCGGGGCGAGCGGGTCGGCCGGATAGGTCGAGGCGAGCCTCCGGTAGGCGTCGCTCGCGCCATCGATATCGCCCTTCGCGGCGAGCGCGGCGGCGTACTCGAACAGGGCGTCAGGCGCGAAGGGCGACGAAGGCTCCCCTTCGAAGAGGCTCCGAAAGGCCGGGATCGCGGCGTCGGTCTCGCCGCCTGAGGCGAGGCTCTTCGCCTCCATGTACCTCCCGCGGTCGCGCTCCTCGCCGACCGAAGCGTCCGCGTAGGTGAGGAAGCTCCGCTCCGCCGAGGCGTAGTCGCCGGTGAGGTAGGAGCACCACCCGGCGAGGTAGTAGGACTTCGCGCGAAAGACGCTCCCGGGATAGCGGGAGACGAGCGCCTGGAAGGAGGCTCGCGCCGAGGCGTAGTCGGCGAGGCGGTAGGAAGCCCAGCCGCGGTAGAAAAGCGCGTACGGCTCGATGACGGCGAGGCCGCTCGCCTCGAGCCCGGCCGGGGTCAAGGCCTCAAGGGCGGCGAGCGCTTGCGCGTAGGCCTTCTCGGAGATCAGGATGAGCCCGTTCAGGTACTGGATCGTGAGGTAGGAGGCGGGGTCGCGCTTCGGCAGATCGGGGAACGCCGCGAGCGTCCGTGCCGAGGTCTGCTGGACGGCGAGGTAGTTCTTCTGCTCGAAGTAGAGCTTCGCGAGCTCGACGCGCGCGCCGACGTCTTCGGGGGCGAGCGGGAGGTACTGTTCGAGGGCCTGCGTCGCGCGTCCGCTGTCGCCGAGTTTCGCGTAGACGTCGGATTTGAGCTTCAAAAGCTTCGACGAGTAGCCTCCGGCCTGCGCGTCGACGAACGCGCGATCGATCTCCGCGAGCGACGCCTCGAAGCGCCCGGAGCGGAAGGCGGCGAGCGCCGCGAGGTAGCCGCTCTCGCTCGCGTAGGAGGAGGCAGGGAACTCGGCGAGGAGGCGGTCGAAGGCGCTCTTCGCGGAGTCCCACTCCGAGAGGTCGAGGTAGAGCGAGCCGAGCTTCAGGAGCATGAGGTCGCGGTAGCCTGAGGAGACTCGTTCCGTCGGGCTCGTCGCCTGCGCGAGGACCTCGGCGGCCTCGCGATCCCTCCCCGTCTTCGCCATCGCGCCGGCGAGGTAGAGCGGCACGAGGGGACTCACGCCCGCCTCGGATCGCGCGGCCCAGAGGCGGTCGAGGTAGGAGAGCGCGACCTCGTAGCGCCCCCGCGAGAAGCTGTCGACCCCGACGTGCAGCCAGAAGCTCTTCAGGATGTCCGGCCTGCCTGAAAGCGCGACCTCGGCGGAGCTCACCACGCCCGACAGGCGAGCCTCGTCGCCCTCGGCCTCGTAGATCGAGAACAGCCGCTCGTAGGCGACCCCCGAGATCTCCGGCGCCGAGCTCAAGAGAAGGCCGTAGAGGCTCTCCGCCTTCGCCGTGCTCCCGGTTCCGTAGTAGGCCTCCGCGCGGTAGAGCGTGAGGCGGTCCCGCCAATCGCCCGAGAGCTTCTCGATCGGGGCTCGGTCGAGAAGCTTGAGGACCGCGCCGTAGTCGCCGCTTTGCAGGTCGAGGGCGCAGAGCTCCGCGAGGGCGTAGGGTATCGAGGTCGGCTCCGCGAGCGACCCGACGAGCCGGACAAGATCGGTCCGCGCGCTTTCGAGCTTGCCGAGGTCGAGCTCGCTGATCGCCTTGTACAGGAGCGCCTGGCCGGAAAGCGACGCGTCGGAGCCGCTCAGATAGACGTTGAACGCCTCCACCGCGGCGCCGTAGGCGCCCATCCGGTAGTCGGTCATCCCGATCCAGAACGGCACGTAGGCAAGATAGCGCGTGAACGAGTAGCGGGTCTCGATGGTCTTCAGGAGCGAGAGCGCCTCGTCGAGTCGGCCCGAGTAGTACAGACAGAGCGCCCGGTGAAACTCGGCGTCCGGCAGGTAGGTGGACAGCGGATAGGCGGCGACGAACGCGTCGTATTGGTCGAGGGCGAGCTCGTAGTTTCCGCTCTGGAACCGCCCCTCCGCCTGGAGGAAGAGCTGACGCTCGTCGTCCTGCGCGTGCGCGGCAAGGCAGACGAGCAGGAACGCGAGAAGGAAGAGTATTCGTCGCGCGGATGGCAGCAATGCGCCCATTAGCAGTCAATCAATTTTGGGCGGGCTAAAGTTACGGCTCGCGCGGATCTTCTCGAGGAGGATGAAGTTTCCGGGATAGCGGCGCTGGAGGGACGCGATGCCGGTCTCGAGGTTGCGCTCCATGACGTCGACCTCGAAGCGTCCGTCCGGGCCGAAGTAGGGAAAGAGCACGACGACGTGCGAGTGCTCTCGGACGCCCGGCTGCTCGGGGAGCTCGTGATTCACCGAGCCGAGATAGAAGTCGCCGGGATTGCGGACCGCGAGCTCGTAGAGGATGAAGCGCAGGTCGCCGAGGTCGTAGCCCGAGTCCCGCTCGAAGTGGAAGAACGGAATGTCGCGGACGTCGGCGTCCTCGGGACCCGCCTCGGGGTCGTCGAGGCGGTCGACGGCGAGCGCGAGGTTCCGCGTCCAGTCGAGGCCGAAATAGGGATCGAGCCCCTCGAAGACGCCGCTCGACGGGGTGCCCCGCAGATCGAGATGCTTTTTCTTCAGCGCCTCGATGCTGATGAGGTGTCCGGTCCGCGGTCCGTAGAGGCCGTCCATGACCCATTTGTCGAAGCCGCTGCAGTTGAAGCCGCCGCCGGAAAGCGCGCGGAGCGTCCTGATGTAGACGAACTTGCCCGCCGCGTTCATCGCCCCGTCGTCGTGATCGGAAAGTTTGGGCAGCTCGGCGCGGATCTTGTCGACCATGCTCCGTACGACGCCGTCCTCCGGGAGGGGCCGGGAGGGGAAGACGAGACTCCAGTCGACGCTCGCGTCGCAGAGCGCCATGATCTTCTCGAAGGGATCGGTGAGCACGTTCTTGAAGCGGAGGGGTATCATGAGCCCCTGATACATCGGAAAGCCGTACATCGAGATGTCCATCACCGAGCGGTCGCCCGCGGGACGGATGCGCGCGAAGCTGTCCGGGTCGCCGTTCAGGAAGATCTTCACCTGGACGAAGGAGCCGTCGGCGAGGCTTCGCTCGATCACGTAGCTTCCCTTGCCGTCGATGGGATACGCGCCGCCTTCGGCGTTGGAGAACGCGAGGTAGAAGTCGCCGTGCTGCCTGAGCACCCGAAAGCGCACGGAGAGGGGAGGAAAATCCTGGCGGTACACCCCGGTGCGGGCGGCGAGGGCGTCGCGAGTCGAGCCTTCGATCAGGCCGGCAAGCTCCCCGCGGACGCCCGAGTTTTCCGCGAAGCCGGCCTCCTCCGACCAGGCGGGGAGCGTCGCGAGCGCGAGCAGGAGGAGAGCGAGCGCCGCCCGAGCCGAACGATGGCCACGCATACCGCTTTGAGTATCGGCCGAAGAGCTTCCGGCATCAAGCGCCGGGCTATTCGCGGAGCTCCACCTCGATCGGCACGTGCGCCATCCCGAAGTCCTTCCGGAGGCGGTTTTTGAGGTATTCGACCCACGAGGCCGGGAACCCCCGCCGCTTGTTCACGAACAGGACGAAGCGAAGCGGCGTCGCGTGGACCTGGGTCACGTAGCGGGCGCGAAAGGTCGAGGCGCTCGAGCTCTTCGGGGCGAAGCGGGCGTTCCACTCCCCGAGCGCGCGGTTGAGCGTCGCCGTCTCGATTCTCTTGTTGAGCTCGCGCCACACCTGGAAGACCGTCGAGAGGAGCTTCGAGATTCCGTCGCCCGTGAGGGCCGAGATCGGGACGACCGGCGCGAAATCGAGCAGGGGAAAGAGGAACCTGATCCGGTCGACGAACGCCTCCCGCCGATTGGGGACCGCCTCGACGAGGTCCCACTTGTTGAGCACGAGGACGATCCCCTTGCCGCGGCGCACCACGAGCGCCGCGATCTTCTTGTCCTGGTCGGTCACGCTCTCAAGCGAGTCGACGACGAGGAGCACGACGTCGGAGTCCTCGATGCTGCGGATCGCGCGATTGACCGTGTAGTACTCGAGGCTCTCCTCCACGCGGCTCTTTCGTCGGATGCCCGCGGTGTCGAGAATCCTCAGCCGAATCCCGCGGTGGAGGAGCTCGCCCTCGATGACGTCTCGAGTCGTGCCGGGAATCGGCGAGACGATCGAGCGCTCGGAGCCCGCGAGGCGGTTCATGAGCGTCGATTTGCCGGTATTCGGCTTTCCGAGAATCGCGAGCCTGATCTCGTTCGCCGGGATCGATAGCTCCCGAGGCTCCGAAAGGGGCGCGTCGGCCGCCTCCCCGAGAAAGGCGTCGAGGAGCTCGCGAAGCTCCTGGAAGTTCCTGCCGTGCTCGGCCGACACCCCCACGACGCGCGGGAAGCCGTAGGCGTGAAAGTTCCAGACGAGCGGCTCCTTCGCCGGATCGTCCACCTTGTTGACGACCAGGATCACCTTGGCGGATTGACGCCTCAGGAGCTCCATGAAGGCGGCGTCCTCCGGGGTCGTGCGGTCGACCTCCACGACGAAGAGCACGGCGTCGGCGGTCTCGATCGCCGCGAGGCTCCGCGCGACGATCTGCTCGTCGAGCTCGTGGTCCCGGTCGACCTTGAAGCCGCCGGTGTCGACGAGGAGGACCGGCCGGCCTTCGATCGCGCACTCCGACTCGATCGGGTCGCGCGTGACCCCCGGCGTCGGGTCGGTGATCGCCCTCCTGCGTCCGAGCAGGCGGTTGAAGAGCGTCGATTTGCCGACGTTGGGCCGTCCGACGATCACGACCCGCCGGCGCTTCTCAGCGGGCGAGAGGCTCGAATCGCTCATGCATCCACCCCGAGACGTACTTTTCGATCTCGACCGAGGACTTCATCTCCATGATGGTCCCCACGACCTCCTCCGCTTCCGACATGGAAACCGCCCTGATGATCTGTTTGACCTCGGGGATACGCGCGGCGCTCATGCTGAAGGTGTCGAGCCCGAGCCCGAGGAGCGCGACGGTGGCGAGCGGGTCGCCGGCCATCTCGCCGCACATGCTCACCGGAACGCTCATCGCGTGCGCGTTGTCGATGATCAGGCGCAGGAGCCTGAGAACTCCGGGGTGAAAGGGCTCGTAGAGGTAGGCGACCCGCTCGTTGCCTCGGTCGACCGCGATCGTGTATTGGATGAGGTCGTTGGTGCCGATCGAGAAGAACTGCACCTTCCTCGCGAGGATGTCGGAGGTCAGGGCCGCCGACGGGATCTCGATCATGATCCCGATCGGAACTTCCTCGCGGAACGGAATCCGCTCCGAGCGCAGCTCCCGCCGCACCTCCTCGAGCGCGGCGAGCGCCTTGCCGAGCTCCTCGGCCCCCGAGATCATGGGGAACATGATCCTGAGGTCGCCGCGGACCGAGGCGCGCAGGAGCGCCCGGAGCTGGGTCTTGAAGAGGTCGGGCCGCGCGAGGCAGAAGCGGATGGCGCGCCAGCCGAGGATGGGATTCTTCTCGCCGTGGACTCTCAGCTCGGAGATGACCTTGTCGCCGCCGAGGTCGAGCGTGCGAATGGTGACCGCCTTTCCGCCCATCGCGTCGAGCACCTGGCCGTACGCCTCGCACTGGGCGTCCTCGGAGGGAAATCCGCCGGGCTTGAGAAAGAGGAACTCGGAGCGGTAGAGCCCGATCCCGTCGGCTCCGTGGGAGAGGACCGACTCGGTCTCCTCCGGCACCTCGATGTTCGCCTTCAGGCTGATGAGCTTCCCGTCGCGCGTCTCGGCGGGAAGCTCGTTGAGGGTGGAGAGTCTCACCTCGCGCTTTTGCCATTCCTTCGAGGAGCTCAGGTAGCGCTCGCGGGTCTTCGGGTCGGGGTCGACGATGACCGCGCCGGCGTTGCCGTCGACGATGACGGTATCGCCGCCGCGCACGTGGCGGGTGATCTCCGATAGGCCGAGCACCGCGGTAATCTCGAAGGACCGGGCGAGGATCGCGGTGTGCGAGGTCTTGCCCCCCACGTCCATCGCGATGCCCTTCACCATGCGCTTGTTCATGAGAAGCGTGTCGGAGGGCATGAGGTTGTGGGTGACGAGAACCACCTCCTCCGAGAGGTCCGCGAGGGAGATCCGCTCGCGCTTCAGGAGGTGGTCGAGCAGGCGCTTGCCGACGTCATAGATGTCGACCGCGCGCTCGCGCAGATAGGCGTCCTGCGAGGTCTCCAGCCGCTTGACGAGCTCCGCGATGACCTCGTACATGACCCACTCGACGTTGAAGTGGAGCTCGCCGAGCTTCGCCTCGACCTGGCCCGTGAAATCCGGATCGGAGAGCATGAGGAGATGGGCGTCGAGGAAACGATCGCCCGCGCTTCCCATCTCCGCCTCCGTGCGAATCTTGAGCGCCTGCGCCTCGGCGACGGCCTTCCCCTGCGCGTCCTTGAACCGCGCGATCTCTCCCGCCACCTGCGCGGAGCTGATGGCGTACTGAGGGATTGGGGGCTTCTCGTCGACAAAAAGGAAGGCCTTTCCGACCACGATGCCCGGCGAAACGGAAATTCCGCTGAGCGTTTTCATCGATACGCAACTATAAGCGCTTTTCCCGCAGCTGTAAAGAACGCGCCCGGAAGAGCCCGACTCGCCCGTGAAAGAAGCCGCCGGTAATAGCGCCGAGGAGTTCTGCCGATGAAAAGAGGAAGGCCATGGCTAGAAAGAAACGGGGATCGCACATCGGCTGCCTCTTCTGGATCGCGCTCATTCTCCTCGCGGTCGTGATATTCGTCTTCAACCGCTCGCGCTTCGATTCTCTGCTCGGGCACCCGGCGGCGAGCGCCCCGGTCGCGACGAAGCCGGCCCCGCGAGCGCCGGCCGTCGCGACGCCCCGGGAAGCGCCGTCCCCGGGCTCGAGCGCGCTGGCGGTTCGTCCGGCCGCTCCGGAAGGCGCGACCGCGGAGCGTAAAGGCCGCGTGGACGCGTCCGGGGACCGCGCGGACGGCTCCGGGAACCGCGAGGCCCCCGCTCGGGAGACCCCTTCGGAAGGGCAATTCCTTTCCACGCTCTACTTCGTGCGCGTCGGATCGGACGGCACCCCGGCGCTTCAGGCCGTGAGGCGCCGAATCGCGTCGGAAGACTCTCCGCTCACCGACACCATGTCCTCGCTCCTCGCGAAGCTCTCCCCCGCCGAGGAAAGGAGCGGCCTCGTGACCCTCATTCCGAGCGGCACGCGGCTCCTTGACGCGACGGTGAGGGGGGGCACGGCCTACCTCGACTTCAACGACCGGCTCCGGTTCAACTCCTTCGGAATCGACGGCCTACGCGTCGAGGTAAAGCAGGTCGTGTTCACCGCGACGCAGTTCCCCACGGTTCAACGCGTGCAGATCCTGATCGGCGGCCAGGTCGAGCGGTATCTGAGCCCCGAGGGGATGGCGATCGACGAGCCGCTCACGCGCTCCTCCTTCGAATGAGGAGCAGGTACTCGATATTCCCCTTCCGGCCCGGGATCGGCGACTGAAGCCGCCGCTCCACCGACGCGCCTTCCCTCTCGAGCGCCTCGATCGCCGCCTCGACCGTCGCCTCCCGCAGGAGCGGATCGCGAACGACGCCGTCGAACCGAGACCGCTCGGGCGTCGGGAGCTCGAATTGGGGCTTCAGGAGCGCAATGAGCCATCCCTCTCGCGCGAGGGCGAGGAGATGGCGCGCCGCGCCCCGGATCGATCGGAAGGAAAGGTCGGCCACCGCCGCGTCGGGCCGGGGATCGAGGTCGGCCGGCGAGAGGGCGAGGACGTTCGTTCCTTCCCGCACGCCCACGCGCGGATCCCTCCGCAGGGCGAAGGCGAGCTGGTTTCGGCCGACGTCGACGGCGTGGACGAACGCCGCGCCGCGCCTCAGGAGACAGTCGGTGAAGCCGCCGGTCGAGGCGCCCGCGTCGATGAAGACCCGGCCCGCCGCCTCGATACCCCACCGATCGAGCGCGAAGTCGAGCTTCAGTCCGCCCCGCGAGACGAAGGGCTTCGGCCGAAGCTCGAGGCGCTCGCTCGCGCCGACGAGGCGTTTCGGATCCTGGACCCGTCCGCCGTCGACGAACATCTCTCCGCAGACGACCGCGGCGTACAGCTCGTCGCGTCCTTTTTCGGGGAACGCCTCGACGGCGCGATCGAGCAGGGGCACCTTTCTCGCCATCGCGACCTTTTTTAGTAGCGGGACTGCTCCCGCACCCGGCGGATCGCGAGCGCGCGGCCCGAATCGGGGTCGATCTCGAGCAGCACGCCGTTGATCACGGCGGGGTTGTCGGCCACGGGCAACTTCAGCGGCATCTGCGTCATCGAGCGGCGCATGGCGGTTTCCGGATCGACGCCGATCACGCTCGATCGAGGACCGGTCATCCCGATGTCGGTGATGTACGCGGTGCCGCCGCGGAGAATGCGCTCGTCGGCGGTCTGCACGTGGGTGTGGGTGCCGACCACCGCGCTTACCATGCCGTCGAGGTGGAACGCGAGCGCCTCCTTCTCCTCCGGCGCCTCGGCGTGGAAGTCGACGACGATCGTCTTCGCGGCGTCGCGCAGCCTTCGCGCGAGCTCCCTGCCGACGGAGAAGGGGCAGTCGATCTCGGTCATGTGCATCCGCCCCTGGAGGTTCGCGACCGCGACCTTGCGGCCCTTCACCTCGACGACGACCGAGCCGCGGCCGTACTTGCAATGCGGATAGTTCGCCGGCCGCAAGATCCGCTCGTTGCTGTTCAGGAACGGCAGGATGTCGCGGTTCTGCCAGACGTGGTTGCCCGTGGTGATGACCCCCGCCCCGCCCGCGAAGAGCTGCTCGGCGATCTGCGGCGTGATGCCGAAGCCGTCGGCGGCGTTCTCTCCGTTCACGACGAGGAGGTCGGCGTCGTATTTCCGGATGAGCGGTCTCAAGCCGGCGAAAAGCGCCCTGCATCCCGGCTGGCCCACGATGTCGCCGAGAACGAGGACGCGGAGCTTCTCAGCCACGGCGCTCGTCCCGCTCAAGCCCGACCCGCGCGGCCCGTCGGATCAACGCGCGTACTCGACGACCCTCGTCTCGCGGATGATCGTCACCTTGATGCGCCCGGGATACTTGAGCTCCGTCTCGATCTTCTTCGCGATCTCCTTCGCGAGGTCCTTGGCCGCCGAGTCGTCCACGCTTTCGTTGTTGACCATGATGCGAAGCTCGCGTCCCGCCTGAATGGCGTACGCCTTCTCCACGCCGCGGAAGCCTTCCGCGATCTGCTCGAGGTTCTCGAGGCGCTTGATGTAGTTGTTGAGCGTTTCGCGCCTCGCGCCGGGTCTCGAGGCGGAGATCGCGTCGGCGATCTGGACGATGACCGACTCCACGCAGATGGGCTCCACGTCGTTGTGGTGGGACGCTATCGCGTTGATCACGCGCGGGTCCTCTCCGATCCTCTTCGCGAGCTCGACGCCGGCCTCGACGTGCGTTCCGCCGCCGTCGGTCTCGACCCCTTTCCCGATATCGTGGAGGAGCGCTCCGCGCTTCGCGATCTCGGCGTCGCAGCCGATCTCCGCGGCGATCATTCCCGCGATGATCGCCACCTCTTTCGAGTGCGACAGCACGTTCTGCCCGTAGCTCGTGCGGAAGTAGAGCCGGCCGAGCCCCCTGATCCCGTCGGGGTTCATGTTGTGAATCCCGAGGTCGAACAGCACCTTCTCGCCCTCCTCGTAGATCGCCTGGCTGATCTCCTTGGTGACCTTCTGAACGACCTCTTCGATCCGCGCCGGATGGATCCGTCCGTCGGCTATGAGGCGCTCGAGCGACCTGCGGGCGATCTCCTTGCGAACGGGGTCGAAGCACGAGATGACGACCGCCTCGGGCGTGTCGTCGATGATGATGTCCACGCCGGTGAGGGTCTCGAGCGTGCGGATGTTCCGTCCCTCGCGACCGATGATGCGCCCCTTCATCTCGTCGTTCGGGAGGCTCACGGAGGTGATCGTGATCTCCGAGCTGATCTCCGTCGCGAGGCGCTGGAGCGTCGTCACGAGAATGTTTCGCGCCTTCTTCTCGGCGGCGGACTCGGCCTCCTGCTCGATCTTGTTGAGAACAACCTGAACGTCGTGGCGCGCCTCGTTTTCCATGGATTGCATGATGAGGCGCTTCGCTTCCTCGGCCGAGATGCTTGCAACCCGCTCAAGCTCGTGGCGCCAACGCTCCCCTTCCGACGCCAGGTAAATCTCTTTGTCCGAAAGTTTCCTCTCGCGGTCAATAAGGCTCTGCTTTTGCTTTTCAAGAGCAATAGCCTTACGTTCTAGATTCTCTTCCTTTTGAAGCAACCGCTTGTCAAACCGCTGTAATTCGTTCCTTCTCTCGCGAAGCTCATGCTCTTGCTGATTGCGTTCCCGAATGAGCTCGTCCTTTGTCTCAAGAAGTAACTCCCTCTTCTTAGCCTCTGCTTCTTTTACCGCATCTTGACTCAGTCGCGCAGCCTTCTGCTCGATGGAAGAAAGCTGTATCCTGGCATAAAGCCATCGTATGATCCAACCTAGAAACAACCCCGCAAGAGGAAGAATAATAGTTAGTAACCAGCTCATATATTCTTCCCCCAAGCTAGAATGTCCCGGTAATTATAAGGAAAGGGCGCTGTTTGTCAAGCCAATGATATCACTGTGATAGTAGAGATATTCCCTCGTGTCCCTCACAGTCTCGCGAGAAAGCTAGTGCGCGGGCGTGAGAACGCGAGCGACGTAGTCCGGGAAGGCGGGCGTGGTGTCTTTGAGCCCGAAAAAGAGATAGCCGCTCGCCCCGTCGAGGAGAATCGGCAGATAGATGCTGCCCTGCATGAAGCGCAGGTCCTTCGGAGAGATCTTCCGGTCGAACTCCCCGAGGCCGGTGGTCGGGATCCTCACGTAGAGGCAGCGTCTCTTCGCGAGGAACTCCACGTAGACCGGATCGCGCTCGTCGAAGGTCAGCGTGGAGGCGGTGCGCTGCTCCAATCCGAGCGAGTACTCGGTCACGAGCCGCCCCTCGCTCGGCAGGAGGATCGCCGCATAGATCGCGTCGGCGTTCTGCGACACGCGCATGAGGGACTTCATGACCCCGATGGCGCCCGCCTTGAATCCCGATCGGAACGCGCCGTAGTCAAAGCCCTCGTCGGTGAGCCTCACCGCCCGCGGCTCCGCGCGCCTCCGCCGCGCTTGAGCCGGCCCGTCGCCCCGCTCCTCCGAGCCCTTCCCCGCCGCGGCGTCGCCTGAGACCACCGAGTCGACGAGGCTCCTGAAGGCGTTGTCTTCTCCGCTTCCCCCGGACCGGACCGTTTCCTCGTCGACCTGGAGGACGCCCCCGCCGAGCTCGACCACCCCGCCCTTCGACGGAGCCATCCCCTTCACCTCGAGCAGCGTATAGACCTCGACGCGCTTTCGGTCGATGAGCGCGCGAACGCCGCTCTCGAAACCGCGATGCGGAGCGCCCTCTTCGGGCGCGCGGACCGGCGTCCCTCCCATCTCCTCGGGAAGGCGCACCGCCCGGGGCACATCGTCCGCGGCCCCGGGCGCGTCGTCCGCGGCCTCGAGCTCTTCGGCCTCCTCCGCCTCCTCGGCGGCGGGGATCTCCTCGATCACCTCGGCCTCTTCCCCCCCGAGCGGCCGGGCCGGGGCCTGCGGCTCCTCGTCGAGAGCGACGAGCTCCTCGGGCGGCGCAGGCTCCTGGTCGACGTCGTCGAGCGCGGCGAAGCCCTGCTCGGGAAAGCTCCGCCCGCCGACGCGCTGCGATCCGGCGATGCCGGTGTAGAGACTGAACCCGCGCCCGACCGGCTGCAGGACGCTCTCCTCCTCGAGCGCCTCGATCTGGACCGGGAGCTCCGCGATCGCCTCGACTCCGAGCGTCTCGCTTGGCGGCGCGCCCTCCCGGACCGCCTCGAGCTCCGGCCACTCGCTCTCCTCCGAGCGGTCCTCGGCCACCGGCTGCGCCTCCTCGACCTGCTCTTCGAAGATATCGATGTCGGCGAGGAGCTCCTCGCCGTGGAACAGCGCCTCCAAGTCGAGCGCCTCGACGTCGTCGAGGGCGTCCCAGTTGAACGAGCGGGGGTCCTCGGCGCGCGCCTCTTCGGGCTCGGCCTCTAGGTGCTCCTCGAGCTCCGTGACCGCTTCGTCCCCGGTGCGAAGCGCGCGCGGCCGGGAGAGCGGAGCCTCCTCGTCTTCGGCCTCCTCAAGCTCCTCGATCGCTTCCCCGCGCGGCCTGAGCGCGGGCCCGACGGAATCACCGGGCGCTTCGGCGCGTTTCGCTTCGAGGACGCCGGGATGCGCGTCTTCCCGGGAGACGGGGGGGAGCTCGTCGAGAGCTTCCCCAAGCTCCTCCGCCCGAGGGACGGGCGAAGGCGCGAAAAGCGCCGCCCGCTCGGGAGCGCCCGCCTGGGTCGCTTCGACGGCACGGTCCTCCGCGGCGGGAGCTTCATCCGCCTCCTCGATTTCCTCGAGAGCCTCCTCAGGCTCCTCCGCGGCGGCCTGTCCGCCTTCCTCGGCCCGATCGGCGGGCGGCTCCGTGACCTCCTCGAGCTCCTCCACCGCCTCCTCGACCGGCCCGGCGGGAGCGGCGCCTCGGCGCTCGTCGGCCCGGACGGGCGCGGCGAGCTGCGGCGGCAGGCGCAGCTCCACGGAGCCGAGCACGCGTCTGATCGTCTCCTCAAGGCCCTTGACCTCGACGCGGGTCGACTCCTCGGCCTCGACCCGCTTCCCGATGACCGACAAGATCTCTTCCCAGCTCTTGTCGATGAGCTTGTCGATCATCTGCTCCCGCTCTTCGGTGAGACGCCCCACGCCGCGCTTTATCTGCTGTTTCACCTCGCCCGTTCGCAGCTCGATCTCCCGGTACCAGCGCTGCCAATCGAGCTCGCCCTTGTTCTCGAGATAGCCCTTGAGAAAGCCGATCTGGAAGCGCTTCACGCGCTCCGAGAGGACGAGCATCTTGTCCTGCCTGAGGTTCAAAGCGAGAAACGCGAGCAAAAACGTGGTGACGAAGATCGCGCTCATGAGGAGGGCCTGGAGTCCCGGGCTGAGGAGGAACTGCGAGGCGGCGACGAGCGATCCGAGGTACCCGTCGGTCCTGGAGGGGACGGTGAAGAGGATGAGCCGCTCGCCGTGCGCGCTCGAGACGATGGGCCGCTCTTTCGCCGCGCCGCCCTGCCAGGCCTTCCCGACCGCGGCGAGGAGCCCGGCCTCCGGACGGACGCCGAGCCCGACGAGGATTCCCGCGTCGGAGGGAGCGAAGACCTCCTGGCCGGGCTCGATGACCGAGCGCTTCACGAGGTAGTCGACGAGCCCTTTGAGGCCGACGGAGAAGAGCGCGGTGCCGCGCCGGACGCCGAGCTCGTCTTCGGCCGGGAGGCGGTAGAGAAGGCGCCCTCCGGCCGGGTCGACGATCACTCGGTCGGAGGGCGTCCCCGGCGCCTGCTCGCTTTTCGCGAGGAGGGAAGCGTCGGCCTTGTCCAAGGGCTTGTACACGATCTCCTGCGCCCCGGAGCTCTGGACGTCCGCCTCGAGGGTGCTGAAGTTCACGTTCCCCCGCTCGTCGACGATGCGAACGGAGAGGAGCTCGGGAAACTCGGCTTCGAGCTTCGAGAAGAGGTTCTCGCGCGCGAGGATGTCGTCCTCCGACTGGTTGGGGCTGAAGACGCTCCGTACCGAGTCGTCCTCGAGGATCCCCCGGAAGAGGCGGTAGTTCCCGGCGTTGTAGCCGTCGACCGAGCCGCGCGCCTCGCCGAGCCGCGCGAGCTCAAGCGCGCTCACCCGAGCGTCGTAGAAGTTGGACTCGACGAGCTTAAAGAGCCCCGAAAACGCGAGGAGGGAGAAGAGACTGAAGACGACGACCGCGATCAGCAGGCTCAGCGCGACTTTCTGGACGGCTTTCATGGACGCCTAATCGCTCCCCCGGCGAACCGAAATCAAGATAATACACCGAATCGTCCTTCGTAGTATCGGCTTTTTTTCGTGTGCGGCCTCGATGGGGAGCGCGCGGTCGGGAGGCCCTTTCGGACCCCGGAGGCGCTTTCGGCGCGCGATCGAGCCCGGCCGCCGGATGAGACCGCACGGCGCCTCGACCCGTCTTGCCGGGGCGCCGTGCGCGCGGTCAGACCTTGGGGCCCGGTTCCTCGGCCGGGACGCTCGGGGCGGGCTCTTCGCCCGACGTCTCGGCCGCGACGGCCCGCTTCTTCCGCTCGCGAATTTTCCGGTCGACGAGCTCGAGAATGACGAGCTCGGCGGCGTCGTTTCGCCGCCATCCGAGCTTCAGGATCCGGGTGTAGCCGCCCGGCCGCGCGACGTAGCGCGGAGCGATTTCGTTGAAGAGCTTCGCGAGGATCGCCTCGTCGCGGATGCGGCGCGCGATGATGCGGCGGTTGTGGACGCCGTCGACCCGCGCCCGCGTGATCATCTTCTCGGCGACGCGGCGGATCTCGACCGCCTTGGCTTTGGTCGTCGTCACGCGCTCGTAGCGGAACAGCGACGTCACCATGTTGTTCTTCAGCGCTTTGCGGGCGCCTGAGCGCCTGCTCAGGCGGTTGAAGCCGATCTTATGTTTCATCGTCGTCTTCCTTCTCGTCGGCTTCCCGGTCGATCTCGTTCTCGTTGACCGCCTGGAGCTTCTTCGAGGTCTTCAGGACGCTGTAATCGGTCATCCCGAGGCTCAAGTTCCACTCCTTGAGCTTCTCCTTGATCTCGAGGAGCGACTTCTTGCCGAAGTTCCTCGTCTTCGCGATCTCGTCCTCGGTGCGCCTCGTGAGGTCCCCGATGGTCTTGATGTTCGCGTTCTTCAGGCAGTTGCTCGATCGCACCGACAGCTCGAGCTCCTCGACCGGGGTGTCGAGCACCTGGCGCACGCGCTCCTCTTCCTCGTCCACGTCCTCGTCGCCGCCCACCGCGTCCTCGTCGAAGTTAATGAAGATCGTGAAGTGATCTTTCGCGATCTTCGCCGCCTCGGCGAGCGCGTCCTCGGGGCTGATCGTTCCGTCGGACCAGACGTCCAGAACGAGCTTGTCGTAGTCGTTGCGGTGCCCGACGCGCGTGTTCTCGATGGCGAAGGCGACCTTTTTCACCGGCGAGAACACGGCGTCGATCGGAATGGTGCCGACGACCTCGACGTACTTCTCGTTCGTCTCGGAGGGCACGTAGCCGCGCCCGAGGTCGATCTGCAGCTCGAGGTCGATGTTCGCCTTCTCCATGAGCGTCATGATCTTCAGATGCTTGTTGACGACGGTGATGTCGTTGTCCTTGCCGAGGTCCGCGCCCGTGAGCTCGCCCTTGCCCTTGCACTCGACGAGGATCGTTTTCGACTCCACGTCGTCGGGAAGCTTGATTTGAAGGGCCTTGAGGTTCGCGATGATCTCCGGAGTATCCTCGACGACCTCCGGAATCGCCTCGAACTCGCTTGAGATCAGATGGGGAGTGTTGTCGGCGTCGTAGCTCGTGATCTTCACGGCGGTGACCGCGTAGCCCTGAATCGAGGAAAGGAGAATCCTCCTCAACGTGTTGCCGATCGTCGTGCCGTATCCGCGCTCGAACGGATACGCGACGAACCGCGCGTGATTGGAATCGGTCTCGCCGTGCTCGAAGGTGATCCCCTTCGGTCGTTTAAATCCCTTTAGCAGGTTCCGTCGTGCCATATATCCCTACCTTAAAAAGCGATCGACGCTTCGCGCGCTCTCCGCCCGAGGCAAGCGCCCTTCCCCGGGCGGGCACAGGAGCGACGGTTTGTCCGCTTCGCCTTGGATACAATTCTGCGTGTCGATCTATCCGTTCGCAAGCGCTGCCCGCTAAACTCTCCGGCTCTTGCGCGGCCGGCATCCGTTGTGAGGGATCGGCGTGGTGTCCTTGATCGTCTTCACCCACAGCCCGAGGCTTCCGAGCGAGCGGATCGCCGATTCGCGTCCGACCCCGGGGCCGGTGACGTAGACGTGCACCTCGTGCAGTCCCGAGTCGAGCGCCTTCTTGGCCGCGGTCTCCGCGGTGGTCTGCGCCGCGTAGGGGGTCGATTTCTTGGCCCCCCTGAATCCGAGGCCGCCCGCGCTCGCCCAGGCGATGGTGTTGCCGATGAGATCGGTGATCGTGACGATCGTGTTGTTGAACGTAGCCTGGATGTAGACGTTTCCCTCGTGGACGGTCCGCTTTTCCTTCTTCTTCTTAACCTTGGCCAACTCTCACCCCCTGCTCCCTTTAGACCGCCTTCTTCTTGCCGGCGACGGTCTTTTTCTTTCCCTTTCGGGTGCGGGCGTTCGTCTTGGTCCGCTGACCCCTCACCGGCAGGCCCTTGCGATGGCGCAGGCCCCGGTAGCAGCCGATGTCCATCAGCCGCTTGATGTTCAGCGCGACCTCGGTTCTCAGCCGCCCTTCCACTTTGTAGTCGTTTTCGAGAACTTTCCGGAGACGGTTCACCTCGTCGGCCGAGATGTCGTTCATCTTCGCCTCGGGATCCACCCCGGTCTCCTTGCAGATCTTCAGCGCCGACGACATGCCGACCCCGTAGATGTAGGTCAGCGCAACCTTGACGTTCTTGTTTGGCAGGTCCACTCCCGCGATGCGCGCCATAGCTCTTACCTCTGCCGCTGCTTGTGCTTCGGATTTGAGCAGATGATCCGCACCGTACCGTGCCGCCGGATCACCTTGCACTTGTCACAGAACGGCTTTACGCTCACTCTCACTTTCATTCACGTACCTCATGTCCGACAGGAGCCCGCGCCGAGCTCACAGGTTTCTCGACCTGATCTTTCCCTTCTTCACGAGCCCCTCGTGGTGGTGCATCCGCAGGTGTCCTTCGATCTGCGCCATCGTGTCGAGATCGACGCCGACGATGATGAGGAGCGACGTGCCTCCCATGAGATAGGCCACCTGCGCCGGGAAATTGAAAAAGTGCTGTACCAGGGTCGGGATAACCGCGATAAAGGTCAGAAACAGCGCGCCGGGAAGGATAATCCTGCTTAAGATTCTATTCAAGTACTCCTCGAGCTTGTCGCTTCGGATGCCCGGCACCGACCCGCCGTTCTCGCGGATCTGCTTCGAGATCTCGATCGGATTGAGCGTCACCTGCGTATAGAAATAGGCGAAGAAGACGATGAGGAGCGCGTAGGTGACGATGTAGGGCCCTCCGCCGGGCTGCAGCCAGTAGGAGAAATCGCCGAGCCATCGCACGCTCCGACCGAGGCTCTGCGCGATCTGGATCGGGAACGTGAGGACCGACGAGGCGAAGATGACCGGAATGACGCCGGACGGGTTGATCTTGAAGGGGATGTAGGTGCTTTGGGCGCCGTACATCCTGCGTCCGACGACCCGCTTCGCGTAGTGGACGGGAATCTTGCGCTGTCCCTGCTGCTCGTAGATGACGAGCGCCACGACGCCCACGAACATGGCCATGACGAGAATCACGAAGACCGGGTTCAGCTCCTTCTCGCGCACCCGGGAAATGAGCTCCGCGAACGCGTTCGGAATGCGCGCGACGATCCCGGCGAAAATGAGGAGCGAGATCCCGTTGCCGACCCCCCGCTGGGTTATTTGCTCACCCATCCACATGAGGAGAATCGTGCCGGCGGTGACCGTCACCATCGCGAGGAGCGTGTAGGGAAGGCGCGCCATGGTGATGGCGTCGGGAATCTGATTGGCGTAGACCGTCACCGTGTAGGCCTGCACGAGACAGACGAGGACCGTGCCGAGGCGGGTCCACCGGTGGATCTTCTTCTTTCCGCCCTCCTCCTCCTGGACCTTCTTCAAGCGCGGAAACACGACGACGAGGAGCTGCATGATGATCGACATCGAGATGTACGGCATGATGCCGAGCATGAAGACCGAGAAGTGGAGGAACGCGCCGCCTGAGAAGAAGTTGATGTACTCCACGATCCCCGCCCCCGCGCCGCCCTGCTGCGACTGCGAGAGGAAGTAGAGCTTCAGCGCGTTGATGTTGATCCCGGGAATCGGGAGGATCGCGCCGAGCCTGAAGATCATGAGGATCCCCACGGTGAACAGGACGCGGTCGCGAAGGTCCTTGATGCGCAGAATGTCCAGGATCGGGTTGTTCGCCATCTTCCTTCCCTATGCTTCCGCGGCCGGAGCCTGAATCGACCCGCCGGCGGCCTCGACCTTGGCGCGCGCGCCCGCCGAGATCATGTCGACCACGAATACGAGCTTCTTGTCGATCTCCCCGGAGCCGAGAATCTTGACCGATTTCGCGATCCCCTTGATCATCCGCTTCGCGCGCAGCGTCTCCTCGCTCACGGTCTCCCCCGGGGCATAGCGCTTGCTGACCTCCCCGACGTTGACGATGTGGAAGATCTTCTTGAAGCGGTAGTTGGAGAACCCGCGGCGGGCAATCCTGCGGTACAGCGGCATCTGGCCGCCCTCGAAACCCGGGCGAACGCCGCCGCCCGAGCGGGAGTTCTGCCCCTTGTTGCCGCGTCCGGCGGTGCCGCCGCGGTTTGAGCCGATCCCTCGCCCGACGATCCGCTTTTTCTTCGTCGCTCCCTTCGGGGCCCTGAGCTCTTCCATGGTTCTAAATCTCCTCGACCCGCACGAGATGCCCCACCGCCTTCGCCATGCCGAGAAGCGCAGGGTTCGCCTCGTGCTCGACGCACTGGTTGATCTTGCGCAAACCGAGGGCGCGGACGGTCCTTCGCTGCGACGGCAGCGAGCCGATGACGCTCCGAACGAGCCTGATTCGTATTCTCATGCCTCAACCCCACACGTCCTTCAGCGCCTTGCCTCGGTTGCGCGCGATCTGGCGCGCATCGAGGAGGTGCTCAAGCCCGTTGAACACCGCCTTCACGATGTTCATGCTGTTCTTCGCCCCGAGCGACTTGCTGAGGATGTCGCTCACGCCTCCGGCCTCCATGATCGCGCGCACCGCCCCGCCCGCGATGATGCCGGTGCCGGGAGAAGCGGGCTTGATCATGACGGAGGAGCTTTTGTAGGTGCCGACGATCTCGTGGGGAATCGTCGAGCGCTTCACCGGGATCGTCACGAGGCTCCGCTTCGCCTTGTCGATGCTCTTGCGGATGGCCTCCGAGACGTCGTTCGCCTTCCCGAAGCCGTAGCCGACGTTGCCCTTGCCGTTGCCGACCACCGTCAGCGCCGAGAAGGAGAAGCGCCGGCCTCCCTTCACGACCTTGGCGACGCGGTTCAGCTTGACGAGCTTCTCGACAAACTCCTTGTCCCCCTCGCGGCTCCGGTCCCTGCGCTGATCCCGTTCTCGTGGTTCCACGTCTCCCCCTAAAGCCTGATTCCGGCTTTTCGCGCGCCCTCGGCGACCGCCTTCACGATCCCGTGATACAGGTAGCCGTTGCGGTCGAAGACGACCTGCGCGATGTTCTTTTCCTTCAGGCGCGCGCCCAACGTCTCGCCGAGCTTCTCCGCGTTCGCGACGCTCGGCTTGAGCTCCCGCAGGCTCTTCTCGAGGTCCGCGGCGCTCACGAGCGTCCGTCCCGTGCTGTCGTCGATCACTTGGACGTAGAGGTGGCGGTTGCTGCGGAAGACGCTCATGCGGGGACGCTCGGCGGTCCCGAGGATGCGCTTTCTGATGTGCACCCTTCTCTTGAGCCTTCGGCGCTGCTTGTCCAGAATCCTGTTCATCTCACTTCCTATTTCACGCCGGACTTGCCGACTTTTCTGCGAACCTTCTCGTCCTCGTAGCGAACGCCCTTGCCTTTGTAGGGGTCGGGCGCGCGCAGGCTGCGGATCTCGGCGCTCACCTGGCCGACCCGCTCCCGGTCGGCGCCGCTCACGATCACCTTGTTCTGCGCGTCGACGGTGATGGCGATGTCCTTGTCGAAGACGTACTCGATCGGCGTCGAATAGCCGAGGGTCAGAATGAGGCTCTTCCCCTTGACCTCGGCGCGGAAGCCGACGCCGTTGATGAGGAGCGCCCGGCTGAAGCCCGCCGAGACCCCCGTGACCATGTTCGACAGGAGCTTTCGGTACAGCCCATGGAAGGCGTTGCCCTCTTTCGTCTCCGCCTTGCGCACGACGAGCGCGCTGTCGCCGTCGATCGTGACGCCGACCTGCGGGCTGAAATCGCGGGAGAGCCTGCCCTTCGGCCCCTCCACGGTCACCGTGTTCCCGGAGGTCGTCACCTTCACGCCCTTCGGGATCGGAACCGGCAGTTTTCCAATTCGTGACATGTTCTCCTCGCTTCTCACCAGACCGAACAGAGAATCTCGCCGCCGACCTTCTTCTCGGCGGCCTTTTTGCCGGTCGTCACTCCGGTAGAGGTGGAGATGATCAGGGTGCCGTAGCCGTTGTAGACGCGGGGCATCCTTCGATATCCCGCGTAAATCCGGCGGCCGGGAGTCGACACGCGCGTGATCCCGTGGATGATGGGCGAGTTCTGGTCGTCGTACTTCAGGAACACCCGGATATGGCTGTGGCCCTCCTGGGTGATTTTCTTGAAATTCTTCACGTACCCCTCGTTCTTCAGGATCTTCACGATCTCCAGCTTCAGCTTCGAGGTGGGGATATCGACTTTGTCGAACTTTGCATTGCTTGCGTTTCGGATCTTGGTCAACATATCTGCAAGTGGATCGGTAACTGACATCTCTTCACTCCCTACCAGCTGGATTTCGTCACTCCAGGGATCAGCCCCTCGCTCGCGAACTTTCGAAAGCAGATCCTGCACATCTGGAACTTTCTCAGGTATCCCCTGGAACGACCGCAAATCCTGCACCTGTTGACCCTCCGGGTGCTGAACTTCGGCTTGCGTTTCGCCTTCTCGATCATCGCTTTTCGCGCCATGCAAGAGTCTCCTTACTTCCTAAAGGGCATTCCGAGCTTCGCCAAAAGGCTGCGCGCCTCCTGGTCCGTCCTCGCCGTCGTGACAATGGAAACGTTCAGCCCGCTCACGCGCTCGATCTTGTCGTAGTCGATCTCCGGAAAGATGATCTGCTCGGTGACGCCGAGCGAAAAGTTGCCGTGACCGTCGAAGCCGGCCGGATTGATGCCGCGAAAGTCCTTGACGCGCGGAAGCGCGACGTTCGTCAGCCGGTCGAGGAACTCCCACATCCTCGCGCCGCGCAAGGTCACCTTTGCCCCGATCTCCTGTCCCTCGCGAAGCTTGAAGTTCGCGATCGACTTCCGCGCCTTGGTCTTCATGACCTTCTGGCCGGTGATCTGCTCCATCTCCTTGACCGTTGCGTCGAGCAGCTTCTTGTTGGCGATCGCTTCCCCGACGCCCGCGCTCACGATGATCTTCTCGATGCGCGGAATCTGCATCACCGTGACGTAGCCGAATTCCTCGCGGAGCTCCCCGGCGATCCGCTCATAGCGCTTCTTCAGGCTCGGCACGTAGCCGCTCGTCGTCGCGCTCATTACAGGGTCTCTCCGCACTTGCGGCAGACGCGGACCTTCGTGCCGCCGTCGAACTTATAGCCGATGCGGCTCGGCCCGCAGGTCTTGCAGACGATCTGGAGGTTCGACACGTCGATCGCGGCCTCGATGTCGATGATGCCGCCCTTGTCGGTCGCCTTGCGCTTCTTCACCGCCTTCTTGACCAAGTTGACGCCCTGGACGTAGACGCGGCCCCTGTCGCGATCGATGCGGAGCACGCGGCCCGTCTTGCCCCGCTCCTTGCCGGCTATGACGCGGACCGAGTCGTCCTTTTTCAGCTTGACCGGCTTGTCGATGACCTTGTCTCTCCTGCCGAGGTATGCCATGTACGCTCTCCTTCGTCAGAGTACTTCAGGCGCGAGGGAAACGATCTTGATGTACGCGCCTTCGCGAAGCTCGCGCGCCACCGGCCCGAAAACGCGCTTCCCCCGCGGATTGCCGCTCGGATCGAGGATCACGCACGCGTTGTCGTCGAAGCGGATGTAGGTGCCGTCCTTGCGCCGGTACTCCTTTCGCACCCGCACCACGACCGCCTTGTGGACGTCGCCCTTCTTGATGGCGCCGTGGGGAAGGGCGTCCTTCACCGCGACGACGATGAGCCCTCCGACGCGCGCGTACTTCTTCCTCGTGCCGCCGAGAACCTTGATGCATTGAACGAGCTTCGCCCCGCTGTTGTCGGCGACGTTCAGGAAGGTTTCCTGCTGTATCATGTCTTTTCCCTTCTACACCGCTACTTCGCCCGCTCGACGATTTCCTGCAGGCTCCAGCGCTTCTCCTTGCTCACGGGGCGCGCTTCCACGATGCGGACGGTGTCGCCAAGGTGCGCTTCGTTCTTCTCGTCGTGCGCCTTGACCTTCTTGCTCCGGGTGACGTACTTCTTGTACAGCCGATGGAGCTTGCGGGTGGTGATCTTCACGACGATCGTCTTCTGCATCTTGTCGCTTACGACCTCGCCGACGAACGTGCGCTTGCCGCTCTTCTGTGTCTTGCCTGCCGCCTCGCTTTCCACGTGCAGTCTCCTATTCCTTCTTTTCCCGTTGCTTTCTCAAGCCGAGCGCGAACTCGTGGATGATGGTGTTGAGCCGGGCGATTTTGCGCTTCAGGTTGCGTCGCTCAAGCGGATTGTCGACGTGGTGCACGACCATGTCGATGCGGAGATCGAGGAACTTCTTCCTGAGCTCAACCCGCTTCGTGACGAGCTCGGCGTAGCCGAGGTCCTTGAAAGAGTCTCTCATGATCCGGTCTCCTCACTGCAGCTCGCTGCGCGCGACGATCTTCGACTTGACCGGCAGCTTGCTTCCCGCGAGCGTCATGGCCTCGTGCGCGAGCTTCGCGTCGACGCCCCCCATCTCGAACATGACGGTCCCGGGCTTGACGACCGCGACCCAGTACTCCGGGTTGCCCTTGCCCTTGCCCATGCGCGTCTCGGCCGGTTTCTTCGTATAGGGCATGTCCGGGAAAATTCTGATCCAAACCTTGCCGCCGCGCTTCACGTGCCGCGTCATGGCGATACGGGCCGCCTCGATCTGGCGGTTGGTGATCCACTTCGGCTCGAGGGACATCAGCCCGTAATCGCCGAAGGACACCTTGTTTCCGCGCGTCGCCTTGCCCGTGAGGCCCGCCGACTTGCGCTGCTTCTTGCGGTATTTCGTTTTCGCCGGACTCAGCATTTATTCCGTCGCTCCCCTTGCGTGCTCGGCCCTCGCGCCGGCCGTCTCGCCCACCGGCTCCGGCACGTGCCGCTCGACCGGGGTTCGGCTCCGCTCGGCGCGAGCCGGCCGGTCGGCCTCGCCCGCCGAGCGCGGCCGCTCGCCGGCTTCGCTCCGCGTCGCGCGCTGCTTCTTCACGAGAAGCCCGGCGTCCTCTTTGCGATCGCGCCTGAGGATCTCGCCGTTGAAGACCCACACCTTGACGCCGATCTTTCCGAAGGTCGTTTCGGCCTCCGCGAAGCCGTAGTCGATGTTCGCCCGGAGCGTATGGAGCGGCACCCGCCCGTCCTTGTACTGCTCCGTCCGCTTCATCTCGCTTCCGCCGAGCCTGCCCGCGATCTTGACCTTGACGCCCTGGACGCCCGCCTTCAGGGCGTTGTTGACTGCCATCTTGAGCGCGCGGCGAAACGAGCCGCGCTGGCGGAGCTGGCGGGCGACGTTGAGCGCGATGAGCTGCGCGTCGACCTCCGGGCGCTTGATCTCCTTGATCTTCAGCTGGATCTTCTTGCCCGCGACGAGCTGCAGGCGCGTGCCGATCTTCTCGATGTTCGCGCCCTTCGCCCCGATGATGATCCCCGGTCTCGACGTGTGAATGATGATGGTCACGCGCTGCGGATGCCTGATGATCTCCACGTCGGCGATGTCGGCGCCCTTGGTCTCCGGGCAGGTGAAGATGGCGTTTCGGATCGCAAGGTCTTCGTGCAGGGTGTTCGCGTATTCCCGGGGATCCACGAACCACTTCGACTTCCAGGTCTTGTTGATGCCGATCCGAAGCCCGATCGGATTTACTTTCTGTCCCACGTTACTCCCCCGCCTGCGCAATCTCGTCGACGACGACCGAGACATGGCTCATTCGCTTCAACAGAATGTCCCGCTTGCCCCTCGAGCGCGGCCAGACGCGCCGCATGCGCGGCCCGTCGTCCACGAGGAGCTCCTTGATGAACAGCATATCCTCGTCGAGGTTCTTGTTCTGCACGAGCGCGTTCGCGGCGGCCGACTGGAGGAGCTTCCGCAGGAAGCGCGCGCCCTTCTGCGGAAGGCTCTCGAGAATGGCGACGGCCTCCGAATAGGGCTTGCGCCGGATGTGCGCCGCGACGCGCCTGAGCTTGTCGGGCGAGATCAACAGACGGATGGCGCTCGCCCGATACCCCTTCTTCGCTTCCATGCTGCCGCTCCCTACTTCTTCACGGCTTTCTTGTCCGAGCCGGAGTGGCCTCGAAACAGCCGAGTCGGCGAGAACTCGCCGAGCTTGTGCCCGACGAGATTTTCGGTGACGTACACCGGCACCCAGGTCTTGCCGTTATACACGGAGATGGTGACCCCGACCATTTCCGGAATGATGGTCGAGCAACGCGAGTAGGTCTTCAGCATCTTCTTGTCCCCGACCTTTCCCATCTCGACGACGCGCTTGTAGAGCTTCTTCTCGATGAACGGGCCCTTCTTGATTGACCTAGCCACTGACTTCTCCTACCGCCGCCGCTTGACGATGAATCTGCTCGACAGCTTGCGCTTGTTGCGCGTTTTGTATCCGCGGGTCGGCCTCCCCCAAGGGGTCACCGGATGGCGGCCGCCTGAGGTCTTGCCCTCGCCGCCGCCGTGGGGATGGTCGTGCGGGTTCATGGACACGCCGCGGTTCGCCGGCCTGATTCCGAGCCATCGCGAGCGTCCGGCCTTCCCGAGGGAGGTGTTCATGTGGTCCTCGTTGCTCACCTCGCCGAGCGTCGCGTAGCATCGTTTGAATACCAGCCGCATTTCCCCGGACGGAAGACGCAGGGTGACGTAGTCGCCCTCTTTCGCGACGATCACGGCGCTCGTGCCCGCCGAGCGCACGAGCTGGCCTCCCCGGCCGAGCTGAAGCTCCACGTTGTGGACCGTGAGACCGACCGGAATCGAGTCGAGGGGAAGCGCGTTCCCGATCTCGATGGGAGCGACAGGCCCGCTTACCACCTCGCGGCCGACCGCGAGGCCCTTGGGCGCGAGGATGTAGCGCTTCTCTCCGTCCTTGTAGACGACGAGCGCGATGTTCGCGGTCCGGTTCGGGTCGTACTCGATCGTCGCGACCCTGCCCGGAATGCCGACCTTGTCCCGGCGAAAATCGATCTCGCGGTAGCGGCGCTTGTGCTGGCCGCCCTTGTGCCACACCGCGATGCGGCCGCCGGCGCCTCGTCCCGCCTTGAACGGCTTTCCCTTGACGAGCGACTTCAGCGGCTTCTTCGCGGTGATCTCGCTGAAGTCGAGGACGCTCGTGAAGCGCAGCGACTGCGTTCTCGGCTTATAGGTCTTTATCCCCATGTGCTGTTCCCCTGTATCCGGCCTGCTCAGCCGCCCTCGAAGATGTCGATCTTGTCGGCGCCTCGGAGGGTGACGATCGCCTTCTTCCACGTCTCGGTGTGCCCGGCGTGGAACCCGGACCTCGACCGCGACGAGCGCGGCTTCGGCTTGACGTTCATGATATGGCAGGAGAGCGGCTTCACCTGGAAAAGCTCCCGCACGGCGTTCATGACCTCGACTTTGTTCGCCCGCTGATCCACCCGAAAGACGTACCGCTTCGTCTTCCCCTCCCGGAGCGCATTGGTCTTCTCGGTCACGACGGGCTCGATAATCACCTTGTCAGCGTCCATCTCCGCTCCCATCCCGGCGCTCGCCGTAGAAGTCGTTCAATTTCAGCGCCGCCGTCTCGAGCACGAGCACCTTCCTTCCGTAGTAGAGGTCGTGGGCGCACAGGCGGTTGTAGCTGAGGAAGGTCACGAGCGGAAGGTTCCGTCCGGCCCGCCTGATCATCCCGTCGTCGGCCCCGAGAACGAGCACGGTCCGCTCGGTGGCGGCGAGCTTCGCGAGGATCGTCTTGAGGTCCTTGGTCTTGCCGGTCTCGACGGTGAAATCCTCGACGACCTTCAGGCTCTCGTCCTTCACCTTCATCGAGAGGATCGATTTCATGGCGAGGCGCTTGATCTTCTTCGGGGTCGTGTAGCCGAAGTCGCGCGGGCGCGGCCCGAAAATGATGCCTCCGCCCACCCAAATGGGCGAGCGCTTGTGGCCCGCGCGCGCGCGCCCCGTGCCTTTCTGGGCCCAGGGCTTCGCGCCGCTTCCCTTCACTTCCGCGCGGGTCTTCGTGGAAGCGGTGCCCTGCCGTCGATTCGCGAGCTCGTTGCGGATCGCGTAGTAGACCGAGCCCCTGCTGATCTCGCAGCCGAACACGCCGTCGGCGAGCTCGATCTCCTTCACCGGCTCTCCGTGAACCGAGTAAACCTTCGCGTTCATCTACTGCCTCTTCTTCGCGCTCGTCACCAAGACCATCGTCATCCTCGGGCCGGGGATCGCGCCGCGCACGAGGAGCGCCTTGTTTTCCGCGTCGACGGCCATCACCCGCAGGTTCTGGATCGTCGTCCGCTCCCGGCCCATCCGTCCGGGCATGCGCCGGCCTTTCGGCGTATGGCCCGGGAAGGTATTCATACCGGTGGAGCCGCCCTCGCGGTGGAACTTGGCGCCGTGACCCCCGGGACCTCCGTGGAAGCCGTGGCGCTTCATGACTCCCTGGTACCCCTTGCCCTTCGAGGTGCCCACGACGTCGACGAGGTCGGCCTCCTTGAACAGATCGATCCCGAGAGTCTCCCCGACCTTGCACTCCTTGCCGAAGTCGCGGACTTCCGCGAGAAACCGCGTCGGCGCGATGCTCTCGCCGAACTGTCCCGCGTAGGGCTTTGAGGCGAGCGTCTTGCGCAGAGCGACCGAGCCGAGAACCGCGGCGCTGTAGCCGTGCTTGTCGACCTCCCGCTTCTGAACGACCACGTTGTCCTCGATCAGGATGACGGTCACGGGAGTGAGGACTCCCTTCTCGTCGAACACCTGCGTCATCCCGACCTTTCGGCCGATGAGCCCTACCATCTCCTACCTCACCTTGAGCGCCCAAGCGGCGCCTTGTCCTACTGTTTTATCTCGACGTCCACGCCCGCCGGAAGCTCGAGCCTCATGAGAGAATCCATGACCGCCGAGGAGGGATCGAGGATGTCGATCAGCCGCTTGTGCGTCCGCATCTCGAACTGCTCGCGGGACTTCTTGTTGACGTGCGGCGAGCGGAGCACCGTGAACTTGTTGATGCGGGTCGGCAGGGGAATGGGGCCCGCGACCTTGGCTCCCGCCTTCGCGACCGTCGACACGATCGCCTTGGCGCTCTGGTCGATGAGCTCGACGTCGAATCCGCGAAGCCTCACCCTGATTCTGTCCCGTGCCATGGTCCCTCCAAAAAGAGGGTCCCGACGCCTCGCGGCGGCGGGACCCTCTCAATCCTTACTCGGTAATCTCGATCACCTGACCGCTCGCGACGGTGCGCCCGCCCTCGCGGATCGCGAACCGGAGCCCTTTCTCCATCGCGATGGGATGGATCAGCTCGACGTTGATCGTCGTGTTGTCGCCGGGCATGATCATCTGCTTGTCGGCCGGAAGCTCGACGGTACCGGTGATGTCGGTCGTGCGAAAATAGAACTGCGGCCGATATCCGGTGAAGAACGGCGAGTGCCTGCCGCCCTCGTCCTTCGTGAGAACGTAGACGGTGCCCTTGAACTTCTTGTGCGGGGTGATCGTGCCGGGCTTCGCGAGAACTTGGCCGCGCTCGACGTCGTCCTTCTCGATGCCGCGCAGCAGCGTGCCGATGTTGTCGCCCGCCTGCCCCTGGTCGAGCAGCTTGTTGAACATCTCGACGCCCGTGATCACCGTATTCTTGGTGTCCCGGACCCCGACGATCTCGACGGTGTCGCCGACCTTCACCACCCCGCGCTCCACCCTTCCGGTCACGACGGTGCCGCGCCCCTGGATGGAGAAGATGTCCTCGATCGGCATCAGGAAGGGCTGATCGATCGGCCGCTGGGGCATCGGGAAGTACTCGTCCATCGTGTCGAGAAGCTCCTTGATGCACTTCGTCTTCGCGTCGTCGTCGGGGTGCTCCATGGCCTCGAACGCGGCGCCCTTGATGATGGGAGTCTTGTCGCCGGGGAAGCCCTGCGCGTTCAGGAGATCGCGGACCTCCTGCTCGACGAGCTCGATGAGCTCGGGATCGTCGACCTGGTCGATCTTGTTCAGGAAGACGAGAATGGAAGGAACTCCGACCTGCCGGGCAAGGAGCACGTGCTCGCGGGTCTGCGGCATGACGCTGTCGGGCGCCGAAACGACGAGGATCGCTCCGTCCATCTGCGCCGCGCCGGTGATCATGTTCTTGATGTAGTCGGCGTGCCCCGGACAGTCCACGTGCGCGTAGTGCCTCTTGTCGGTTTGGTACTCCACGTGCCGCGTGTTGATGGTGATCCCTCTCGCCCTTTCCTCCGGCGCGTTGTCGATATCCTCGTACTTCATGACCTTGTCGCCGTGCATGCGGCCGCAGTACATCGTGATCGCTGCGGTGAGAGTGGTCTTGCCGTGGTCGATATGGCCGATCGTACCGACGTTCATGTGCGGCTTCGTCCTCTCAAACTTCTCCTTCGCCATCATCTCCTCCTTCGTGACAATACAAGAAAAATACGACCGATAGGCGGGCGCCCAGAGTAGCTCTCGCCGGGAGAATACTCAACGTCCGGAACCTATCCCCCGTGCCTGTTCCGACTTTCTGGTGATTGGTATGCTTTGAACTGCTTAAGGCGATCCCGGTAGAGGACGGCCCATACTATTGCTCGAAAGACAACAGCACGACAGCTTGCACCACCTTACCACCCTGACGCCCGCGCTCAGGCGGGCCGCCTCGATCCTAACCAAGGATGATTGGTTTGGCCAAACAAGCCCGATGGGAGCGCTCCGCCGTCAGGCCGAAGCGAATCCCGATCGTGGAAAGCCAATTCTATCAAATAATCCGAGAAAATTCAAGTGCCGAACCGCCGGGTAGGCTACCACCGGTAGTGGGCAAAGGCCTTGTTCGCTTCCGCCATCCGGTGGGTGTCTTCCTTCTTTTTGAAGGCAGTACCCGTGTTATTGAAGGCGTCGAGGAGCTCCGCGGAAAGCCGCTCGGCCATGGACCTCCCGTTGCGCTCCCGGGAAGCCTGGATGATCCAGCGCATGCCGAGCGCCTCGCGGCGCTTCTCCCGGATCTCCACCGGCACCTGGTAGGTCGATCCGCCGACCCGCCTCGATTTGACCTCGAAAACGGGCTTGACGTTCTCAAGCGCCTTCAGGAAGATCTCGAGCGGCTCGCCCTTCGCCTTGATCTGCTCGAGCGCGTCGTAGACGATCCCCGTGCAGATGGACTTCTTTCCATGAACCATCATTCTCGTAATGAACTTGCTCACGACCTGGCTCTTGTAGCGCGAATCGGGCGTGATCTCGCGCTTGGGAGCTTCTTTTCGTCTCGACATGCCGGTTGACCCTTCCTGCCCCTATGCCTTCGGCTTCTTCGCCCCGTACTTGGAGCGCCCGCGCTTTCGGTCCTCGACGCCGAGCGTGTCCTTCGCCCCCCGGATAATGTGATAGCGCACTCCCGGAAGGTCCTTGACGCGGCCGCCGCGGATGAGCACCACGGAGTGCTCCTGGAGGTTGTGCCCGATACCCGGGATGTAGGCGGTGACCTCGATCCCGTTCGTGAGGCGTACTCGAGCCACCTTCCGCAGCGCCGAGTTCGGCTTCTTCGGCGTCACCGTCATGACGCGGGTGCACACCCCGCGCTTCTGGGGGCAGGACTGGAGCGCCGGCGCCTTGGTCTTGTCGGTCGGCCTCATCCGGCCCTTGCGAACGAGCTGGTTTATCGTCGGCATAGAATCGCGCGCCCCCTTTCGGCGCCCCCGCTCCCGGCGGAGGCAGAGCCACAGTACCGGCGCGATGCGAAAAAGTCAAGCGCGGCCACGGCCGTCACTCCTCCTCGTCGTCGGCGCTCGCGGCGACCGGCTCCGCAGCGGCGTCCGCCTCGCTGTCGATCTCGGCGTCGATGTCGGCGTTCTCGTACTCCGCCTCCTCCTCGCGCTCCTTCGCCGCCCTGCGCGCCTCGAGGATGCTCTGGATCGAGGCGTCGAGGTCCTCGCTCGTTTCGTCGAACAGCTTGATGTTCCGGTAGACCCGCTTGCCCGTCCCCGCGGGAATGAGGTGGCCGATGATGATATTCTCCTTCAGTCCGCGGAGCTCGTCGACGCTTCCCGCGATCGCGGCGTTCGTGAGGACCTTCGTGGTCTCCTGGAACGAAGCGGCCGACAGGAAGGAGTCGATGTTGAGGGACGCGCGCGTGATGCCGAGAAGCAGCGGCCGCGCGACGGCGGGCTGTCCGCCCTCGCGCATGACCCGCTGGTTCTCCTCGTGGAACTTGTACTTGTCGACGTGGTGGCCGTAGATGAAGTTCGTGTCCCCGACGCGGACGATCTCCACCTTGCGCATCATCTGGCGAATGATGACGCCGATGTGCTTGTCGTTGATGTTGACGCCCTGCAGGCGGTAGACCTCCTGGATCTCGTTCACGAGCCAGCTCTGAAGCGCGTTCTCTCCGAGGATGTGGAGGATGTCGTGCGGATCGACCGCCCCGTCGCACAGCTGCTCGCCCGCGTTGATCGTGTCGCCGTCCCGCACGAGCAGGTGCTTTCCCATCGAGACGAAGTGCTTGTACTCGCGCTCGTAGGCGTCCACGACGTTGATCACGCGCTTTCCCTTCGCGATTCCCTTGAACTTCACCATTCCGCTGATCATCGCGAGGATCGCCGGATTTTTCGGCCGGCGGGCCTCGAAGAGCTCGCCGACCCTCGGGAGACCGCCGGTGATGTCGCGCGTCTTCACGCTCTCCTTCAGCATCTTCGCGAGCGTGCGGCCCTTCACGATCTTGTCGCCGCTCTCGACGCTCAGGTACGCCGAGCCCGGCAGGAAGTAGCTCGCGAGCTCCTTGCCCTTGTCGTCCTCGACGATGATGCGCGGCTGCAGGCTCTCGAGGGTGAACTCGACGATCTTCTTCTCGATGTTGCCGGTGTCCTCGTTGATCTCCTCCTTGAGCGTGGTCCCGAGGACGATGTCCTCGAAGCGGATCCTGCCGTCCGCCTCCGAGATAATGGGCTCCGAGAACGGATCGAACACCGCGATCGACTCCTGCGACTCGACGATGTCTCCGACCTTCTTCAGGAGCTCGGCGCCGTTGCGGATCTCGATCTTCTGGTCCTGCGCGATGAGGAGGAGCTCCTTGTTGCGAAGCCTCGCGTAGGCGACGTCGGCGCTCTTGATCTCTTCCTTGCCCCGCTTGATGACCGCCTCGCCGGTGATCACGCGCTGGCCCTCGCTCACGAGGACCTTGTCGCGGGGCTCGATCGGAATGCGCTTGAGAATCTTCGCGACGACGACGTGGCCGCGCCGGGTGAACAGCGCCGATCCGCCGTCGAGCCCGACGACGTTGCCCACCACCTGCTTCACGAGCACCGGATACTTCAAGTAGACCCGGTTTTCCTCGCTCACCTTCGTCGCCGCGCCGCCGATGTGGAAGGTTCTCATGGTGAGCTGGGTCCCCGGCTGGCCGATCGACTGGGCCGCGATGATGCCGACCGCCTCCCCGATCTCCACCGAGCGGTTCGAGGCGAGGTTTCGCCCGTAGCACATCTTGCACACGCCGTGCTTCGCCTCGCAGGTGAGCACGGTGCGGATCATCACTGACTCGATGCCGACCGACTCGATGTACTCCGCCACCTCGTCGGTGATCTCCTCGTTGATGTCGATGATGACCTCGCCGGTGATCGGATGCCTCACGCGCTCGAGGGTGTAGCGGCCCTGGATGCGGTCGGCGAGGGACTCGACGATCTCCTCGCCGTCCTTGATCGCGTCGGTCTCGACGCCGTTGATGGTTCCGCAGTCGTCCTCGTTCACCACCACGTCCTGCGCGATGTCGACGAGCCTGCGGGTAAGGTAGCCCGCGTCGGCGGTCTTCAGCGCGGTGTCGGCGAGGCCTTTGCGGGCTCCGTTCGTCGAGATGAAGAACTCGATGATCGACAGGCCCTCCTTGAAGTTGGAGCGGATCGGGAGCTCGATGATGTCGCCGGACGGCTTCGCCATGAGGCCCCGCATGCCGGCAAGCTGGCGGATCTGCGTGCGGCTTCCGCGGGCGCCCGAGTCGGCCATCATGTAGACCGGGTTGAAGCCTTCGCGGTCCTCCTTCAGCGCCTTCATGAGCACGCTCGTGAGGTCCTCGTTGGTCTTGCTCCACACCTCGATGACCCGGTTGTAGCGCTCCTCCTGGGTGATGTGGCCCTGGAGGTACTGCTGCTGGATCTCCTCGACCTTCTGGTTCGCGCTCTCGATCATCTGCGGCTTGTCGCTCGGGATGACGATATCGTCCATCCCGATCGTGGCGCCGAAGACGGTCGCGTACTTGAAGCCGAGGTTCTTGATCTGATCGAGCATCGCGACGGTCACGTGCGGACCGTGGTCCTTGTAGCACTTCGCGACGAGGTTGCGCAGCTCCTTGTCGCCGAGCGCGTAGTTGATATAACCGATCTCCTTGGGCATCGGATCGTTGAAGATGAGGCGTCCCGGGGTGGTCTCGATCCACTCGCGCTCCCGTCTCACCTTGACCACCGCGTGGTAGTCGACCGCCTTGACCTCGATCGCCATGACGATCTCTTCCATCGAGCCGAAGACCTTCCCCTCGCCCTTCGCACCCTTCCGGCTGCGGGTGAGGTAGTTGATGCCGAGGACCATGTCCTGCGACGGGAAGACGATGGGCGTCCCGTTCGCGGGGTTGAGGAGGTTGTTCGCCGAGAGCATGAGCATCCAGCACTCGATCTGCGCCGCCTGGGTGAGGGGAACGTGGACGGCCATCTGGTCGCCGTCGAAGTCGGCGTTGTAGGCGTGGCAGACGAGGGGGTGGAGCTTGATCGCCTTCCCCTCGACGAGCACGGGCTCGAAGGCCTGGATGCCGAGCCGGTGGAGGGTCGGAGCGCGGTTGAGCAGCACGGGATGCTCGCGGACCACCTCGTCGAGAACGGCCCAGACCTCCGGCGTCTCCTGCTCGACGAGCGTCTTCGCCTTCTTGATGTTGTAGACGACGTCCTTCTCGACGAGCTTCTTCATGATGAAGGGCTTGTAGAGCTCGAGCGCCATCTTCGTGGGAAGCCCGCACTGGTGGAGCTGAAGCTCGGGTCCCACGACGATGACGCTGCGGCCGGAGTAGTCGACGCGCTTGCCGAGGAGGTTCTGGCGGAAGCGGCCCTGCTTTCCCTTCAGCATGTCGGAGAGCGATTTGAGCGGCCGGTTCGAGGCGCCCTTCACGACGCGCTTCTTCTTCGAGTTGTCGAACAGCGCGTCGACCGCCTCCTGGAGCATCCGCTTCTCGTTGTTGACGATGATCTCCGGGGCGCCGAGGTCGAGCAGCCGCTTGAGGCGGTTGTTGCGGTTGATGACGCGGCGGTAGAGGTCGTTGAGGTCGGAGGTGGCGAAGCGCCCGCCGTCCAGCTGCACCATCGGGCGCAGCTCCGGCGGGA
>JASHNV010000120.1 GCA_030041455.1 Spirochaetia bacterium
GCTCCGCGCCTCGATCATGCCCAGCGTCGTCGCGCTGTCCGACGCGGCGCGGCGCGACGGCGTGACGCTCCTTTTCTCCTCGACGTACCGCTCCTTCGCGACCCAGGCGGCGGTCTACCGCCGCGAGGTCGCGCTCTACGGACGGGAGACCGCCGATCGCGAGTCGGCGGTGCCCGGTCTCTCGCAGCATCAGCTCGGAACGGCGATCGACTTCGGCTCGATCTCCGACGATTTCACCCGCACGAAGGCGAGCGCGTGGCTCGTGGAGCACGCCTGGGAGTACGGCTTCTCCCTGTCCTATCCGGAAGGGTACGAGTCGCTTACGGGCTATCGCTACGAGAGCTGGCACTACCGCTACATCACCCCGGCCGGCACGCGCCTTCAGCGGGCGTTTTTCGACGACGTTCAGCAGGATCTCCTGCAATTTCTCCACGACAACGAGTCCAGCCTCCTCGCGCGGCGCGACGAGGCCCGAGCGGCCGGAAGCTGACTGCCGTCACAGCGCGAGGCTTGCGGCGATCTCGGCCGTGAGCGCCTGGAAGGTGGCGCCGGAGTAATAGCCCTCGACCGGGCCTGAGATCGTGCCGTAGGCCGAGTCGGCCGGATTATTGTCGCCGACCTGCACCGTTCCGCTGTTCGGCTCGGCGATGCTCACGTACGAGAGGCGGAGCGACGCCTCGAAGGCCTCCCGGTCCTTGAGCGGCCTCACCGTGAAGGAGAGCTCCGGCTCGAAATAGATGCCGCCCGACATCGAGTCGTAGTAATCGGTGAGCGTGAGGAGGTGGTTGTCCACGTCCTCGCCGAAGGCGAACGGCGAGAACGCGCAGGAGCCTTCTATCGAGAGGGCGCGGGTCACCGCGAGGGAAAGCCTCACCCCCACCGCCGGGATCAGGAACGCCTGATCGTACATGAGGACCGGTCCCGAGAGCGACTCCTGCGGCTCGGAGGGCGACCACGGCGGGTAGCTCCCCTCTTCGCCCGAGGAGGGATACTGGTAGTAGCCGCCCTCGGCCTCCCACTCGACGTCGGAGTACATGAACGCGGCGAACGGCTCGAAGAGGAACGAGCGCTCCGAGCCGAAATCCCAGCCCGCCCGGACGTCGAGGAGGATCGCCCGCTCGACGTAGGCTCCGCTCTCGGAGAAGTCCGTCTTCACGCCGTTGAAGTCGAGGTAATCGGAGTCGGTCATCGCGCCGACGTAGCCGTTCAGTCCGCCGTCGAATCGCGCCCTGACGTCGAGGCCGCCTGCGGTCTGAAGCCGGATCTCGCTTCCCGCGAGGAAGACGGCTTGGAGGGGATAGTCGAGCTCACTCACCTTGTAGAGGCCGCCCCCTAAGAGACTCGTGTAGAGGAGCTCGCTTGCCGCTCCGCTCATCACCCCGGTGTCGGCGCCGATGGTGAGCCTGATGGGTCGGACGGCGCCCTGCTCCTGGGCGTCGAGCCGAGCCGAGAGGAGCGCCGCGAGCGCGAGGACAAGGAGCGATGATTTCCTGAGCCGGCACGCTCGACCGAGGCGACTTCCCACCCGCGAAGCATTCCACGGGCCGGCCGAAAAGGCAATATCGGGCCGATCGGAAGGGAGGGCGCGCCCGCGCCCCCCCTTGAAAAGAACAGCTTCCCGGCGTACGGTGCGCCGTGCCCGCGCGGGAGAGCCGATCACGGGCGCCCGGGAATCCCGCCGATCGGAGAGGCGTATCATGCCAGCGTCATCGCGAGCGTCACGCGCGGTCAGGTTCATTCTCCTGATCGGCGTCATGAGCTTCTTCGCCGACTTCACCTACGAGGCCTCGCGCGCGATGGTCGGGCCCTATCTCGCGCTCCTCGGCGCGACCGCGCTCACGGTCGCCCTCGTGACCGGCTTCGGCGAGTTTCTCGGCTATGCGTGGCGCCTCGTCTCGGGGAGCCTCGCCGACAGGACCGGCAGGTTCTGGCCGATTACGATCTTCGGTTACGTGATCCAGATGGCCTCCGTGCCGCTCCTCGCGCTCGCCGGTAGCTGGCAGATGGCGGCCGTGCTCATCGTGCTCGAGCGATTCGGCCGGGCGACCCGCAATCCTCCGCGCGACGTCATGCTCTCGCGCGCCGGCAAGGAAGCGGGAGGGTACGGTTGGGCGTTCGGCATGCACGAAGCGCTCGACCAGTCCGGCGCGCTCGTCGGCCCGCTCGCGGCGGCCGGCATCCTCGCGTGGCGCGGCGAGTACCGGCTCGCCTTCGCCCTGCTCGCCGCGCCGGCGCTCGTCATGCTCTCGATCCTCGCGGCGGCGCGCCTCGCCTATCCGGTCCCCGCGCAGCCTGAGAGCGAGCCAGCCGACGTCGCGGCGAAGGGGCTCCCTCGGGCCTTTTGGATCTATCTCTCCGGCGCCGGGCTCGTCGCGGTGGGGTTCGCCGACTTTCCCCTCCTCGCGTTTCACTTCGAGAAGGCGTCCGTCGTGCCCGGCGCCCTGATCTCCGTTTTCTACGCGGCGGCGATGGGGGTAGGCGGGGCGGGCTCCCTCCTGTTCGGCCGCCTGTTCGACCGCTTCGGCCTCTCCGTCCTCCTCCCGCTCACGCTCCTCTCGGCGCTTTTCGCTCCGCTCGTCTTCCTCGGCGGCTTCTGGGCGGCGCTCGCCGGGACCGCGCTCTGGGGCCTCGGAATCGGGGTCCACGAATCGATTATTCCTGCCGCCGTCGCCACGATGGTGCCGGCGTCGAGGCGCGCCTCGGCGTACGGTCTCTTCACGGCCGGCTACGGAGTCTTTTGGTTCCTCGGAAGCGCGCTCATCGGCGTCCTGTACGGACTGTCGCTCCCCCTGCTCGTCGTATTTTGCGTGGTCGTCGAGCTCGCCGCGCTTCCCTTCTTCGTTCTCGCGGGGCGGCGGACACGACCGCGGCCGTGAGTCCGGGGAGGGGAGCTCCGCGCTTGGGACCTCCGCCCGGGGTCGTATGCGTCCGGCCGGTTACAAGGCTAGTATGAGTAGAGCGGCGCGGTGACCACGACGCCGTTGACCTGGACTCCCGGGAGGTCGTTGGACCACGAGGCGCCGCCGTTCGTCGAGATCGAGAGCCCGCTTGCCGTCGCCGCGTAGAGGTTCGAGGCGAGGTCCACGGCAACGCCGTAGACGGTGCTGCTCCCGAGGCCGCTCCCGGTGTGGTTCGTCCACGACGTCCCTCCGTTGAGGGAGATCTCGACGCCGCCCGCCGTGGCCGCATAGATCGCCGCCCCCGATCCCGCGCCGACGACGAAGACGCCGTTCACGACACTACCGCCGAGGTAGGTAGCCCAGCTCGATCCGTTGAAGACCGACAGCCCCGACTCAGTCGCGGCGTACACGTAGGAATCGGCGTCGACGAAGACGCCATTGACCGTGTCGCTCGCAAGCCCGCTCGTCGTGGTCGTCCATGCGACGCCGTTGTAGATGGAGAGCCCCGCGGAGGTGGCCGCGTAGACCGTCGAGCCGACGGCGAAGAGGCAGTTTGCGTTCGCCGGGGAGCCGCTCATCGCGAACCACGATTCGCCGTTCACCGAGGCGTCCACCCCGGTCGGGGTCGCGGCGTAGAACTCGTTGCCGATGAAGACGCTCGCGATCCGCACGCCGGAGAGGGCGGTGGTCCAGCTCGATCCGCCGCTCAAGGAGAGCGAGATTCCCGAGCCCGTTGCCGCGAAGATGGGGGCCGAGGAGCCGTTTCCCGCGACCGCGAGGCCGTTCACCGTGGCGCTCGGCAATCCGCTGCTCGTCGAATAGGTTGTCCAGGCCGCCCCGTTATAGATCGAGAGGCCTGAGCTCGTCGCGGCGTAGATCGGGGTCACGGTCGGCGGGTAGTTGGGGAGGTTCGGGCAGCCTGAGAGCGCGAGCGCGAGAAGCCCGAGGGCGGGCTTTCCGGCGCGAACGGCCCCTGCGCGCGCCGCCTTCATCCGCTAGAGCCCCAGCCTGAAGGAGAGGCTCGCGTCGAGCG
>JASHNV010000121.1 GCA_030041455.1 Spirochaetia bacterium
CCGAGCGCGCGCGGGCGGCGGCGCCGAGGAGCCCTTGCAAAAGTGCCCCAACTGGACTAAGGTGGTGCGAGAGAGCACCCATGGCTGAGACGGACAAGCAGATTCAAATTGTCACCTTTCAACTGGGCGGGGAGCACTACGGCATCGACATCATGGATGTCAGGGAGATCGTCCGGATTCAGGAGGTGCGCCAGATTCCGAACGCGCCTGCCTACGTGGAGGGCATCTTCAACCTTCGGGGAGACATCATCCCGATCATCAATCTCCACAAGCGCTTCAACCTCGGCCGCGCGGAGCTGAGCGAGGACGATCGGCTGCTCAGCGGCTTCATCATCATCGAGCTGAACGGCAGGCAGCTCGGCGTCGTCATCGACAAGGTCTCGCGGGTGGTAACCATCAGCGCAGGGCAGATCCAGCCGCCTCCCCAGATGATGACCGGCATCGGTTCCGAGTACATCCAGGGCGTCACGAACGACAAGGCCGGCTATCTCATCATTCTCAACATTCAACGGTTGTTTAATCCGAAGGAGCTTCAACAGCTCGGTCGGATCGCGAGCTGATGACCCAGCGCCAATTCGCCGTATGATACCCATCTTCAAGCCGTCCATCAGGCGCAAAGACATGGACGCGGTGCTGACCTGCATGGTGTCCGAGAGTCTCGGCACCGGGGAGCGCTCGCGCCGTTTCGCCGCCGAAGTGGCGGAATACCTCGGCCTCGCGGGAGGAATAGCGCTCCGAGACTATTCCCGGGCGATTCGGCTCGCCTTCGAGCTCCTCGACCTCCCGCCCGCCTCCAAGGTGCTCCTTTCGCCGCTTTCTCCGGCGATTTACGAAAGCGTGCTCCTCGATCTCGGGCTGAAGCCGCTGTACGCGGAGGTTTCCGCCGAGAACGGCTGCCTCGAGGCGGCCGAAGTCGAGCGGCTCCTTCCCGCCGGGCCCGGCGCCGTCCTCCTCACGAATCCGCTCGGCTTCGTCGCGGAGCTGGAGCCGCTCGCCGCTTTCGGCGTCCCGTTGATCGAGGATATCACGATGGGCATCGGCGGCACGATCGGCGAGCGACGGAGCGGCTCCTTCGGCCGCTTCGTCATCGTGCGGCTCGAGCAGGAGGACATCATCACCACCGGCGGGGGAGCGCTCGTCCTTGCTTCCGGAAAGAGGGATCTCGCGGCGTTGAGGCAGGCGCCGCTTCCGCCGTCGGCCCACCTTTCGGACATGAACGCGGCGCTCGGGCTTACCCAGATCTCCTCGATCGAGCGGCACCTCTCCCAACGAAAAGAGATCGCCCGCGCGTTCTCGCAGGCGCTCCAGAAGAGCCGCCACAAGCCCCTGATCCAGTCGGGCGACGGCGACAACGTCTGGTACTCCTTTCCGGTGCTGTTGACCGGAAGCATGAAGGACGCCATCCAGTACGCCCGGAAAAAAGGAATAGAGACAATACCGGGATTTCACGATACAATCGCAAGCAGGCTCGATTTCGGCGACCATGCGTTTCCGAACGCGCGCGCCCTTTTCCTGCGCTGCATTTTGTTCCCTCTCTATCCGTCGCTGGGCAAGCAGAACGTGGGGCACATTTCGAAAGTGCTTTCGACGTTGCCGTGAGCCGGACAGGGTATCACCGTGAGACCGAGCATCAACAAGGCTCTCATCATCGCCAACATGCAGAAGGCGGAGACCTCCGAGCTCGTCGACTCCATCCGCGCCTACCTTGAATCGAAGCGCATCAAGGTGCAGTTATTCAAGTTCAAGGACGAGCCGGCGATTCCGGCGATCGACCCCGACGTCGATCTTGCCTTCTCGCTCGGCGGCGACGGCACGGTGCTGTTCAGCGCCCGCGTGCTCGCGGCCCGGCGGGTGCCCATCCTCGCGGTCAACATCGGCGACTTCGGGTTCATCACGGAAGTCTCGAAGCACGAGTGGATCGCGGCCTACGAGAGGTATTCCGAGGGCGCCATGGAGCTCAGCCGACGGCTCATGCTCGAAGTGGTCACCCTCCGCGATGGACGGCGCTCGGGGGGGCCCTATTGGGCGCTCAACGAGGCCGCGATTCGCGCCCACCACCTTCCGAAGGTGGTCAGATTGAGCGTGAAGATCTCGGCCACCGAGCTCGGCCGCTACCGGGCCGACGGCGTCCTCGTCGCGACGCCCACCGGCTCCACCGCCTACTCGATGGCCGCCGGGGGTCCCATTCTCGAGCCGGAGATGGAGGCGCTCATCGTCATTCCGATCTCTCCGTTTACCCTCTCCAACCGGCCGATCGTCGTCTCGAGCCACGAGGAGATCGCCGTCGAGGTCGAGGAGCAGAAGGGCGACGTCATCCTGACGCTCGACGGCCAGACCGTGGCGCCGCTTCAGCCGCGGGACATCGTCGAGGTACGACGGGCCGAGCACAAGGCCCTCATCATACGCTCGGACAAGAGGAACTTTTTCGACGTCCTTCGAGGCAAGCTCAAGTGGGCTGGGGGTCCCGATGCTTGAGGAGCTCACGGTTCAGAACTTCGCGCTCATCGACCGACTGACGATCCGGTTCGGCGCCGGCTTCAGCGCGCTTACCGGAGAGACCGGAGCCGGAAAGTCGATCCTCATCGGCGCCTTGAGCATGCTTCTCGGCGCGAAGAGCGAGGTCGATTCGATTCGAACCGGCGCCGAGGAGGCGGTCGTCGCCGGAGTGGTCCGCGTGGACGGCAACGGCGAGGCCGCCGCGTGGCTCGATGCGCACGGGATCGCCGCGGAGGACGATGCGGTGATCATCAGGAGAGTTCTGAAGCGCAACGGCCGCGGCTCGCTCTTCATCCAGTCGACGCCGGTGACCCGCGCGGACCTCGAGGAGCTCACCTCCCACCTTTTCGACCTCCACGGCCAGCACGAGCACCAGTCGCTCCTGAGCTCCGAGATCCAGAGGATGCTCCTCGACCGGTACGGCGCGACCGAGGGGATGGCCGCGAAGCTCTTCGAGGACTTTCAAGAGCTCTCGACGCTCAAGAAGCGATACGAAAAAATGGTCGCAAGCGAGCGCAGCCAGCTCCGCGAGATGGACATGCTCCAGTTTGCCGTCAAGGAGATCGAAGAGGCGCGGCTCGAGGCGGGCGAGGAGGAGGAGATCGAACAGGAGCGGCGGATCCTCTCTCAGCACGAAAAGCTCTTCACGCTGCTCGAGTCGTTCTACGAGAGCGCGGCGGAGGGCAAGTCGGGCGCCCTGAGCCTGCTTCGCGAGGCGCGCTCGGCGATGGACGGCATCGTCGCCATCAACCCCGAGCTGTCCTCCCAGGCGAAGCGCCTCGAGGACGCCTTCTTCGAAATCGAGGACGTCGCGGAGGAGGTGCGCCGCTACCAGCTCTCCGTGAAGTTCAGCCCCGAGCGGCTTGAGGAGTGCGAGTCGCGTCTCGCGCTCATCCACCGGCTCGAGAAGAAATACGGCGAATCCGTCGAGGCGGTCGTCAGGTACGCTCAGGAGAGCAGGCAGCAGCTCGAGGGAATGGAGACCTGGCAGGACGACAAGGAGAAGCTCCTCAAGCAGATCGCCGAGATCGAGAAGCGCGTGCTGCAGGCGGCCCAGGAGCTCTCAGGCCGCAGGAAGGAGGCCGCGGCGCGGCTCACCGCGATGGTGCAGGAGCGCCTGCGGGCGCTCGGCATGCCGAAGGCGATCTTCACCGTCGAGATGAAGCGCCGGCTGTCCGATGACGGCAAGCCGACGTGCGGCCCCTACGGCATCGACCAGATCGAGCTCGTCATCTCGGCGAACGCGGGCGAGCCGCCGAAGTCCCTGCGCGCCATCGCGTCGGGAGGCGAGCTCTCGCGGATCATGCTCGCGATCAAGTCGGTGATCGCCGAGAAAGACCACATCGGGACCTTGATCTTCGACGAGATCGACACCGGCATCGGCGGGGAGGTGGCGCTCGCCGTCGGAGAGCAACTCCATCTCCTCTCGGTCCACAAGCAGGTGCTCTGCATTACCCATCTTGCTACGATAGCCGTTCGGGCCGATAATCAGCTGCAGGTCAAGAAGTATGTCCGAGACGAGCGGACGTACACGGGCGTCGAGCTCGTGCGGGGCGCCGAGCGGGTGAAGGAGATCGCCCGCATGCTCGCCGGCGACAGCGTTGGCGAGACGTCGCTTGCCCACGCGCAGGAGATGCTGCGGAAGTACCGCTCGGAAGCCGGATCGAACTAAGGAGTCGCAGTTGGGCAAGATCAGCGAGGAGGCGAAAAAGCGATACTTCGATCGAATCAAGGAGTATAAGGGCGCCGTCGAGCAGATCCTGCACCGGGAGATGACCGTCGTCCAGGCGGTCCACGCCGACGAAAAGGGCGCGGGCTACAAGCGGCTCACCCTCGCCGAAGAGAATCTGAACCTCGTTTCCTACTACATCCTCATGAACTCCCTTTCGGTCGCGCTCCTCGGAGTGAAGAACGAAGCCTACCTCAACGACGCGAGAAAGGGCTGCTACAAGGCGATCATCTACCTCGAGGAGGCCCTCACCCCCATGGTGGACGTTCCGTTCGCCGATTACGAAGACCACCTCGCGCTCATCGAAGGGTACGACGACGCGAGCCGCTACCGCCTCATTCGCAAGCTCGGCTACTCGATCCAGGCGGTGGTCGAGGACTTCGGCGAGAACTCGAAATGGAAATGGTCGTTCATCGAGCTGCAGGCGCGCTATGCGACGATCGCGAAAAATCTCATGAATTTGAAGACCTTCGTCGCCGGAATGGATCCCCGCGTTCCCGGCTACGAGGTCCGCATGTCGCACCTCGATCTCGCGAAGAGGCTCCTCCAGCAGGCGGCGGACGGCTATCGCCAAAAATACGAGCTTTCCACCCTCAGGCTCGACGACTTCAAGATCGCGATCGGCTACCTATCGGCTCTTCGCCGGCTCCACATGGTGCTGAGCGAGGCCGACGACGCGGACAATCTCCGGAAGAAAATCGAGGTATGGAAGGCGAAGATGGAAACGGATCTTCGTAGGCGCGAGCAAGGCGCCCGCGAGGACAAGGCGCAGCAGCAGACGAAGAAGTGACCCCTCCGCGCCGCAGCTACGCCTCGCCTCCGCGCTTCCTCGAAAGCTCGCGCAGCGCGTCGAAGGGAAGGAGAGCCGCCATGGTGGCGGAGGCGGCCTCGCCGCTCCTCCCCGCGAAATAGACGGGAAAATCGCCGCCCACGAACTCGCTGATCACCTGCCGGCAGGCGCCGCACGGCGACACCGCGTAGTCGGCGTCGGCGCAGAAGACCGCGAGCGCGACGAACGAGCGGCGGCCTTCCGCGATCGCCCTTCCGAGCGCGGAACGCTCGGCGCAGATCGTGAGCCCGTACGAGCGGTTCTCCACGTTGCAGCCCGTGACCACCGCCCCGTCGGCGCAGAGGAGAGCGGCCCCGACGCGGAAGCTCGAGTAGGGCGCATAGGCCCGCTCGGCGGCCGCGCGCGCCGATTCCATCAAGCGCTCCATCGCGTCCAGCGCACACCTCCGATTTCCGCTCACGCGGCACTTTACAGTATTCCACACCTTGCTATAGTATGCAAAGACTTTGTGGCGGTCGATGGGAACGCTCGGCGGCTTGGGTACGAACTCATGAAGAGAATCGTCGGCTTCGCGCTCGCGCTCGCGATTCTCTACGTCTTCGTCTTCGCCCGGCCGTTGCCCGCCGAGCTCGTGCCGAAACCCGTCTGGGCGCAGGACCTCGCGCATCCCCTGAAGCTCGCCTCCGCGCGGAGCCCGGCTCGCGTGGGCTTCCGCATGGGCGACGTCTTCGGGTACGTCGCGCCCGACGGCCTCGTGACCTTCCTCGACACGGTGCAGGCGGGCGTCACGATGAGCGACGAGCGATACTCGAACTACTCGAGCGTCTCCGGGAACCTCGTGGTCAAGGACTCCGCGGGTCGGGTCGTCTTCAATGTCGACTCAGGCGGCTATCCGGTCATGGAGGCCGGACGGCTGTTCGTCGTGTCGAGCGATCGAACCTCCCTCGGCGAGCTCGACCGCCGCGGCGCGTCGCTGTGGCGGCGCGATTTCGGCTCCATCATAACTTCGATCGACGCAAGCGCCTCTCGTCTCGCCGTCGGTCTGCTCGACGGGAGGCTCATGGTCATCGCGCGGGGCGGACGGCGGCTGTTCGTCTATGCGCCCCGGGGCGAGGATCCCAAGGTCGTCTACGGGGTCGCGCTCTCGCCCGACAACGCCTACCTCGCCGCGGTCGCGGGCCTCCACCCCCAGCGCCTCTACCTCCTTCGCGAGCGCGGGGAGGCCTACGCGCCGGTCCGCTCGGTTGAGCTGCCTTCCGCGTCGCGCTCGCAGGTCTTTCTCCACCTCTTCGAGGGCATCCCCTACGCCTTCGCGGAGTCGCCGGACGGGCTTCGCTACGCGGGCTTCGGCGGGGGCGCGGCGGGGCTCATCCCCTCAGGCGGCGCCCCGATCGAGGACGTCGCGGCCGCGACATCGCGCCGCCTGATCGAGGCGACCGGCGAGGACCCCGCCGGAAGGGGCGCCGCGCTCAGGATCATCGAGCCGCCGGGGCAGGTGGTCGCGACGCTCCCGCTTCCGGGGTCGGCGCTCTTTCTCAGGTCGCTCGGCGAGCGCGTCTATTTCGGCTCCGAGCGGGAGCTCGCGCGGCTCGATCTCGTGGAACGGTAGGCGCAGGCCCATGAGGTTGTCCTGGTTGTTCGGCGGCATGGCGCTCCTTCGGGCGGCGGCGTTCGGCGGAGAGCACTGCGCCGCTCTCGGCTGGCCGGTGGACAACCCGAGCCTCACCGCGACCTTCGGCGAGAGCCGCTCGGGCCGCTTTCTCGACGGCATCGATATCGCAGGCGGCGCGCAACCGGTGAAGCCGATCGAGGGCGGGGAGATCATCTTCGTCTCGGAGGACTCCGCCGACCCGCGCGGTCTTCCCTCCGGGCTCGGGAGCTTCGTGGTTCTCGGCCACCGCGACGGGCTTCGCTCGCTCTACGCTCACCTCGAGCGCGGCTCGATCGTCCGGGGGAAGACGTCGCTCGCGACCGGCGACGCGCTCGGCTCCGTCGGCGACAGCGGCGACACCGTCGGCGACCACCTCGGCCTGTGCGTGATCGACGGCGCGACCGGCGAGTTCCTGAATCCGCTCACGATCCTTCCGCGCCTTGGGACGACCGCGACCCCGGTCATCAACGCCGTATCGATCGAGCGGGACAAGAAGCTCACCGCGCTGTCGAGCGCCTCCTCCGTGGCGCCCGGAATGGTCGGCCTCGTCGTGGACGCCTCCGAGCAGAGCCCCTTCGTCGACTTCGCCGATCCGATGGCGCCCTACACGATCACGGCGAGCCTCGACGGCGATCCGGTGCTGTCCTTACGCTACGGCTCGCTCGGCCTGCGCGGCGGCACGGAGGTCCTCGATCCGCCATCCGGCCGGCCGTACGACGCCACCTACTTGGGCGCAGGCGGCGTGAGACTCGGCACCCTTCAGCTGAAGCCCGGCGAGTCGGAGCTCGACGTCACGGCGAGCGACGTCGACGGCAACCAGGCCACCGCGCGCTTCATCCTGACCGTAGGAGCGAGCCCATGAAGACCTTCTCGAAATCGGCGGGCGCCGAAACGGTCCGGGAGGTCGTCTGCGCTCTGTGCGGAGGGACCGACCTCAAAAGGTGGCGAGGCTCGCTCTTCGTGAAGTGCGCGGGCTGCGGCCTGGTCTTCCAAAACCCGCAGCCGGTCGAGGACGAGCTCGTCGAGCGCTACGACGAGGAGTATTTTCGCTACGAGGCGGCGAACGAGGCGCAGTTTCACGGCCTCATGGAGCTCGGGCTTCGCGACGTCGGCTTCGACGACGTCGAGCGAGGCCTTCCCGCCGGCCGCTCGTTCCTCGACATCGGCTGCGCGACCGGGATGCTCCTCTCGACCATGAAGCGGCGCGGGTGGCGCGAGCAGGGCGTCGAGGTCTGCCGTCCCGCCGCCGAGTACGGCGCGCGCGAGCGCGGGGTGCGGATCTTCGTCGGGACGCTCGACCGGGCGCGCTTTCCTGATCGATCGTTCGACGTCGTGCACTGCTCGCATGTCATCGAGCACCTCACCGACCCCCGCGCGTTCGTGCGCGAGGTGGCGCGCGTCCTCGCGCCCGGCGGGTCGTTCATCGTGACGACCCCGAACGTCGACGGCTTTCAGTCGCGGCTTTTTCGGTCGCAGTGGCGTTCCCTGATTCCCGATCACATGTACCTTTTCTCGCGGAAGACCCTGCGCCGGCTCCTCGAGGAGTCCGGTTTCAGGATCCTGCGCGGGAAGACGTGGGGAGGCCTCGCCGTCGGGACCGCTCCCAAGCCGATCAAGGCGGCGGCCGACCGCCTCGCGAAGCGCTTGAACTTCGGCGACGTTATGATCTACCGTTGCGAACGGCGCTCGGAGCGAGCCGTGCCGGCGGGAGCGCGATGACCGGCGGGGGCGCTTCGCGCCGCCCGCTTTGGGGTCGGCCGCGGAAAGGAGAGGTTCCATGACCAAGGAATATCTGCAACGGCTTTCGGTCGCCGCGCTCGTCGAGCTTGCCGCCAAGGAGGGCATCAAGGTTCCCGAGGGCGTCGAGCGCGCGTCCCTCGTCGAGCAGATCCTCGAGGCGGTGGAGGAGGATCGCGACGAGCGGGAGCACTCCAACAACTCCGCGATGCGCATTAAGGAAAAGAAGTACGACATTATTCAGGACGAGGAGCTCGAATCGCAGGAGGAGGCGGACTATCCGCTCCCGGACCGCTACAACGAGACGAGGATCGTCGCGATGCTTCGCGATCCCCTCTTTGCCTTCGCCTATTGGGACCTCAAGGACGCGGACATCGAGCCGCTCGCAGGCTCCCCGGAGTTTCGCGATCTCTTTCTGCGGGTGCACGAGGTGGCTGCGGAGAACGGAGCGCAGGGGGACGCCTACTTCGACATCCCCGTGAAGACGACCGACGAAAGCTGGTACATCAACCTTCCGAATCCCGGCAGAAGCTACTTCATCGAGCTTCGCTGCCGCGTGGGGGACGTCGAGCGGGTGCTGTGCCGGTCCAACTCCGTGCACAGTCCGCTCGGCGAAGCGGCGCTCGACTACGTGTATGACCTTTCCGACGGCGCGGACAACGACGTGCTCATGCTCTCGGGGCTCATGGACTACGGCGCCTCCTCGGCGCGAGAACGGATCCCGCAACGGATCATCTCCATGGTCGACGACGACTACCTCCAAATCCAGGGATAGCCGGCGAGCCGCCGCGAGGAGAGGTCATGAGCAAGGGTTTCGTTAACATCGTCTTGCACGCCCATCTTCCCTACGTTCGCCACCCCATGTACGAGCGCTTCCTCGAGGAGCGCTGGCTGTTCGAGGCAATCTCGGAGAGCTACCTGCCGCTCCTTCGCGTGTTCAACCGGCTGCGCGACGAGGGAGTCAAGTTCAGGCTCACGTTGTCGGTCTCGCCGACCCTCGCCTCCATGCTCACCGACGAGCTGCTGCAGACGCGCTACGTGAGCCACCTCAAGATGCTCCTCGATCTCGCCGACAAGGAGCTCGCGCGCACCGCGGCGGACGGCCGGTTCCATCCGCTCGCGAAGCTCTACCGGGATCTCTACACGCAAAACCTGGTCGACTTCACGGACACCTACCGGAGAAACATCCTCAGGGGCTTCCGAACGCTCGAGAAGGAGGGCTACCTCGAGATCATCACGACCGCGGCCACCCACTGCTTTTTCCCGCTCTACCAGGATTTTCCCGAGGCGGTGCAGGCGCAGATCCACACGGCGGTCATCTCGCACGGCAGGATCTTCGGGAGCGAGCCGGCGGGCTGCTGGCTGCCGGAGTGCGGCTACTACCCGGGGCTCGAGCGCTTCCTGAAGGAGAGCAACCTCGGCTACTTCTACGCCTCGGCGCACGCGCTGCTCCTCGCCGACAAGAGGCCGCGCTACGGGGTCTACGCGCCGATGGCCTGTCCGAACGGCGTCGCGGTGTTCGGGAGGGATATCCCGTCGTCCCGCGCGGTGTGGTCCGCCGACGAGGGCTATCCCGGGGACTTTTCCTACCGCGAGTTCTACCGCGACATCGGTTTCGACCTGCCGATGAGCTACATCGGCCCCTACATCCACGACTCCTCGGTGCGAATCAATACCGGCTTCAAGTACTACGCCATCACGGGCAAAACCGACGACAAGCGACCCTACGTGCCGGAAGAGGCGCGGAGGAAGGCCGAGGAGCACGCCGAGAACTTCCTCTACAACCGCCTCAAGCAGGTGAAGAAGCTCGCGACGCTCATGGACCGGCCGCCGATCATCGTCTGCCCCTACGACGCCGAGCTTTTCGGCCATTGGTGGTTCGAAGGGCCGCTGTGGATCGAATTCCTGCTGCGCAAGCTCGACGCCGCCTCGAGGGACGGCGGCCTCGATATGGTGACCGCCTCCGCCTACCTTGCGGCCTACCCTGAGAATCAGCCGGGGCAGCCCTCCTTCTCAAGCTGGGGCAACAAGGGCTACGCCGAGGTGTGGCTCGACGGGAGCAACGACTGGATCTATCGCCACATTCACAAGGCGATCGACCGGATGAGCGAGCTCGTCAAGCGCTTTCCCGACGAGCAGGGCCTGAAACGGCGTGTCCTGAACCAGGCCGCGCGGGAGGTCATGCTGAGCCAAGCCTCCGATTGGCCCTTCATCATGAAGACCGGTACGACCGTCCCCTACGCGGTCAAGCGGGTGAAAGAGCACCTCTACAACTTCAACCGCATCTACGAAAACCTGTGCCGCAACACGGTCAACACCGAATGGCTCACCGGCGTCGAGAAGAAGAACAACGTGTTCCCGGACATCGATTACCGGATCTTCGGGCGCGAGACGAGCCGCTCGGCCGAGATCGCTCCGCGCTCGCGCTGATCGGGCCCCTCGACCGAGGGCGCCCGGCAACATCCCGTTCACGTGCACGGAACCCTTCGGGGCGCTCCTAGAGGTACTCCTGGAGATCGATCCGGTCGAGGAGCTCGACATAGTACCGGGTCGTTTCCTCGCCTCGCTCCAGGCTCGTCGCTTTCTTAAAGACGCGATAGGCGATCATCCTGTCGGTCGGAAGGGGGAGCGGCAGGGGGAAGCCGTTCAAATCGACGACCTCGTTCATCCTGAGATCGTGGGGGATCTCCTGGGTGTCCCCGTCCGGGTACACGAGGAGCCTCGTGTAAAGCGTCATACCCATTCGTAATCCGTTCCTCGACCCGGTACTACTTAACGGATGTTACTGAATATTCTGTCGTCCCGCTCTTTTTTGTCGGTTTTCCGAGAAAGCTCTGTTGACAATAGTTCGGGATACGATAGTATTGGAAGGGCGATATGTGGAAGAAAGTGGGCGATAATACCAGAAAGTGGGCGCACCGATGATCACGGGCGAGTACCGCAACTCGCTCGACGAGAAGGGCCGCCTCCTCGTTCCATCGCGCATTCGCGCCGAGATCCTCGGCAGCGTTCTCGTCGTCACCCAGGGCGTGGACAGGTGTCTCTGGCTTTTCCCTCCGGAGGAATGGAAGAAGATATCGGACAACGTCATGACGTCCACGTCGATGTTCCAGGCGGGAGACCGGCTTGTCCTGCGGCGCTTCATCGCCCCGGCGCAGGAGACCGAGATCGACAAGACCGGACGGATCAACATCGCGCCGGCTCTCCGCGACTATGCGGGGCTCGGGAGAGAAGCGGTGATTCTCGGCATCAAGAACTATATCGAGGTCTGGGATGAGTCGGTCTACCGAAGCTACTTGGCCGACAAGGAACCCGAGTTCCAGGCGGCCGCCGAGGAGCTCGGAAAGGTCATCACGCTGTAGGCACGGGGGCGGGAAGCGTTGAACGGCATGGATATCGCGCACTACCCAGTCCTGAAGGACGAGGTCCTGTCGCTTTTGAAGCCGCGCGGCAGGAAGGAGCTCATGGTCGACGCCACGCTCGGGGAGGGCGGCCACGCGGTGCTCTTCCTCGAGCGCTACACGACGCTCCGCCTCGTCGGTCTCGACGCCGACGCGCTCATTCTCGACATCGCGAAGCGGCGGCTCGCCGCCTACGCCGAGCGCACCCGCTTCTACCACGCGTGGTTCAACGCGTTCTTCAAGGATTACCCCGGCGATCTCGACGAGCCCGACACCATTCTCTTCGACCTCGGCATCTCGATGTACCATTTCGAGGTCTCCGGGCGGGGCTTCAGCTTCCGCAACGACGAGCCGCTCGACATGCGCCTGAGCGAGGGCCTCGAGACCTCCGCGCACGACATCGTCAATCAATACCCGGAACGCGAGCTTGCGAACATCCTGTTCGAGCTCGGCGAGGAGAAGCGCTCGCGCGAGATCGCGCGCTCGATCGTCGCCCGCAGGCAGCGCGCGCCGATCGACACGACCCGCGAGCTCGCCGAGCTCATCGAGCGCGCGCTCGGACCTCGCTACCGCTACGGGAGGATCCACCCGGCCACCCGCTCCTTCCAGGCGCTTCGGATCGCCGTGAACGGCGAGCTCGTGCGCCTTGAGTCCGCGCTTCAGGCCGCGCTCGGCGTCCTGAAGGTCAACGGACGCATGGGGGTCATCTCGTTCCACTCCCTCGAGGACCGGATCGTCAAGCGCTTCTTCCGGGCGAAAAATAAGTCCTGCACCTGCCCGCCCGAACAGCCGATTTGTACCTGTGGGGGCAGGCGCGTCCTCGAGATCGTCACCCGCAAGCCCGTCGTCGCCGGAGAGCACGAGCGGTCCGGGAACCCTCCGTCGCGCAGCGCCAAGCTCCGCGTCGCCGTCAAGCTTGAAGAGGAAGAGAGTCCATGAAGGGGAAGCTGAGGCTGCTGCTCTTGACGACGATTCCGGTCTTCGTCTTCGTGAACGTCTATCAGACCTATACCTACCAGGGGATCGAGCGGCAGGTCTCCTCGCTTGAGAGCCAGGAGCAGAGCTGGATCGAGGCGAACAAGCGGATAACCGCGGGCATCGCCGTCCTGAGCGCACCCCAGCGCATCGCAGAGATCGCGGTGAACGAGCTCGGCATGAAGCGCCACGACGACGCGCCGCGCCTCGACCTGCGCGTTCGCGCGGCGAAGGTCGGAAACGATGGATAGCGCGCCGCTCCTCACGGTCCAGGAGATCGTCACGCACGCCCGCGGGGAGCTCATCGCGCGCGGGAGCCGGCCGTTCGCGAGCTCGGTCGCGGTCGACTCGCGGCGCTGCGAATCGGGCAGCCTCTTCGTGCCCCTCGCGGGCGAGCGCACCGACGGTCATTTTTTTATCGCGGAGGCGGTCGAGAAAGGGAGCTCTCTCTGTCTCATCGATCGGAAGTTCGCTCGAGAAAATAAAGAGAGAATCGCGCAGATTTTCGAGCGGGGCAGCGCGGGCCTCGTCGCCGTGGACAACACGCTCCAGGCGCTTCAGGATCTTTCGCGCTTCCAGATGAGGCGGTGCGACCGCGTGGTCCGCGTCGGCGTGACCGGGAGCAGCGGCAAGACGACGACCAAGGAGCTCATCGGCGCGATCCTCCTCAGGGGCTCGTCGGGCTCCATGAACCCCGGCAACTTGAACTCCGAGATCGGGCTGCCGCTTGCCACCTTCGCGGTGAGGCCCGACCACCGCTACGCCATCTTCGAGATGGGGGTGAGCCATGTCGGCGAGATGGACACGCTCGCCGACATCGTGCACCCCGACATCGCCGCGATCACGAACATCGGAAGCGCGCACGTGGGCTTGATCGGCTCGCGGGACGCCATCGCGGCGGAAAAAAAGAAGATCTTCGGGAGGTTCACCGGGACGCAGACAGGGTTCGTCTTCGAGGACGAACCGTATCTCCCGTTCCTGCGCGAGGGGGTCCTCGGCGCCGTCGCGCCCTACGGCAGGAGAAGCACGCCGGGCTTCGCCGGAAGCGTCTCGCTCGGGATCGACGGTCATCTGCTGCAGATCAGGGACCGCGCGATCCGGTTCCCGCTCGCGGGAAGCCACAATCTCTCAAACGCTCTTTGTGCCGTGTCGATCGCGGATTATTTCCGCGTGCCCCTCGACGACGTCCGGGGGGGGCTCGAAGCGGTCCGTCCGCTCTCCGGGAGGGGAGAGATTCTCAAGGGCCGCGTCACCGTCATTCAGGACTCGTACAACGCGAATCCTGAGGCATTCCAGAAGGCAGTGGAGTTCCTGAACGATCTCGCCTGGGAGGGACGAAAGATCGTCGTCGCCGGCTCGATGAAAGAGCTCGGCAGGGAAAGCGCCGCGTCCCACGCGGCGCTCGGGGCGCTGCTCGCCGCCTCCACCGCCGACGCGCTGTTCTTCTACGGCGAGGAGGCGTCGGCCTCCTTCGCCGAGTGTGTCGGGAAAAAGGCGGTCGTCCGCTGGACGACCGCCTTCGGTGACCTTGTCGATTCCGTGTCGTCGTTCGTCAAGGAAGGGGACATCGTCCTCGTCAAAGGCTCGCGCAGCATGGAGCTCGAGCGCCTCGTGCCGCACCTGAGGGGGGAAGACTGATGCTCAAGGACCTGCTCTACCCGCTCGTGAAGTCCTTCACGTTCTTCAACATCTTCCAGTACATAACGTTCCGCGCCGCCTACGCGGCGGTCACCGCGCTCGTGATCGCCTTCATCTTCGGGCCGCGGCTGATCGCCGTCCTGAGGGCGAGGAAGCTCGGGCAGGAGATCAGGACCGACGGGCCCGAGACTCACCTCGCGAAGTCGGGCACCCCGACGATGGGCGGCATCCTCATCATCGTCGCGATCGTCGCTTCCATGCTCCTGTGGCAGGATCTCCACAATCCGCTCACGTGGATCAGCATCTTCGCGATCCTCGGCTTCGGCGCGATCGGCTTCCTCGACGACGTCCTGAAGATCTCCCGGCGGGACTCCCGCGGCCTGAGCGCCGGGGTGAAGTTCGGCGGCCAGGCGATCGTCGCGGCGGTCGTCGTCTCGTTCATCTATCTGAACCGTCACGACTACACGACGCTCCTCTACGTGCCGTTCTTCAAGGTCCACGTTCTCGACCTCTCGTTCCTGTACATCCCCTTCGGCGTCCTGTTCCTCGTCGGGTGGTCGAACGCCGTGAACCTCACCGACGGCCTCGACGGCCTCGCCACCGGCCTCGTGATCATGGTCGGGATCGCCTTCGCCGCGCTCTCCTATCTCTCCGGCCGCTCCGACTTCGCCCAATACCTCGGCATCCCCTACATCGCCGGCAGCGGCGAGCTCACGGTGCTCTGCTTCGCGCTCGTCGGCGCCTGCGTGGGTTTCCTTTGGTACAACGCCCATCCTGCCGAGATTTTTATGGGGGACACGGGCAGTCTCTCGCTCGGGGGGATCATTGGGGTGCTTGCCATGCTCCTCAAGAAAGAGATCCTGCTCTTCATCATCGGAGGAGTCTTCGTGATCGAGATGTTCTCCGACATCGTGCAGGTGGCGAGCTACAAGATCCGCGGGAAGAGGGTGTTCAAGATGGCGCCCCTTCATCACCATTTCGAGAAATCCGGCTGGGCGGAGACGAAGGTCGTGACGCGCTTTTGGATCCTCGGAGGCATGTTCACGATTCTGAGCCTCTCGACGCTGAAGATACAGTAGCATGAGCGACAGATTTACCGCCGAGAAGGTCGGCCGAACGACCTTGGACTACACGCTGCTCGGCTTCATGACCCTCCTCGTGGGGCTCGGGCTGTCGACGCTCTTCTCGGCCTCCTACTACGTGGCAAGCGAGCATTTCAACGACCCGCTCCGCCTTTTCTACCGCCAGCTCGTCTGGGTGGCGGCGGGGCTCGCCGCGGCGCTCGGCCTCTCGCGCGTCTCGATGGCGGCGCTCCGAAAGGCGATCCCCGGGATCGTGCTCGCGGCGCTCGGCCTCATGCTCCTCACCTTCGTCCCGGGGCTGAGCCTCGAGGCGCTCGGCGCCCGGCGCTGGATCTCGCTTTTCGGGCTCACCTTCCAGCCGTCGGAGCTCGTGAAGCTCGCGCTCATCGTCTATCTCGCCCATTACCTCGACAAGAAGCACGACCGCCTAAGGAGATTCGGCACGGGCGTGCTCCCCGCGCTCCTCATCGCGCTCGCCTTCATCGCGCTCGTCTACCTCCAGAACGATTTTCCGACGGCCTTCTTCATCCTGTTCCTCACCCTCGCGCTCCTGTTCGTCGGCGGGGTGAGGATCCTGCACTTCGCCTCGCTCGCCTTGGCGCTCCTTCCGCTCTCGGGGCTCCTCATGTTCGCGCGCGAGCATCGCGTGGCCCGCTTTCTCGCCTTCTGGAATCCCGACAGCGACCCCCTCGGCCGGGGCTACCAGATCGCCGCCTCCCAGGCGGCGCTCGGCCACGGGGGCTTCTGGGGCGCCGGGTTCGGTCGCGGCTCGGAGAAGCTCGGCTGGCTCCCGGAGGTCCACTCCGATTTCGTTTTCGCCGTGCTCGGCGAGGAGGCGGGGCTCGTCGGAGTCCTCTTCGTGCTCGCGCTGTTCCTCTGCTTCGCGGTGAAGGGGTACGTGATCGGAATGGCCTCGAAGGACCGCTTCGGCTACTACCTCGCCTTCGGCATCACGACGAGCATCCTGTTCCAGGGGCTGTTCAACGTCGCCGTCGTCTCGGGCCTCGTCCCCGCGACGGGCATTCCGCTCCCGTTCTTTTCCTCGGGCGGATCCTCCATTCTCGTCACGCTCGCCTCCTGCGGGCTGCTGATGAACCTCTCCCGCAGGGCGGGGGACCGAGCGGGGAATCATGAGTAGCGTCGCGATTCTCGAGTACAAAGGCGCCTCCGCGCTCCGCTCGCGCAGGCGAAGCTCCAACCGTCTCTTCGCGCTGCTCATCGGAGCGCTGTTCATCGTGCTCGCCCTCGAGATGGTCTTCCATTTCGTGATCGCGCCCAACCTCCTGATCGACAAGGTGCAGATCACCGCCTCCGACGATCTGCCGCTCTCGAACGACCAGATCGTCCAGATCGCCGGGCTCGACCGGCCGTCCTACTACTTCTCGCTCGACGTCGCCCGGATCAAGGCGAAGCTCGAGGCCTACCCGATCATCAAGGAGGCCACCGTCCGGAAGGTCTTCCCCGCGGGGATCGCCATCTCGCTCGTCGAGCGGCGACCCTTCGCCGTCACGCTCGTCAACACGGCGAGCGGCAGCATCCCCGTCGCCTTCGACGCCGACGGCGTGGTCGTGCGGATCGGCGCCGTCGCGTCCGCGGGCGATCTCCCGTTCGTCTCCGGGGTGGAGATCCCCGAGCTCCGCCTCGGCATGCGCCTGCCCGGCGAGCTCGCCAGGTTTCTCTCCGACCTCGAGCGCATCAAGGCGACCGACCCGTCGCTCTTCGCCGACCTCTCCGAGGTGCGGTTCGTGCGGACGGTCGGCTCCGACTTCGACGTGATGCTCTACCCGCTCGCCTACCGGGTACCGGTCCTGATCGGCGACACGGTAGACGACCAGGAGCTTAGGTATATTATGATGACACTCGACGTGGTCGCCCAGGAGGGTCTTTCCGCCAAGCTCTCGGAGCTCGACTTTCGAAGCGGCCAGGTCGTCTATCGGCTGAAGGGGGGGAGCTGACGTGCCTGCGGACAATCTGATCGTCGGGCTCGACATCGGCACGACAAAGGTCTGCGCGGTGATCGGTCAATACAGCGAGCAGGGCGCCCTCGAGATCACCGGCGTCGGCCTGAGCCCCTCGGTCGGCCTCAGGCGCGGCGTGGTGATCAACATCGAGTCCACCCTCCGCTCGGTCGCCCAGGCGATCGAGGCCGCCGAGATGATGTCCGGGCGCGAGGTCCAGAGCGTCTTCACCGGCATCGCCGGAGCGCACATCGAGGGCATCAACTCCCGGGGGGTCGTCGCCGTCACCGGAAGGGGCCGCGAGATCACGAAGGAGGACGTCGACCGGGTGATCGACGCCGCGAAGGCGGTGGTCATCCCGATGGACCGCGAGGTTCTTCACGTCATCCCCCAGGAGTTCATCGTCGACGACCAAGGCGGCATCAAGAATCCGATCGACATGATCGGCATCCGGCTCGAGGCGGAGGTGCACATCATCACCGGCTCGGTGACCTCGGCGCAGAACCTCCTGAAATGCGTGAACCGAGCGGGCTTCCGGGTGAACGACATCATCCTCCAGTCCCTCGCAAGCGGCCAGGCGGTGCTCTCCCCCGAGGAGAAGGAGCTCGGGACCCTCATGGTGGACCTCGGCGGCGGCACCACGGACATCCTCGTGCACCTCGAGGGCGCGCCCTATCACACGAACGTGATCGCGCTCGGAGGCAATCAGGTCACGAGCGACCTCGCGATCATGTTGAAGACGCCCCAGGAGGCGGCGGAGCGCATCAAGAAGGAATCCGGGTGCTGCTACATGCCGCTCGTCGACGCCGAGGAAGAGGTCGTCCTCCCGGGGATCGGAGGATGGCCGGCGCAGGCGGTGCCGCGAAAAGAGCTCTGCCGGATCATCCAGCCGAGGATGACCGAGATCTTGAGCCTCGTGAAGGAGCAGCTCGCGAAGAAAAGCTATCTCGGCCTGCTCGGCGGCGGAGTCGTGCTCACGGGCGGCGGTTCGCTCCTGCCGGGCACGGTGGAGCTCGCCCAGGAGGTCTTCGGACTCCCCGCGCGCATCGGCGTGCCGAGCGCCTACGGCGGGCTCGGCTCGGAATACCAGAGCCCGATCTTCGCGACGGCGGTCGGCCTCATCCTCTACGGCGCCGCGTCGGTCGAGTCCGACCGGCGCCACGAGTCCGGCGGGAGCAGGAAGAGCGGGGAGGGATTCATGGTTCGGCTGAAGGATTGGATGAAAGAGTTCTTCTGACCCAACGGGTTTCAAAAAAGCTTTCGTTAGCTTCTGGGAGGGGGCAATGCGAATAGAAGTCTTAGACGGGAACACTGCGGACCCGACGCTCATCAAGGTCATCGGCGTCGGCGGCGGCGGAAGCAACGCGGTCAACCGCATGATCGCAAGCGGCCTGAAAAACGTCCAATTCATCTCCGCGAACACCGACCTGCAGGCGCTCAAGCTGTCAAAAGCCGAGACGAAGCTTCCGCTCGGAACGAAGCTCACCGGCGGGCTCGGCGCGGGCGGAATTCCGGAGATCGGAGAGAAGGCGGCGATCGAGAACGAGGAGGAGATCGCGGAGATCCTGAAAGGGGCCGACATGGTGTTCATCACCGCCGGCATGGGCGGCGGCACCGGCACGGGCGCCGCGCCGGTCATCGCGCGCATCGCGCGGGAACTGGACGTGCTCACGGTCGCCGTCGTCACCAAGCCCTTCGACTTCGAGCGACGGCGCAAGATGCAGCTCGCGGAGGAGGGCATCGCGAGGCTTCGCGACGCGGTCGACACGCTCATCATCATCCCGAACCAGTATCTCATGAAGGTCGTCGACCGGCACACTCCGATCAAGGAGGCCTTCCTCATCGCCGACGACGTGCTGCGCCAGGGGGTCGCCGGCATCTCGGATCTCATCACCGTGCCCGGCGAGATCAACATCGACTTCGCCGACGTGCGCACGATCATGAAGGGCCAGGGCGACGCGCTCATGGGCATCGGGCTCGGCCGCGGCGACAACCGCGCGGTCGACGCGGCGACCGGGGCCATCAACAATCGGCTGCTCGAGGACGCGCACATCGAGGGGGCGAAGGGGATTCTCGTCCACGTCACCGGCGGCGAGAACTTCTCGCTCACCGAGTACGAGGAGGTCGTGAAGATCATCACCGCGAGCGCCGACTCCGACGCGCTCGTCATCCCGGGGAGCACGCTCGATCCGAGCCTGCAGGACGAGGCGAAGGTCACGGTCATCGCGACCGGCTTCAATCAGGAGCGAAAGCGGCCGCTCAAGCAAGCCGAGGCGCAGAGCCCGGCGCCGAAGGGCGACACGATCCACTACGACGACTGGTCGAAGCTCCGGCGCGACGGGATCATGTCCGGTCCCGCGAAGGACTACCTCCTCGGGAGAAACTCCCCCGAGGCGGATCTCGGGATTCCCGCGGTGCTTCGCGACAAGCCCCTCGCGACCCAGGGCGAGGGCTGAGCCGAGGATGGACGACCTGCTGCTCGCGCGCTACGGCGACTACCTTCGGGCCGAGCTTCGCCTCGCGCCTACCTCGGTCGACACCTATCTGCGCGAGGCGCGGGGATACCTCGCGTACCTCGCCGCCTCGGAGCGAGCCGGGTCGGAGGCCGACTCCGAGGACATCGCGGGCTACATCGGCGAGCGGCGCTCGAGGGTCGACCAGCGCACCGTGTCGAAGTGCCTGAGCGCGATACGGTCGCTTCACCACTTTCTCGTCGTCGATCGCGTCCGCGAGGACAACCCCGCCGAGATCGTCGACATGCCGAAGCTTCGACGCCGGATTCCCGACGTTCTCTCGGCGCCGGACGTCGATCGCTTCCTCGCGGCGATCGAGCCCGAAACGCCTCTCGGCTTGCGCGACCGCGCGCTCTTCGAGCTCATCTACTCCTGCGGCCTGCGGGTCTCGGAGGCCGTCGGGCTCACCAGAACGAGCATCGTGCGCGAGGAGGCCCTCGTGAGGGTCCTCGGAAAGGGGGACAAGGAACGGCTCGTTCCGCTCGGCGAGGTGGCGCGAAAGCGCATGGACGACTACCTCGCGGTCGGGCGGCCGCGCCTGCTCAGGAGCTCCCGGCGCACCGAGCGTCTGTTCGTCGGGCGCGGCGGCAAGGCGCTCACCCGCAAGGGCATCTGGAAGCGCTTCAAGGAGATCGCGGCGAAGGCCGGCCTCGACGCCAAGGTGCACACGCTCAGGCATTCCTTCGCGACCCATCTCCTGCAGGGCGGCGCGGACCTACGGACCGTGCAGGAGCTCCTGGGGCACGCTGACATCAGCACGACCCAGGTGTACACGCACCTCGACAAAGAGGACTTGAGGAGGCTGCACAATGCGCACCATCCGAGGGGCTGACGGCGTTCTCCGGGGCGGGGAGCTTCGAAAGAGCTTGACGAGAAGCGGATTTGCAAGCACCTTCTACCGGGACGCCTCGTTTCCCCCCGAGCTTCGGGAGGCCGGCGGCTCTTCCTCTCTTCCTTTCCCTCGCAGAGCCCCCTTGGCAAGGCTCATGGCCGAGGCGCCGGACCCGTCGGGAATCAACCACCACGAAGCGTACGGTCCTGGATCCACACCGGAAGCGGGGGGCCTGGCGTGCTCCGGAGTCGACGGGAATCTTTTGAGGAGAGATTGACATGGCAGAAAAACCGCACACGCTCCTCGTCGTGGAGTCGCCGGCGAAGGCCAAGACCATCGAGCGCTACCTCGGCTCGGGCTACACGGTGGCGGCCTCGATGGGCCACCTCATCGACCTTCCCAAGTCGCGGGTCGCGATCGACGTGGACAACGGCTTCGAGCCGGAGTACATCACCGTCCGCGGCAAGGCGAAGATCCTGAAGGAGCTCCAGTCGAAGGCGAACAAGACCGGCAACGTCCTTCTCGCCTCGGATAACGACCGAGAGGGCGAGGCGATTTCCTACCATATCAAGAACGCCATGCTCAAGAAAAACCCCAACCTGAGGATCGGGAGAATCGTGTTCAACGAGATCACCCCCGAGGCGATTCGAAGCGCGGTGGAGCATCCGGCGGACATCGATTCCCTGAAGGTGAACGCGCAGAAGGCGCGCCGCGTGCTCGACCGGCTCGTCGGCTACAACCTGTCGCCCCTCCTCTGGAAGAAGGTGAAGAACGGCCTCTCGGCCGGCCGCGTCCAGTCGGTCGCGCTGAAGCTCATCTGCGAGCGCGAGAAGGAGGTCGAGAGCTTCATTCCGGAGGAGTACTGGAGCCTCGACGTCGAGCTCAAGAAGGCGAAAAGCTCGTTCGTCGCCTCGATCGCGCGGTACCGGGACGACAAGCCCGCCATCGCGAGCGAGGCGGCCGTCGGCGCGATCATCGCCTCCCTGCAGGGCAAGCCCTTCGTGGTGAAGGCGATCAAGGAAGCCGAGAAGAATCTCCGCGCGAAGCCTCCTTTCACGACCTCGACGCTCCAGCAGACCGCGGCGAACCGCCTCGGCTTCACGTCGAGGAAGACCATGCAGATAGCCCAGCAGCTCTACGAGGGCGTCAACATCGGTCAGAACCGGATCGGCCTCATCACCTACATGCGGACCGACTCGACGCGCGTCTCCAACCAAGCGCTCGCGGAGGTCCGCGAGTTTCTCGCGAGCAACTACCCCGCGGAGCTTCCCGGGGAGCCGAACTCCTATTCGGTGGGCAAGGGAGCGCAGGACGCCCACGAGGCGATTCGTCCGACCTACGTGAGCTATACCCCCGCCTCGCTGAAGGAATATCTGTCGAAGGACCAGCTCAGGCTCTACACCCTCGTGTGGGAGCGCTTCGTTTCCTCCCAGATGAGCGTGTCGACGACGAAGACCGTCTCGGTCGACATCGAGTGCGCGGAGGCGCTTTTCCGCGCGAGCACGACCACCACCGTCACCGAGGGCTTCCAGAAGGTGCTCAAGCTCCTTCGGTCGAAGGAGGAGAACCAGCGGAAGCTTCCGGCGCTCTCGGAGGGCGAGACCCTCGAGCTCGGCGCCTTCTTGCCGGAGCAGCACTTCACGTCGGGGCCGCCGCGCTTCACCGACGCGAGCATCGTGAAGACGCTCGAGGAGCAGGGCATCGGCCGGCCGTCGACCTACGCGCCCATCATCTCGGTGCTCCTCGACCGCTACTACGTGGTGCGCAAGAACAAGCAGCTGCAGCCGACGACGCTCGGGAGGATCATCAGCGACATCCTCGTCGAGTCCTTCCCGGACATCGTGGAAGTCAATTTCACCGCCGACATGGAGCGCCGTCTCGACGAGGTCGAGGAGAACCGGGAGGAGTGGCACAGCATGATCCGCGAGTTCTACGGGCCGTTCAAGCACAACGTCGACCACGTCATGGACACCCTCGAGTCGATCAAGGGGGTGCTCGACGAGAAGACCGACTTCATCTGCGAGAAGTGCGGGAGGCCGATGGTGAAGAAGCTCGGGCGCTACGGCTTCTTTCTCGCCTGCTCGGGATTTCCCGAGTGCATGAACACGAAGTCGATACCGCTCGCAAGCTGTCCGCGGCCCGGCTGCGGCGGCCAGATCGTCGCCCGGCGCAAGCAGGGCGGACGGGGCAAGGAGTTCTACGGCTGCACGAACTATCCGACCTGCGATTTCATCACGCACTTCAAGCCGACGAGCTCCCCCTGCCCGAAGTGCGGGTGGTTCCTCGTCGAGAAGAGCGACAAGAAGCACGGCGGGCTGAAGGCCTGCATCAATCCCGACTGCGATTTCCTGCACACCGCCGAAGAAGAGGAGGGCGAAGTTGAGCGCGTCGAGCTTGATTGACACCTACCTCGAATACCTCGCCTCGGTGCGCTCGCTCTCGCCCGCGACGGTCCGCTCGTACCGCAACGACCTCACGCGCTTCGCCTCGTCGCTTGAGGGTACGGGGCAGGACCTCCTCACGGCCGACCGCGCGCGGGTCCGCGCGTTCGTCGCGTCCCTCACGACGGCGCGCCGCTCCCCTGCGTCGGTGAACCACGCCCTCTCGTCCCTCAAGGGGTTCTACCGCTACCTCGGCAGGCAGGGGAAGGCGCAGGCGAACCCGGTCTCCTCGGTCCGGGGCCAGAAGGTCCGCAAGCGCCTGCCGACCGCGCTCTCCGCGGACGCGATCGCCTACTTCTTCCGCGACGGGGGCGACGACTTCGTGCACGCGCGCGACCGCCTGGTCTTCGAGCTCCTCTACAGCACGGGCTGCCGGGTCTCCGAGCTCGTGTCGCTCGATCTCCGCGACGTCCGCCCTGCCGAGCGCTCGGCGAAGGTGCTCGGCAAGGGCGGCAAGGAGCGGCTCGTGTTCCTCGGCTCGCTTGCCCTCGACGCTCTTTCCCGGTACCTACCGCTTCGGGCGGCGAGGGTCGAGGCGAGCGAGCCGGCCCTGATCCTGAACGCGCGCGGAAGGCGCATCACGAGTCGCGGGGTGTTCTTCCTCGTCGCGGAGCGGGCCGAGGAGGCGCGGAGCCTCGGCTCAAGCGAGCTCCCCGCGCGCCTCGGGCCCCACGCCTTTCGGCACACCTTCGCCACGGATCTCCTCAACAACGGAGTCGACATTCGGGCCGTGCAGGAGATGCTCGGCCACGCGAGCCTCTCGACCACGCAGGTCTACACCCACGTGGGCATCGAGCGGCTGAAGCGGGCCTACGCGAAGGCGCACCCGCACGCCCGCCTCGCTCCCGGGCGGGGAGGGAAAAGGGCATGAAGACGACGTTCGAGGGCACCACGGTGGTGGCGGTGAGGAAGGGCGACTCGGTCGCCGTGGCCGGAGACGGCCAGGTGACGCTCGACAAGACCGTCATGAAGGCGCACGCGCGCAAGGTGCGCAAGATCTACGACGGCAAGGTCATCATCGGCTTCGCCGGCGCGACCGCCGACGCGTTCACGCTCTTCGAGCGCTTCGAGGGCAAGGTGAAGGAGTACGGCGGGGACATCACCCGCTCGGCGGTCGAGCTCGCGAAGGACTGGCGGACCGACCGGGCGCTCCGGCAGCTTGAGGCGATGCTCCTCGTCGCCGATCGCGCGAAGACGCTCCTCATCTCCGGCACCGGCGACGTCGTCGAGCCCGACGAGGGGGTGATCGCGATCGGCTCGGGCGGCACCTTCGCGACCGCCGCCGCGCTCGCCTACCTCGACTCGGGCGGCGCCCTCGACGCGAGGGAGATCGCCCTCAGGGCGATGAAAATCGCGGCCAAGATCTGCATCTATACGAACGAGAACTTCGTGGTCGAGGAGCTCCCATGAAACCGGACCTGGACAAGCTTACTCCCCGCGAGATCGTCGCGGAGCTCGACAAGTACATCATCGGCCAGGAGAAGGCGAAGAAGGCGGTCGCGATCGCGTTGCGCAACCGTACCCGCCGCCAGCGCCTCGCGAAGGAGCTCCGCGACGAGATCGCGCCGAAGAACATCATTATGATCGGGCCGACGGGCGTGGGGAAAACCGAGATCGCGAGGCGTCTCGCGAAGCTCTCCGGAGCGCCGTTCATCAAGGTCGAGGCGACGAAGTATACGGAGGTCGGCTACGTCGGGCGCGACGTCGAGTCGATGGTGCGCGATCTCATGTCGGTCGGCGTGTCCCTCGTGAAGAGCGAGCTTCAGGAGGGGATCCGCGAGGAGGCGGAGCGGCGCACCGAGGAGCAGCTTCTCGACCTCCTCCTCCCGGGCATCAACCCGCCCCAGCCGGAGGCGGGCGGCGAGCGGGACGTGACCCAGGCCGCAGGCTCCTCGGAGACCCGCGAGAAGTTCCGCCAGAAGCTCCGCGACGGACAGCTTGAGGACAAGCTCGTGGAGGTGAGCGTCACGAAGAGCTCCTTTCCCTCGATCGAGATTTTCTCCGGCACGAGCTTCGAGGAGATGGACGTGAACCTCGGCAACCTCACGAACATGCTCGGCGGGCGAAAGAAGAAAAAGCGGGTCACCGTGAAGCAGGCGCGCGACATCGTCCTCGCCGAGGAGCTCGACAAGCTCGTCGACAGCGACCGCGTCGCCGAGACGGCGCGCGAGCGCGTCCAGGAGATGGGGATCATCTTCATCGACGAGATCGACAAGATCGCGTCGAAGGAGGGGCGCGGCGCGGGGCCGGACGTCTCGCGCGAGGGCGTCCAGCGCGACATCCTCCCGATCGTCGAGGGGAGCCAGGTGAACACCAAGTGGGGAATCGTCGACACCTCCCACATCCTCTTCATCGCGGCGGGCGCCTTCCACATGACGAAGCCCTCGGATCTCATTCCCGAGCTCCAGGGGCGCTTTCCCCTGCGCGTCGAGCTCACGGACCTCTCGGCGGAGGACTTTCACAAGATCCTCACCCAGCCGCAGAACGCGCTCACGATGCAGTACGTCGAGCTCCTGAAGACCGAGGGGGTGGCGCTCATCTTCACCGAGGAGGCGACGAAGCGCCTCTCGGCGATCGCGGCCGAGGTCAATTCCCGCGCGGAAAACATCGGCGCGCGCCGCCTGCACACGATCATGGAGCTCCTGCTCGAGGAGGTGTCGTTCAACGCGCCGGACCTCGGAGGACAGACGATCACGATCACGCGGGAGTACGTCGACGAGCGGCTCGCCGACGTCGTCAAGGACCAGGATCTCAGCCGCTACATCCTGTAGGGAGAGAGTTTGCCTAAAGGCTCGCCGAAAGGAGCCGACAATGGAAGGTGAGGAAAGAGGACGAACGATGATATTTGAAGACAGCGGCTTCGGCAGGACGCTCGACCTTCTGCAGCGCGAGATGGACGTCTCCGTCCTTCGACGCCAGGTGATCGCGAACAACATCGCGAACGCCGACACGCCGAACTTCAAGCGGAGCGTCGTCGACTTCGAGTCCGAGCTCAAGCGGGCGCTCGACTCCAACCGGCCGCCGGAGGGGGAGCTTTCCGCGGAGATGACGAGCTCCCGCGACATTCCGTTCTTCCGCTCGATCGATTACCGCACCGTCGGGCCCCGGCGAGTCCTGGACTACCTGAGCACGTCCGACAACAACGGGAACAACGTCGACCTCGAGCAGGAGATGATGGACGGGCTGAACAACCAGTTGAGCTATACCCTGATGGCGCAGGCGGTTTCGAGCCAATTCGCCCGGCTGAACCTCGTCCTCAGGTAGGAGAAGCTGACGCATGGGACTTTTTAGCAGCATCGACATCGCGGCGACCGGCCTTACGGCGCAGCGCACGCGACTCGACGTGATCTCGAACAACATCGCGAACGTCGACACCACGCGCACGAGCGAAGGCGGCCCCTTCAGGCGCAGCCGCGTGATCTTTCGGCCGAGGGTGGAGCAGCCTTACTGGCGCAGCCCCTTTCTTCCCGAGGCTCTCGACAACGGCATCGGCCAAGGCGTGAGAATCGTCGCGATCGAGAAGGACATGGCGTCCAAGCCGCGCCTCGTGTACGATCCGACGCACCCCGACGCCATCAAGTCCGGGCCCCGCAAGGGCTACGTGGAGATGCCGAACGTGAACGTCGTGAACGAGATGGTCGACATGATCGACGCCTCGCGCGCCTACGAGGCGAACGTGGCGATCGTCGACGGTTCGAAGGCCATGTTCTTGAAGGCCTTGGACATCGGGAGGTGATGGATATGGCGCTCTTTGGAGCCGACGAGGTCCGCGGCGACCTGGTGGGCCTCGCGCGAACCGACCCCCGCCACCTGACCCCCGACGGCCTGAGCGGGCCGATCGGGAAGGAGGCAGGAAACGGCTTTCAGGGGCTTCTCCTGAAGGCGCTCGACGGCGTGAACGGCGCCGAGCAGAAGAGCCTTTCCCTCGAGCAGCAGATGATCGTCGATCCGCAGAGCGTGGACGCCCAGGACGTGACGATCGCGCTCGGGGAGGCGAATCTCGCGCTTTCGATGACCAAGGCGGTCGTCGACCGGGTAGTGAGGGCCTATCAGGACATCATCAACGTGCGCTAGACGACATCGCATAGAGGCAGGAGTTCTTTTTACTGGGAGGGGAAATGAACGAATGGCTTAAGAGGGCGCTTGACCAGCTCAAGGCCCTATGGGGGAAGTGGACTTCCACCCAGAAAATCATCCTATTCGCCGTGGTCGCCGCGGCGCTGCTCGGGATCATTCTCCTCGTCGCCTTCAGCGCGGCGCCGACGATGGTGCCGCTCATCACGACGCCGGTCACCGACCTCGATCTCAGAGACCAGATCTCGGTGAAGCTCGATCAGGACAACGTCGCGCATACCATAACGCCGTCGGGGGTCATCATGGTGAAGGACGAGCTCACCGCCCGCCGCGAGCGCGCCGCGCTCATCCGCGACGACCTCATTCCGAAGAACGCCTCCCCGTGGGACGTCTTCCAGATGGACAAGTGGACCACGACGGACTTCGAGCGGGACGTCAACCTGAGGGAGGCGATCACGAAGAGCCTCCAGCAGCACATCGAGGCCATCGAGGGCATCGACTCGGCGCAGGTGTCGCTCGTCCTGCCGCAGGAGACGCTCTTCAAGGAGGACCAAAATCCCGTCTCGGCCTCCATCATCATCACGCCCTCGCCGGGCTCCGACATCACGACCAACCGCGCGAAGATCATGGGCATCCAGAAGCTCGTCAAGTTCGCCGTCGAGGGCCTGAAGGACGACAACATCGTGATCACCGACAACCTCGGCAACGTGCTCAACGACTTCACGGGGCTCGAGGCGGTCGACCGTCTCGATCTCGCGAAGCGGCAGATCAGGGAGAAGCTCGCCCTCGAGGACCAGTACCGCGAGGCGATCGAGACCACGCTCGGCCAAATTTTCGGGCCCGAGCGCGTCCGCGTCATGAAGGTGGAGATCGACCTCGACATCGACAAGAAGGTGATCGACACCAAGGAGCATTTCCCGATCACCATCCGCCCGCGCGACCCGAACCTCCCCTACGACAACTCCGAGGTGGTCGCCTCCATACCCATTTCGCAGCAGACGAAAAACGAGTCGTTCGAAGGCACCGGCTTCAATCCGGAAGGCCCTCCCGGGCAGGAGGGCCAGACGCCGCCCGCGTACAAGGATCTCAGCAACCTCGTCGGGAAGTACTCCAACAACGTGGAGACGACCAACTACGAGCTCAACACCCGGACCACCCACGAGGACGCCGCGCCCTACAGCATCGACCGGATCACGGTGGGCGTCGCCATTGATGGAACGTGGCAAAAGGTCTATGACAACAAGGGGAACATGAGGTTCAACCCGGACGGAAGCATCATGCGCCGCTACACGCCGGTCTCCCAGGACGACCTGAACAAGGCGACCTCGCTCGTGGAGGACGCGGTCGGATACAGCAAGTACCGGGGCGACAGCGTGAGCGTTCAGTCGATCCAGTTCGACCACGAGGCGGAGTTCGCGAAGGAGGACGAGCAGGTCCGAAACGCCAAGCGGCTGCAGCAGGCGATCATCTTCTCGGTGATCGGCCTCGCGGTTCTGCTCGTCGCCTTCGTGATCTTCCGCGTCGTGTCGAGGGAGGTCGAGCGGCGCAGGCGCCTGCGCGAGGAGGAGCTCTCGCGCCAGCACCAGGCGATGAGGGAAGCGGCGCTGCGGAGCGCCGAGGAGGAGGGCGTCGACGTCCAGATGTCGGTCGAGGAGCGCGCCCGACTCGAGATGCAGGAGAACGCGATCAACATGGCGCGCGAGCATCCGGAGGACGTGGCGCAGCTGATCCGCACGTGGTTGGTGGAGGAATAGCAGCATGGCGAAGGTAGTGCCGGCCGAGCAGGCGCAGGGAGCCCAGGGGCAGGGCCCGGAGAAGAAGAAGTCGACCCGAAAGGGCAAAGACCTCACCGGCCGACAGAAGGCGGCCGTCTTTCTCGTGACGCTCGGCTCGGAGATCTCCGCGGAGATCTTCAAGCACCTGCGGGAGGACGAGATCGAGGCCCTGACCTTCGAGATCGCCCGCCTCGACACGATCGAGTCGGAGGAGCGCGACAGCGTCCTGATGGAGTTCAAGGAGCTCATGATGGCTCAGGACTTCATCACCTCGGGCGGAATCGACTACGCGCGGGAGCTCCTCGAGAAGTCGCTCGGCTCCCAAAAGGCGGTCGACATCATCAACCGCCTCACTTCCTCGCTGCAGGTCCGCCCCTTCGACTTCATCAGGCGGACCGACCCCGCGCACCTCCTCAACTTCATCCAGCAGGAGCACCCGCAGACCATCGCGCTCATTCTCGCCTACCTCGAGCCGCAGAAGGCGTCGATCATCCTCGGAAGCCTCCCGCACGAGATCCAGTCGGACGTCGCCAAGCGAATCGCGACGATGGACCGCACCGATCCGAACGTCCTGCGCGAGGTCGAGCGAGTCCTCGAGAAGAAGCTCTCGACGCTGAGCTCGGAGGACTACACCGCGGCGGGCGGCGTGGAGAACATCGTCGAGATCCTCAACATGGTCGACCGGTCGACGGAAAAGACCATCATCGAGTCGCTCGAGGAAGAGGACCCGGAGCTCGCCGAGGAGATCAAGAAGCGGATGTTCGTCTTCGAGGACATCGTGCTGCTCGACGACCGCGCGATCCAGAAGGTGCTTCGCGAGGTGGACACCGCGGAGCTCGCCAAGGCGCTTCGCGGCGTCGAGGCGGAGGTCCAGGACAAGATCTTCCACAACATGTCCAAGCGCGCCTCGGCGCTCTTGAAGGAAGAGATGGAGTACATGGGACCGGTGCGGCTGAAGGACGTCGAGGAGACCCAGCAGAAGATCGTGTCCATCATCCGCAAGCTCGAGGACCAGGGCGAGATCGTCGTCGCGCGCTCGGGCGAAGACGAGATGGTCGTCTAGGAGGAAGGGGTGGCGAAGAACGTTTTCCACGCCCAGGAAGTGGTCAATCTCGGGAAGAAGGTCGTGATCGAGTCGCCGTTTCGCCCGGAGCCGGTCGTGAAGGAGGAGGCGAAACACGAGCCGATCGAGGAGTACACGGGCCCGACGGCCGACGACCTTCGCCGCGAGGCGGAGCTCTTCAAGGAGCAGTGGGAGATGGAGAAGGCCGCCCTAGTCGAGCAGGCGAAGGAAGAGGCCGACGGCATCGTGAAGCGGGCGCAGGCGACCGCCTTCGAAGAGGTGAAAAAGCAGACCGGCGAGGCGCAAAAGCGGCGCCAGGAGGCCGAGGACGAGGCGCGAAACCTCGTCGAGGAGGCGAGGCAACACGCCGCCGACGAGCTCGCCGCCGCGAACGAGCGGCTCGACGAGATCCGGAAGGCCGCCGAGAAGGAGGGCGAGGAGCGGGGTCGCGAGGAGGGCTACGCGACGGGCAAGGCCGAGGTGGAGCGCCTCGTCGAGCGGATCCACGCCATCGTCAACGCGGCGATCGAGAAGCGCGGGGAGATCATCGCGGAGTCGGAGACCCAGCTCGTGAACCTCGTGCTCCTCATCGCGAAGAAGGTCGTGAAGGTGATCTCGGAGAATCAGAAGAACGTCGTGGTCAACAACGTCATCCAGGCGCTGCGAAAGCTGAAAACCCGCGGCGACGTCGTCATTCGGGTGAACCTCGCCGACCTCCAGCTCACCTCGGATCACGTCAAGGATTTCATGCGCATGGTGGAGAACGTCCGCTCCATCACGGTGCTCGAGGACTCCACCGTGGACCGGGGCGGCTGTCTGATCGAGACCGACTTCGGCCAGATCGACGCGAGGATCTCCTCCCAGCTTCACGAGATCGAGGAGCGGATCCTCGACATCGCGCCCATCAAGGCGAAGGGCGACCAGACATGAAAAGCGCTCAGGCGGACGGCGTTTTCGAGAAATACGAGACCGCGCTCAAGCGCGTCGATCCGATCAAATACCTCGGCGTCGTGGACCGCGTGACCGGCCTCCTCGTGGAGAGCCGCGGACCGCAGGCGGTCATCGGCGAGGTCTGTCAGATTCTCACCGGGCGGCGCGAGATCTGGGCCGAGGTGGTGGGCCTGCGCGAGAGCCGGGTGCAGCTCATGCCCTACGACGACATGGAGGGAATCGAGGTCGGCTGCATCGTCGTCGCCTCGGGCCTTCCCCTCTCGGTTCCGGTCTCCCAGGCTCTCCTCGGGCGGGTCCTCGACAGCATGGGGCGCCCCATGGACGGCAAGGGCGCCGTCGGCGCGACCGAGCTCTACGAGGCGCACTCGCTCGCGCCGGGCGTTCTTTCGCGGAGGAAAATCTCCGAGCGCATCGTGACCGGCGTTCGCGCGATCGACGCGCTCACGCCCGTGGGGAAGGGCCAGCGCCTCGGGATCTTCTCGGGAAGCGGCATCGGGAAGTCCACCCTCCTCGGCATGATCGCGCGCAACACGAGCGCCGACGTCAACGTCATCGCGCTCATCGGGGAGCGCGGCCGGGAGGTCCAGGAGTTCATCGACAACGACCTCGGCGCCGAAGGGCTCGCCCGCTCGGTGATCGTCGTTTCCACCTCCGACAGCCCGCCGCTCTCGCGCCTGAAGGGCGCGTACGTCGCGACCGCGGTCGCGGAGTACTTCCGGGACCGGGGCAAGGACGTCATGCTGCTGTTCGACAGCGTGACGCGCTTCGCCCGCGCGCAGCGGGAGATCGGTCTCTCGGTGGGCGAGCCGCCGGCCACCCGGGGCTATACCCCGTCGGTCTTTTCGACGCTGCCGAAGCTTCTCGAGCGCTGCGGCACCTCCGAGAAGGGCACGATTACCGGCTTCTACACCGTCCTCGTCGACGGCGACGACATGGACGAGCCGATCTCCGACAACGTACGCGGCATCCTCGACGGGCACATCATCCTGAGCAGGCGGATCGCCGAGCGCTACCAATACCCGGCGATCGACGTGCTCGCCTCCCTCTCGCGCCTCGCGCCCCGCGTGTCCTCCGCCGCGGAGCGGGAGGCCGCGGGCCTCATCCGGCGGCTCCTCGCGGTGTACGCCGACGCGGAGGACCTCATCAACGTCGGCGCCTACGTCAAGGGAACGAACGCCGAGATCGACCTCGCGGTGTCGAAAATAGACTCGATCAGGGCGTTCCTGTCCCAGGCGGTCGAGGAGCGGGCGGGCATCGAGGACACCCTGAAGCGGGCGGCGGAGATCGCCGGCGTCGCCCTCCGCGCGGGAGAGCCAGGATGAAGCGCTACCGGTTCGATCTCGAGCGGGTGCTGAAGCTCAGGCAGTACCGCGAGCGCGAGTGGGAGCTGAAGCTCGCCGAGGCGAGCGGAGCCTGCCTCGCGCTCTCCGGCGAGATCGAGAGCCGCCAGAGCGAGCGGCGGCGGATCCTCGCCACACGGTTCGAGCTCGCCGGAGGGGACGTGAACGTGCTCGCCTCCTCCGAGCGCTACCTCAAGCGCCTCGGCGAGGAGGAGCGCAGGAAGCGCGAGGAGCTCGCCCGAAGCGAGGCGAAGCGCGACGAGGTCCGCGAGCGCTACCTCGTCGCCTCGAGGGAGCGCAAGGTGCTCGATCGGCTGAAGGAGAAGCGCTCGGCGCGGTACTATAGGCTGGCCGACGCCGAGGAGATCGCCATGATCGACGACGTCAACAACGCCATCGCCGCGCGGTCGTAGGGGGGCTGAATGGCAAGGAGCTACGGAGGGGTCGGCCCAGCGCCGCGGATATTCGTTCTGTTCCTGCTCGTTGTCGCTCTCGTCGTCGGCGGGCTCGCCTGGTTCGACTATCTCGGGCTCATCGACGTGCGGGATACCCTCGCGCCGGTGCTGCGCCTCGCGGGGGTGCAGGCGCCCGCGAAGATCGCGAACGCCGAGGACCCGCTCCTCCTCGAGCGGGAGCGGCTCGGCAAGCAGGGCGAAGAGATCGACATGCGCGCCGAGCAGCTCGACGCCCGCGAGAAGGCCGTGAGGATGAAAGAGGCGCAAGTTCAGCAGGAGCTCGCGGCGATCGGCGAGCGGCAGAAAGCGCTCGTCGAGCAGCAGAAATCATTCAACGATTTGACGAAACAGTACGAAAATAGAGATGCGAACCTCCGTCAGGTGGCGCAGAACCTGCTCAACATGCCGCCCGACAGCGCGGTCGCTCAGCTGGTGGACATGAGCGACCAGGATGTCATCGACATCTTCCGCCTGACGGACCAGATCTCGACGCAAAACGGACAGGCGTCGATCGTTCCCTATTGGCTTTCGAAGATGCCGGCGGATCGCGCCGCCGAGATCAGTCGAAAGATGATCAAGCAGCCCGCGGAGATGGCGGAGGCGACCGACGGCGGAGCGGTCGGCTCGGGCCCGTGACGATCGTGCGAGAAAGGCGGAGAGGCGAGTGACGAGCATTCCGATCCAGCTAGATACGCGGGGAGCCTCCCTCCCCGAGCCTCAGGCGAGCCGGCCTTCGCATGAAGGGAAGAGCTTCGCCGAGGTCCTCGACCGCTCTATCGGAGACCCCGGCCCGAAGGCTCCGGATCGAGCGCCGCGCGCCGAGGCGCCTTCGTCCGGTCGCGCGAAGGGCGAGAAGCCGGGCCGGACGGCCGAACCGGAGGAAGCGAAGAAGGGAAAGCAACCCACCGACCAGGCCGCGCGGGCCGGGAAGCCCGAGGAGTTGGCCGCGAAGGCGGGCGAGGCGGCTCCCCATGAGCGCGTCGCGAACACCGGGCCCGGCGAGCAGGCGGCCCCCCGGACGTCCGCGACCGCGGCGAAGAAGCGCGGGGAAAGCGCGCGCGAGGAGATCGCCGGGGAACGACCCGCCGCGCCCCGGGAGAAGGCGGCCGTCAAGCTCGCAGGGGCGAAGAAGGTCGTCGGCGGAAGCGAGGAGGCGGCGAAAAAGGCCGTTCCTCCGAGCGAACAGGCGTCAAAGGTCGAAGAGGAGAAGCGGAAGCGGCTTGCCTCGCGCGAGCG
>JASHNV010000122.1 GCA_030041455.1 Spirochaetia bacterium
TGCCCGAGGCCGATCGCCCACGCGAGATCGGAATCGAGACCGAGCGCCTTGCAGATCGTCGCGGAGATCGTGGCCACGTGCATCACGTGCTCGATGCGGGTGCAGATGTGGTCGTTGTTCGGGGCGAAGAAGACCTGCGTCTTATGCTTCAGGCGGCGAAACGGGTAGGAATGGATGATGGCCGTGATGTCGCGGAAATAGTAGCCGCGCATGTCCTCTTCGCGCGGTCGCGGGCGGCCGGTGAGCTCCGAGGCGCCGATCTCGTTCACGAAGGAGGCGCGCGCCGTCACGGCATCCCTCCTTCGGCCGAGGCGCGCTGCGCGGGCGCTCCCGGCGCGTCGGCGGGCTCGACGGGGGCGACGCCCTCGGACGCTCTCATGCGGCTCATGGCGCCATTATACCGCACAGAGCGGCACGTTCGACCACCCCGGGCGGCCGGGTCAGAAGTCGAGGGAGCGAAGCGCCGCGAGGAGCAAGGCGGCGGCCGAGCCTTCGGGGGGAGCTCCCTCCTCGAGACGCCTCTCCATCTCCGCCGAGCTGAAGCGCGAGCCGACGAGCCGGTCGAGGCCGGGTCCCCCCGCGGAGACGATTTTCCCGTGCTCCACGGAGAGGTCGACCGTGCCGCCTCCGGCGGGGGATCCGACCGGAAAGGCGATGGTGAACCGCGGCGTCGCGTCATAGAGCCATTCGTCGCGCGCGTTTCGCCTGAGGAGCTCCGAGACCCCCTCGATCGCCGATTCGGGGAGCGGCGTCCACGTCGCCCCGAGCGACGCGACGAGCCCCGCGCGGACGGCCTCCACGGTCAGGCCGGGATACAGGCTCGCGAGGTTCGCGACCGGGGAGGGCCGCGAGGCGATCGCCGGGGTCGAAATGGCTCCGAGCGTCCCGCCGAGCACGCCGGAGAGGCGATCCAGTCTCGCGCTCACGAGGAGCGTGCCGTGGTGGAGCACCCGCTCGCGCCTGAAACAGAAGGCGCTTCCCGAGATCTTCCTCCCGCCGACGGTGAGGTCGTAGCGCTCGTTGATCTCGCAGTCCGCCCCGAGAGCGGCGAGCGCTCCGGCGACGGCTCTGAGATTCGCAAGGCGGTCGAACCGCGCCTTCGGCGCGATGAAGGCGAAGTTGACGTTCCCCTCGTCGTGGTAGACCGCGCCGCCCCCGGAGATCCTCCGCGCAAGCGCGAGGCCCCCGGAGCGGAGCGCGTCGAGCCGCACCTCGCGCCAGGGGTTCTGATGCTTTCCGATGACGACGCTCCCGGAGTTCACGTAGGTGAGGAAACAGGCGTCGCCTTCGGGGATGGTCTCGAGCAGGTGCTCTTCGATCGCGAGGTTTCGGTAGACGTCGCCGTCCGCCGATTGGTAGAGGTACGTTCTCGAAGGCATGGGAGAGCGCTCCATGATCCGGCACGGAGAATCTACCAGGTTTTCACCCGCCTGTCAGCCGGCCCGTTCGATAGTTTTTTCCGTTTTACGTGAGATTCGGACGGAAATTTCGTCAGCCTCGCCGCGTTCGATTTGCTTTAATTGCGGAAACCCCCTATGATGGTGGTCGGGGCAGGGATGGGAAGCGAAAGGATACTCCTAGTTGAGGACGAGCGCATCATCGCGATCGATCTTCAACGGCGGCTCGCGAAGTTCGGCTTCATGGTCTGCGGAATCGCCTCCGGCGGCCGCGAGGCGATCGAAATGGCCCGCGAAACGCGCCCCGACATCATCCTCATGGACGTCATGCTCTCAGGCGCGATCGACGGCATCGAGGCCGCGAAGGCGATCAGGCAGACCCACGACATCCCGGTGATTTTCCTCACCGCCTACTCCGACGAGGTGACCTTCGAGCGGGCGAAGGAGGCCGAGCCCTTCGCCTTCATCCTGAAGCCCTTCAAGGAGAAGGAGCTCCACACGACGATCGACATCGCCCTCTACAAGCATCGAGTCGACCGGGAGCTGCGGAAGAAGGAGGGGTGGCTCTCGGCGATTCTGAACGGGGTCGGCGAGGGAATCATCGCCACCGACGTCGACAGCCGCGTGCAGTTCATGAACAGCGTCGCGGAGGAGATCACCGGCTGGTCGGAAAGCGACGCGCGAAACCGGCCGCTCCACGAAATCGTGACGCTTTCAAGCGGCCAACCTCTCGTCTCCGTCGAGGCCGCCGAGCCCTTCGGCGCACGGCGGGAACGCTCGGTCGCTTTCGAGGACACGCTGTGCCGGACCAAGGACGGGACGACGATCCAAATCGCGGGGAGCCTGTCGCGCATGAAGGATCCTGCGGGCAGGATCGACGGCCAGGTCATCGCCCTTCGCGACACGACGATCGTGAAGCGCCTCGCGGAGACCGTCGACTACCAGGCGAGCCACGACCCCCTCACCGGCCTCGACAACCGGGAGTACTTCTCCAGGAGGCTCGGCGCGCTCATCGAGGACGCCCAGCGGGGCGGCGCGACCCACGCTCTCGTCTACCTCGACCTCGATCAATTCAAGGTCATCAACGACACGTGCGGCCACGTCGCCGGCGACGAGCTCCTCAGGCAGACGACGGCGATCCTCAAGACGGTGGTCCGATCGGGCGACGCGTGCGGCAGGCTCGGAAGCGACGAGTTCGGCATCCTCCTCGAGAACTCGACCCTCGAGAGGGCGGAGGCCATCGCCAAGCGCCTGCAGGCGGGCATCAGCGACCACAAGTTCATCTGGGACAAGAAGATCTTCTCGATCGGATCGAGCATCGGGCTCGTCATGATCACCAAGGACCGGAAGGACATCTACAGCGCGCTCGCCGCCGCCGACGACGCGAGCTACGTCGCGAAGGAGCTCGGGGGCAATCGCGTGCGCGTGTACGAGGACACCGAGAGCGTGTTCCTCCAGCGGCGCGGAGAGATGGAGTGGATATCGAAGCTCAAGCGGGCGGTCGAGGAGAACGGCTTCAGGCTCTACTACCAGGCCATTGTCCCGATCCAAGATCCCGGCAAGAGGCACCAGTGCGAGGTGCTCCTCCGCCTGCTGGACGACGGCAAGGTGGTCCATCCGGCGGACTTTCTGCCGGCGGCCGAGCGGTACAACCTCATGCCGGAGATCGACCGATGGGTGATTTCCAAGACGATCGACGCCTATTGCCAGATTCGCGAACGGGGCGAGAGCGCGCTTCGCGACTACGTCTTCTGCATCAACCTTTCAGGCGCTTCGCTCGCCGACGAGAGCTCGCTCGGCTTCATCGAGTCGCGCTTCGAGCGCGCCGGCGTCCCGCCCTCGTCGTTCTGCTTCGAGGTGACGGAGACCGCGGCGATCGGGAACGTCGCCTCGGCGTCGCGTTTCATCAGCGAGCTCAAGGGCCTCGGCTTCTCCTTCGCGCTCGACGACTTCGGAAGCGGCTTCTCCTCCTTCAACTACCTCAAGAACCTTCCGGTTGACTACCTGAAGATCGACGGCTCGTTCGTTCGCGACATCGTCGACGACCCGATCAACCGCTCGATGGTCGAGGCGATCAACGGGCTCGGGAAGCTCATGAACATCCAGACCATCGCGGAGTTCGTGGTGAGCGGCGAGTCGCTCGAGAAGCTGCGAGGTATCGGCGTCGACTACGTCCAAGGCTACCACACCGGGGCGCCCGCGCCCCTGCCCTACGAGCCGCTCGCCTGACGCTTTCAGCTCTCGCCGAGCATGGTCTCGGGGTCGAGAATCGCGTCGGTCTCCGCTTCGCTCAGGATTCCCTCCTCGAGGATCACGTCGCGTACCTTCTTTTTCTCGGCGAAGGCGCGGTGGGCGATCCGCGCCGCCCGGTCGTACCCGACCTTCAGCGCGAGGGGCGTGACGAGCGCGAGGCTCCAATCGACGAGCTCGCGGCAGTGGTCCGCCTCCGCGCGGATCCCGCGGACGCACCGCTCGTCGAGCACCCGACAGGTGCTCGCGAGGAGCTCGATGGCCGACAGCGACTCGTACACGAGGAGCGGCTGCATCATGTTGAGCTCGAGAGGAGCGCTCTGGCAGGCGATCGTCGTCGAGAGGTGTTTCCCCATGACGTGGGCGGCGACCTGGATGACCATCTCCGGAATCACCGGATTGACCTTCCCGGGCATGATGGAGCTTCCGGGCTGGAGCTCGGGAAGGCTGATCTCGCCGAGCCCGGAGCGCGGGCCGCTTGCGAGGAGCCTGAGATCCTGGGCGATCTTCATGAGCGCCACCGCGAGCGAGTTGAGCGCGCCCACGAGCTCGAGGATCGAGTCGCGGGCGGCCATCGCCTCGAAATAGTTGTCGGCTCGCCGGAAGGGGATCCGGTACTCCGCGGCGAGGGCGGCGATCGTCCTCGCGGCGTACTCGGGATGGGCGTTCAGTCCGGTGCCGATCGCCGTGCCGCCGAGCGCGAGCTCCTCGAGGGAGGGGAAGGTCCGCTCGATCCTCCCGCGCGACTTGCGGATCTGCTCGCGGTAGCCTGAGAACTCCTGGCCGAGCGTCATCGGAACCGCGTCTTGCAGGTGGGTTCGGCCGAGCTTGACGACCCCGGCGAACTCGCGCGCCTTCAGCTCGAGCGCCTCCTCAAGGCGCTCGAGCGCCCGGATCAGGGCCGCGGCCTCGACGCGCGCCGCCACGTTCATGGCGGTCGGTATGGTGTCGTTCGAGGACTGGCCCTTGTTCACGTGGTCGTTCGGATGCACCGGCGAGCGGCCTCCGCGCTTGCCGCCGAGAAGCTCGTTCGCCCTGCTCGCGATCACCTCGTTGATATTCATGTTCCACGAGGTGCCCGAACCGGTCTGAAAGAGGTCGACCGGAAACTGATCGGCGAAGCGCCCGGCGACGATCTCCCCCGCCGCGGAGGCGATCGCCTCCGCGATCTTCGCGTCGAGCGCTCCGAGCTCTCGGTTGGTGAGCGCGGCGGCGCGCTTGATCGACGCGAGCGCCCGGAGGAAGGGCGGCGGGATTCGAAGCGGCGAAACGTTGAAGTTCACGGCGGCCCGCTGCGCCTGCGCCCCCCAATAGGCGTCCTCGGGAATCTCGACGTTCCCCATTGAATCCGACTCGACTCTCATACCCTGAGCGCTCATGGTTTGTGCTCCTTGCCCTGGTCTCTCGGGCCGCCCCAGTATACCAAAGACGGGCGGGACGCAAGAACCTCCCGCCGGGTGCCGAACGGCCGGGCCGCGCGGCTCTCGAGAAGCCGGCGGAGCTACGCCCTCGCGCCGTCACGCTCGCCGCGCCTCAAGCAAAGCGCGAGCGCCGAGGCGAGCGAGGCGATCGGGATCCAGAGCGCGGCGTTGTGCAGCCGCGCGGCTGAGAGCGCGCCGAGCGCGGCGCCCGCGAGGAAGCTCAGGCAGACTAGGCCGAAGACCAGCGCCTCGCGCCTCGCGGCCGGATCGGGTCCGAGGAACGTCGCGTCGAAGAGCCCGTCGGCGCAGCGGAGAAGATTTCCGGTCGTGATGACCGAGTTGTACGGCCAGGACTCCAGGCGGTTGAAGCTCGAGTTCTGCATCGCGGCGACGAACGCGATGCCGGGAACGAGAACTAGGTCCGGGAAGCTCGCCGGCAGAAACGATCCGGCGACGAGGAACGCGATCTCGAGGCCGAGACAGGTAAGGGCCGGCCGCTTCAGCCGCCGGGTGACCGCCTCCAGTCGCAGGGCATGGGCGAGAAAAACCCCCGCGAAAAAGGCGAGGAGGGGCGCGACGTGGCCGGCGGCTCGGCGCCAATCGCCTGAGGCCGAGAAAATGCCGAGGAACACGACGTTCGCGGTCATGGAGTTCGCGAAGACCTGACCGTGGCCGACGTAGGTGAAGCCGTCGAGAAAGCCCCCCGACAGGGTGAGGAGCGCAGCGATCTCGAGGGTGCTCTCCTCGGGAACCGCGGCGGACGGACGGGGTCGTAGGCTCATGTGCCGCTCCTTTCGCGCCGCGCCGGGCTCTCGAGCCGGCGCGGCCAACACGGCCGATGATAGCATGAGCGGCCTTCGGGCCTGGGAAGGAGGAGGCGATTGACACCTCCCGGCGGCGCCGATACGTTGTAGCTGGCACCAGATGGAAACGAGCGACGGACCCCTTTCGCGAAGCGTCATGCTCATGGGCATGAAGCACAGCGGGAAAAGCACGCTCGGCCGCCTGCTCGCGGAGGCCCGCCGAGTGCCGTTCGCAGACCTCGACGAGCTTGTCGAGGCGGAGCACGATCCCGCGCGAAGGACCACCTTCCGCGAGATCTACGCCGAGAGGGGTGCCGCGTACTTCTCCCGCGTCGAGGCGCGCGCCGCCCGCCGCCTCGCGGCGAGGATCCGGGAAGCCCGGGCGGTCGTCGCGCTCGGCGGCGGCACGATCGAGAACGACGAGGCGATGGCCGCGCTCGGCCCCGTGGGCTTCTTCGTCTACCTCGACGAGGAGGAGGCGACGCTCTACGAGCGGATCATGGCGGGCGGGAGGCCCGCGTTCCTCTCCGAGGAGGACCCGCGAGGGGACTTCGCGAGGCTCTACGAGCGGCGCGCTGGGCTGTACCGCGCCCGAGCCGACGCGACCGCGAGGCTCTCGGGCGTCGACGTTCCCGGGGCGTTCGCGAGGCTGGTGGGCGTACTTACGGAGGCAGGCTATGCCGGGTAGCAGTTTCGGCACCATGTTTCGCATCACGACGTTCGGCGAGTCCCACGGCGGCGCGGTCGGCGTCGTCGTCGACGGAGCGACGCCTGGCGTCGAGCTCTCGGAGGGCGACGTCCAGAAAGAGCTCGACCGCAGGAAACCGGGCCAGTCGGAGGTCACGACCCAGCGGAAGGAATCCGACGAGGTGCGGCTCCTCTCGGGGGTCTTCGAGGGCAAGACGACCGGCACGCCGATTCTCTGCATCCTCTACAACGCCGACATGAGGCCCGAGGCATACTCGGAGATCAAGCGTCTCTTTCGCCCCGGCCACGCCGACTACACCTACCTCATGAAGTACGGGATCCGCGACTACCGCGGAAGCGGCCGAGCCTCGGGACGGGAGACCGCCGGGAGGGTCGCGGGCGGCGCCATCGCGAAGAAGATGCTCGCGCGGCGCGGGGTGAGGATCCTGGCCTACACGCTTCGCGCCGCCGGGGTGAGCTGCTCCACGATCGACTACGACGCCATCGAGCGGAACCCCATGCGCGCGGCCGACCCGGTCGCGGCCGAGGAGATGACGAGACGGGTGAAGGCGCTTGCCGACGCCGGCGACAGCGCGGGGGGGATCATCGAGTGCGTCGTGTCGGGCGCCGCGCCCGGCCTCGGCGATCCGGTCTTCGAGAAGCTCGACGCGGAGATCGCGCGGGCCATGCTTTCCCTCGGTGCGGTAAAGGGCATCGAGTTCGGAACCGGCTTCAAGGCGGCGGACATGCGCGGGAGCGAGCACAACGACTGGCGCGACGCCTCGGGCTTCCTGTCGAACCACGCCGGCGGGGTTCTCGGCGGCCTCTCGACCGGACAGGACATCGTCTTTCGCATCGTGGTGAAGCCGACCTCGTCGGTCGCCGTGCCGCAGAAGACCGTGGACATCGACGGCGCGGAGCGGGAGATCAAGACCGAAGGCCGGCACGATCCGTGCATCTGCCCGCGCATTGTTCCGGTCGTCGAGGCGATGACCGCCATCGTCCTGGAGGATCAATACAAGCGGCAGGCGGCGCTTCGAGGGTAGGCGCTCGCGCCTCAGGGAATGCGGGCGCTCAGAAGGTTGACGAAGTCCTTTACCTTCATGTCCATGGAGAAGCGGAGGTCGGCCTCTTTTCCGTCCTCATCGATATAGCGCACGTCGACGATCGGGGGCTGGGGGGAGACGAGCCGCCGCCACCAGGACTGCTCGTTCTGGAGCCTCACGTCGCTGATCGACGCCTGCGGCAGCGCGAACGCCATCTCGGTCTCCGCCTCGCGGTTCGCGCGGCTCCGCGCGAGACCGCGAAAGATCGCGCTGAACCAGTTCTGGCTCGGGAAGGTCTGGAAGTGAAGCGCGCTCTCGGATATAAAGAACAGGCCCCAGCAACCGTTTCTCACGTCGCTGTAGCCGCTGAGGTACTGGCCGAGGGAGTAGAGGAGAATGCGCTCGCCGAGCCTCGCCTCGGTCTCGTGCCAGAACCGTTCGACTTCCGTATCGCTCATGGGGAATTGTACCCCGGAAACTCCGGGGAGACAACCGAAACCCGAACGCCCCGGTCGGCTACAGGGAGCCGACGTAGCGATTCACGATGTTCTCGAAGAGCTCCTGTTTGCCGCTCGTTTGCGGCAGCTCGCCGTTCTTGACGGCGATCGCGGCAAGCTGGTCGAGGCTGAGCCTTCCGGCCTCGAAGGCGGCGCCGTCCCCGGAATCGAAGGAGGCGTAACGCTCGCGCCGCATCGCGGGTATCCTGCTCTCGTGGAGGAGCCGGTAGGCCACCTCGAGACCCATCGCGAAGGAGTCCATTCCGCCGATGTGGGCGAGGAAGAGGTCCTCCATGTCCGTGGAGTTCCGCCGGACCTTCGCGTCGAAGTTGAGCCCGCCGGAGGTAAAGCCCCCCGCCTGGAGGACGATCGCCATGACCGCCGCGGTATCGTAGAGGCTGTTCGGGAACTGATCGGTATCCCATCCGTTCTGCGGATCGCCGCGATTCGCGTCGACGCTTCCGAGGAGCCCCGCGTCGGCCGCGGTCTGCAGGTCGTGCTCGAACGAGTGGCCGGCGAGGGTCGCATGGTTGGACTCGAGGTTCAGCTTGAAGTCCTTGTCGAGCCCGTAGTGGCGCAGAAACCCGATCGCGGTCGCGGCGTCGAAATCGTACTGGTGCTTCGTCGGCTCCATCGGCTTCGGCTCGACGAGAAAAGTTCCCTTGAACCCGATCTTGCGCCCGTAGTCCTTCGCGGCCTGGAGAAAGCGCGCCATGTGATCGAGCTCGCGCTGCATGTCGGTATTGAGGAGCGAGAAGTAGCCCTCGCGCCCGCCCCAGAAGACGTAGTTCGCGCCGTCGAGCTCCACGGTCGCCTCGATCGCGGACTTGACCTGCGCCGCGGCGTGCGCGAGGACGCGGAAGTCGGGATTGGTCGCCGCCCCGTTCATGTAGCGGGGGTTCGAGAAGAGGTTACAGGTGCCCCACAGCAGCCGGACGCCGGTCGCCTTTTGCCGCTCCTTCGCAAGGGCGACCATCTCTTTCAAGTTTCTCTCGGACTCCGCGATCGAGGATCCCTCGGGCGCCATGTCCCGGTCGTGAAAACAATAGAACTCCGCGCCGAGCTTCGTGACGAACTCGAAGGCCGCGTCCATGCGCTCGCGCGCCTGCTCCATCGGGGTCTTCCCGGTCGCCCAGGGGAAGCGTCGCGTTCCGGGACCGAAGGGATCCTCGCCGGTGTTGCAAAAGGTGTGCCAGTACGCCACGGCGAAGCGGAAGTGATCCTTCATCTTCTTGCCGCCGACAGTCTTTTCGCTGTCGTAGAACTTGAAAGCAAGGGGATTGTCGGAGCCCTTCCCTTCGAACGGGATCTTCTTGACTCCCGGGAAGTACTCCCTGTTGCCGATGAACGCGTTCATGCGTGTCCTCCTGTGGCGCGTATTATCAGTTTTTTTTTCCGAAACTGCAAGCCGAACCGACT
>JASHNV010000123.1 GCA_030041455.1 Spirochaetia bacterium
CCACTGTTGGCTGGTAAGCGCTCCGCAATAGGGGCAGGAGAAGGCTGTTTCTCGGATCGACGGCTGAACTTCCTTTGGTGGCACGACTGAACGCCTCCTCGTGTTGCCGGATCGCGGTGCTGGCGAAACCAGAAACTGGACGCTCCCGGCTCCGATGGACCGCGTCCCCGGTCCCGCGCCGACCTCGTCGGAACTCCGGGTCACACCGCCCCTCTCGCGCGATCGTAGTTACCGAATTTGCGACCCGCGACGGCCCCGAACGCCGCTACATCTCTATTCTATCCACAACGAGCCGCTACGGACAACCACATTTCGCTTGACGCAAAATTCGCATGGAGCTACACTTAGACGCAGAGAGCTTCGAAGAGCGACATAGTGATTGACCCGTGGCACGGCTTCCCAAGCTCGTGCCGAGGGTTCGATTCCCTTCGGTCGCTCTTACCCAGTCAGTGAGACGCAACGTAGTGTGATTCCACGCGTGGCCGATCGTTCGCGGCCGCCGATTAGCCCGCCGTCCGGGCTCCCAGCTCGCCGGTGAACCGCTTCGTCCTCGCCACACCCACCCGGTTGCCGACCTCCCTCCGGGTCAACACCTGCTCGAGGATCGTCTCTACCGCTTCGGCCTGCACCTCAACTCCCTCATACCCTATGCCCCGCCTCATGGTATCGTGGCCACCGAAGTCGATATAACTCAGCTTACGAAACTCGATCTCGCAAGCCACGGATCGTGTCGGCACCTTTTCTCACGTAACAAGCCGTGGGTACTCCTTTTACCCAGGGTCACGTTCGAAGCTATCGATTGCCGGCGGTCCTCCCCGCGTGCACGCGCTCCTACCCGTCATCTCCCGCCCCTGCATCCGTCGCTCCCACGACCACGAACCGAACCTCCCAGAATCTCGGGAAAAATCTCACCGACACCCTTGACGTCGACGTAGTCTGCCGAGTATGTTTATTAGCGTGCGGTTCGGCGATGGAGTTCGCCGAAGTCGCGCTCTACGGCGCTTCCGCGCCGGCCTCTCCGCCGCCGGACTCTCCTATCGGCTGATAACTCCTACCTGTTGGCTTCCGCTCGCGTTTTCGCGCGACGGGACAACGGGGGGGAGCGCGTTCATGAAGCTTCCGGAGGCAGTTCGTTTCGCAGGCGCGCGATCCGACGGTCGCTCACCCGCGAGCTTCCCTGCCAATGCCTCGCGCGGCCGCGCAGCTCGCGCGACTCAAGGCGGTTGGCCATGATTCCCTACATCGTATTCAACCTCATGCAGGTCGTGGTGGTGCTGCTTTGTGCGCCCCTTGCCTCCGGCGTGCTCTCGCGGATGAAGGAGATCGTCCAGTCCAAACAGGGCCCGAGCATTTTCCAGCCCTACCGCGATTTGTGGAAGCTGTTTCACAAAGACGAGATCGTCTCGGAGGAAAGTTCCTGGATTTTCCGGTTCACTCCGTACGTCGTCTTCGCGACGCCCATCATGGTCACGTTGCTCATCCCGGTGTTGACGAATTATCCGCTTTTCTTCGCGTTCATGGGCGATATGATCGCGGGCGGTTTCATCCTTTCGCTGGGCGGCTTCTTTTCCACCCTTGCTGCGATCGACACGGCGAATCCCTACGGACCGATGGGCGCGAGCCGGACGCGCATGGTGGGCTTTCTGTCGGAACCGGTGTTCATGATCGTGTTCTTTACGGTGTCGTTCGTCGCCGGATCGACGATCCCCTACATCGTCCAGGAGAAATGGGTCACGCCCTTGGTGTTCTTCGTCACGCCGTCGCACGTGCTTCTCATGCTGGCGTTCCTCATGTTGATTCTAGCCGAAGGAGGGCGCATCCCCGTGGACAATCCCACGGGCCATTTCGAGCTTGCGATGATCGACGAATCCAAGTCGCTCGAGTATTCAGGTCGCGGATTCGCTCTGATCAAATGGGGCGGGCACATGAAGTTCTTCGTGCTCATGTGCATCTTCCTGAACGTGCTCCTGACGCCTTGGGGCCTCGCCGCCGACCAGACGCTCGGGGCGGTTTTGTTGGCGGTCCCCAAAGTGTTGCTCAAGGTTTTCATTTTCTTGGTCGTTATCGTCGTCATCGAGTCACAGCTGTCGAAGCTGCGGCTTTTTCGTATCGCCGAGTTCTTGGGCGCCGCGTTCGTCACCTCCGTGGCGGCGGTGATCGCGCAGGTTTTTTAGCGTGGGTGAAAAATGAACGACACGATCAATCAGCTCTTGGACAATCTGAACGCGCTCGTCACCGGATTGTTTCTGCTCACCGCTTTCGGCATCGTGGCGATGCGCCAAGCCCGCGGCGTCTTGAGCCTCTTCATTGTTCAGTCGTTGCTGCTCGCGGCATCGGCGGCGCTCTTGGGGCTTCGCCACCACGCGGAGAGCCTTTTCGGGGTCGCGCTCGTGAACTTGATCAGCAAACCGATGATCGTTCCGTGGCTTCTCCGCAAGACTTCGCCGTCCGAAATCTATACGCGCCGCGAGGTGAGCCAGGTGCTGAGCATCCCGGCGGCCTTGCTCATCGCTCTCGCGCTGGCGATTCTTGCGTACTTTTTCGCGTTGCCGATATCGAACGCCGTGGCGCCCGAGTTTCGCGGCCCGAACGTGCCGATCGGCGTCGCGGGACTCTTGATCGGCGCCTTCACGCTTACGGTGCGGCGCGAGGCGCTTCCGCTTCTCGTCGGCTTGCTCGTCATGGAGAACGGCGCCTTTCTCAGCGGAATCTCCATCTCGCGCAATCTGCCGTTCTTGGTCGAGCTTGCCATCGCGACGGATGGTCTGATCATCGTGTTTATCAGCGGAATCTTGATCCGAACCGTGCAGCGACGAGTCGGCAGCACGGCGGTCGGCGAGCTTGCGAACTTGAAAGAGGTCTCGGCCGAGTCGCTTGAAGGACGGGCGATAAAGTGAGCGTGCTCGTCATTCTCGTTCCGCCGCTCGTCGCCGCGGCGCTTGTTTGCGTACCCTTCAAAAGGCAATGGGCGGCGGGCGTGACGGTGGCGTCGTCCGCGATCGTCCTTATCTTGACCGCGCGGATCGCCCTTCGAGCCTCGACCGGCGATCTTGCCCCCGACGACGGGAGCGTCGGAGCGCTCAGATGGATCGCCGTCGACGGCTTGAGCGCGCTCATTGTGCTGCTCGTCGCGTTTGTCAGCACGACGGCGGCCATCTTCTCGATCGGCTATATGTCGCGACTGCGTTTGAGGCCGTGGAGGCTCAGGCTCTACTACGTCAACTACAACCTGTTCGTTTTCTCGATGCTCGCGATTCCTCTCCTTGCCGAGCCGACGTTGGTCTGGATCGCCGTCGAATTGACGACCCTGTGCTCGGCGCTCCTCGTTTCGTTCGAGAACACGCGGGAAGCGCTTGAGGCCGCTTGGAAGTACGTGGTGCTTTCCCTCATGGGAGCGGGCTTGGCGTTGTTCGGATTCCTCGTCCTCTACGCGGCGGTGCAGGCGTCGGGGTGGTCCGGCGGTTACACCTGGAGCGCCCTGATCCAGGCCGCGCCTCGGATGCCGCCCGCGCTCCTGCAAGCGGCGTTCCTCGCGATCTTGATCGGGCTTGGAACGAAGGCCGGGCTCGTGCCGATGCACACCTGGCTGCCGGACGCCCACAGCCAGGCGCCGTCGCCGGTCTGCGCGCTCCTTTCCGGTATCGAGACTTCGACGATCCTGTACGTGATACTCAGGCTCTTTCCCGTCATGCAAGCGTCGCGGAACTCCCACGCCGAAACGTGGGCGCTCGTGCTCGGGCTCGTCTCTGTCGGCACGGCCGCGTTTCTGCTCCTCCAGGTGCGCGATTACAAGCGCATGTTCGCCTTCTCCACGGTGGAGCATATGGGCATCGTATTGGCGTCGGTCGGGTTCGGCGCCGCGGCGGCCGGCTCGGGCACGATGATGCAAATCGTCAGCCATGCCGTCACGAAGTCTTTTTGCTTTTTTGCCGCCGGAGCCGTGTTGATGTCCGAGGGTACCCGCGAGATTGCCGGCGTGCGCGGTCTCATCGGCCGCTCGCCCGCCGCCGGCGCCGCGCTCGTCATCGGCGGACTCGGCATCACCGGCGCGCCGCCCCTGGCGGTCTTTCTGAGCGAGCTTTCCATCCTGAGAGCGGGTTTGGCTCAAAGGCTCTATCTCGCGACCGCTTTGCTCGCCCTTTTCATCGTCATCGCGTTCTTCGGCATCATGCTTCACATCAACCGGATGGTCTTCGGCGCGAGGGAGACGGCGAGCCGGCCGCTCGGCGGTCCCGAGCGATCCGAGCCGGCGCCGGATGCGAGGTTCGCCATCCCCTTCAGCTGCAAGCTCGGACTCGTCGTCGCGGCGGTCCCCGTTCTCACGCTCGGCCTGTACCAGCCACAGGCGCTTCAAGACCTGCTGCAGCGGGCCGCCGCGGCCCTCTAGCGCCATGAACAGCGCCGGATCGAGCGCTTCCGCCGGACGACTCCGGTTCGGCGACGCGCGACGGAGGCTCGCCCGTTCGATCGTCGAAAGAGCGGAACGGAGGGTACGCCGCATAGCGGCTGTCGCGACGACCCCAGCCGGTCTCGGCCTGGAGCGCTTGCGGCCCGCATCGAGACGGCCGTCCCTCCCTGCATCGGCGCGATGGACCTGGACCGACCGCCGGAGGATGTCCGGGTCCCGCGCCCTGAAACATGCGGGAGGTACCTCATGAGCCCGATCGGGTTGCTGCTCGCTACCGCGCTCTCGGTGTGCGTCGCGGGGGCGCTCGCCGGGATCGTCGTCCCGAGCCCGCGCGTGCCGGCGCTTTCGGCGTGGGCAGGCTCGCTCGCTTCGGTCCTGCTTCTCCTCGCAGGCGGCTGGATCCTCTTGGAGGGCCAGAGCTTCCGAGCCGATCTCTGGGCGATCTACGGGTGGGGAACGCTCACCCTGAGCTTGGATCGCTTGTCCGCTTTCTTTCTTTTTGTCGCCGGGCTCGTGATGCTCGCCGTCTCCATCTTCTCGGCCGGGTACCTGAAACGCTACGTAGGTCGCTACTCCCTGAAGGCGCTCAACGCCTGGTACCTCCTGCTCCTCGCGTCCGTGGCGCTGATTCTCGTCGCGAACGACGTGCTGCTGTTCCTCGCGGCCTGGGAAGCGATGACGATCTTGAGCTACCTGCTCGTGAACTTCGAGCATCGGCGCGAGGAGAGCAGTCGGGCCGGCTACCTCTTGCTCGCGATGAGCGAAGCCGGTTTCATGGCCGGGGTCCTCGCGCTGCTCTTCCTGTCGGTTCACGCGGGGTCGATGGGATTCTCGGCGCTCAGGGCAGCCGGGCTGGACCTGGGCCCGCTCGCGCGGTGGACCGTCTTCCTCCTGACCTTCTTCGGTTTCGGCGTCAAGGCCGGATTGGTGCCGCTCAATTCCTGGCTGCCGCGGGCGCATCCGGTCGCCCCCGGAAACATCTCCGTGGCGCTCTCGGGCGTCATCGTCAATCTGGGAATATACGGCATCGCGCGCGTCAATCTCGATCTCCTGCCGATCGCGAGCGTGCTCCCCGGCCTGATCGTTCTGCTTTTCGGCACGCTGTCGGCGCTGCTCGGCGTCCTCTACGCGAACATCGAGCACGATTTGAAGGCGCTCCTCGCGCATCACACCGTCGAGCAGATGGGCATCGTTTTCATCGGGCTTGGAGCCGGGATCGTATTTGTCGCCGCGGGCTTTCCCGTCCTTGCCTCCGTCGCGTTCCTTGCCTCCCTGTACCATATGGCGAACCACTCGTTCTTCAAGGGGCTGCTCTTCCTCTCGGCGGCGTCGGTGGACGCCGCCGTCGGGGCGAAGAACATCGACCGGCTCGGCGGTCTGATCAAGCGCATGCCGTGGACGGCGCTTTTCTTTCTCGTCGGCGCGGTCGCGCTCGTGGCGTTGCCGCCTTTCAACGGGTTCGTGAGCGAATGGCTCATCATCCAATCGCTCCTGCGCAGCGCCGAGCTTTCGTTCGTCGGCGCCGTCGCCGCCAAGATCGTCTTTATCCTCGCGGGCGCCGGTCTCGCGTTGGCGACCGCTTTGGCGCTGAGCTGCTTCGTCAAGGCTTTCGCCATGACCTTCCTCGGCATGGGGCGGTCGGAAGACGTGAGGGGCGCGCGGGAGGCGAGCCGGACGATGGTCGTCGGCATGGGGATTCTTGCGCTCCTGTGCCTGCTCTTCGGCGTCCTTCCGACCTACGTGATTCCGCTCCTCGACGGGGCGATTCAACCTCTTACGGGCGCTTCGGCGGTAGGCGCGCTCGTACCGGCCTTTTTCGCCTCCAATCCGGCGCACGACACCGTTCCGACCGGGATCGCCGAAGGCTTTCCCCAGCTCGGGGCCCAGATCGGGCAGAGCTTCCTCCCCGGGCGCGGGCTCGTGGTGCTGCACCCCGGCGGGACGGGGAACCCGGTCGTCTTTGCCATGTCGACGTCCTACATGGTGCTCGTTCTCGTCGGCCTCCTCCTGCTCACCTACGTCCTCGTCCGAGTCGTGCTGACGCGCGGGCGAAAATCGACGAGGCGCAGGCGCTGGGACGGCGGCGTGCGGAGCCTTCGGCCGGAAATGACCTATACGGCGACGGGCTTCTCTAATCCGGTGAAGGTCATCTTCGAGGCGGTGTTCCGGCCGACGACGGTACAGGACACTCGCGAAATGGCCGCGGAGCATTTTCGCTCCGCGATTCTCCGCGAGCGCGTGACCGTGCACGTCGTGGATCGGTGGTTCGTCCAGCCGGTAAAGGGCGCCGCGATGAGGGTCGCGAACCGCCTCGCCGCCATGCACCACGGGCGCATCAACGCCTACGCGGCCTACGTGCTCGTGGCGATGTTGCTCGTCATCGCGGTCGGCTTCGCGATCGAGACGGCGGGGGGCCCATGACCCGCGCCGGAACGGAGCCGCCCGGCGCGCGCGAGCAGGAGGCCCCGTTTCCGCGAGCCAGCGCGGGAGCCCGCCGTTTCAGGGCGCCTCGGGGCTCCGGGGCTGGATGAGCTTCGCGATGAGCCCGGACCAGCCGGTCTGGTGGGAGGCGCCGACCCCCCTTCCGCTGTCTCCGTGGAAATACTCGTAGAACCAGATATAGTCGCGAAAGTGGGGATCGTCGCGCAGCTTCGGATACAGCCCATAGATCGGGCGCCTGCCCTGCGCGTCCGGGAGAAAGAGCGCGGTGAGCCTGCGCGTGAGCTCCTCCGCCACCTCGAGGATCGTAAGGAAGGTACCGGAGCCGGTGGGGCACTC
>JASHNV010000124.1 GCA_030041455.1 Spirochaetia bacterium
CAGCCTCTTACACCGACATCGCAAAGCTCTTCTTGCTCCTCCTGGGGAAACGCGAACACCGAATAATGAACCGGCAGAAAGCCGCGCGCGAACCGTCTAGCACGATGCATCCGAAGTGTGGATGAAAAAGGAGAGGTGAGATGTCCAAGAAAATTTACGTGGGGAACATGAACTATGCTACCACGGAAGACCAGCTCGGCGAGCTGTTCGCGGAGTTCGGAAACGTAAGCGCGGTCGACATCATCGTGGACCGCTTCACCGGGCAAGGCAAGGGGTTCGGCTTCGTGGAAATGGAGAACGAAGCGGAGGCGATGGCCGCCATCGCGGCGCTGAACGGCCGCGAGCTCGACGGTCGCCAGCTTCGCGTCAACGAGGCGAAGGATCGGGCGGCAGGCCCCGGACCGCGAAAGACCGGCGGGGGCGGAGGCCGGCGCTTCTAGCGTGGCGAGCGCGGCTCCCGGGCGCCTCGAGGGGCTGCGCGGCGAACGAGCGCGGAGCCAAGAGCCTCCGGCAGCCGCTATCTCTGAAAATCGGGAATGTCGAGAAAGTCGATGACCTCGCGCGCGTAGCTGTTCACCTGCGCCAAGGCGGTTCGGACGGTCAAGCCGTTGAGCGCGGGCCGCCGGCCCGTGGCGCTCATGGCGAGGACCCCCGCTCCGTTGAAGCAGCGCCTGCCCGTCGTGTCGATGTCCTCGATCATCTCGCCGGTGAACCGCTCGATCCGCTTGAAGAAGCGGAAAACCTCCACGAGGAGGTTCTGCTTCGCCTTCAGCTTCTTCAGGAGCTTCCCTCCCCCCTCCGCCTCCTCGTAGAGCGACTCGGTCTCGTTGCAGAAAATCTCCATGCGCCGCTTCGCCTGGTTGAACAGGTTGTAGAAGCCGTCGAGCTCTTGGAGGCTCATGTGGTCGAGATCGAGGCGCTTCTTGTCGAACAGCGCGAGGTACTCGTCTTCGAAGAACAGCATGTAGGTGACGACGCTCTGGATCTCCTTGTCCTTGCTCGCGACGACGATGTCGTAACGCTCGTAGCGCTTGCTGATCTTGCTGAGGAAGGTGAGGACGCGCTTCGGCGCGGCGGGGGCGTCCGCCGACGGGGCCGCTGGCTCGACCTCGACGACGCCCTCCAGGCGCTCGCGATAGAGCGTGAGCCGGGAAATCTGCGCCTCGAGGTAGACTTTCCGCTTGGGGTCGGTCGTTATCTCGAGGAGCCGGCGCAGCGTCTCGAGGGATTTTACGGTCTTCGCGTATTCTTCCTGCGGATCGCTGACATCGTCGCTCATGACGGCTCCGTGCCCGGTAGTATAGTCGCCGGGGCGCCTCGTGAGCAAGTGCGCCGGAGGCAGGTATTGCGCATCGACCGCCCATCCGGTTAAATAGAGACCATGAGAATCCGCACGGTGTCCGTCCACACGGGCGTGGCGAAGGACAAAAGCTACAATTCGGTCATTACGCCGATTTATCCGTCGTCCACCTTCTATTTCGACGCGATCGGGAAAAACAAGGGCTACGACTACACGCGGACGGCAAACCCAACGCGCACGGCGCTCGAGGAGAATATCGCGGCGCTCGAGGGCGGGGTCGGCTGTTCGGCCACCGCGACGGGCATGGCGGCGGTGACGACCGTGATGTTCCTCCTCAAGCCCGGAAACCACGTCATCACCGGCGACGACATCTACGGCGGCTCCTACCGGCTCTTCAGCTCGATCTTCTCCGGGATGGGACTCTCGTTCTCGTTCGTCAACATGCGCGACGTCGCGGCGATACGCGCCGCCCTCAGGCCCGAAACGAAGATGATCTGGATCGAGACGCCGTCGAATCCGCTCCTGAACATCACCGACATCGCGGCCGTGACCGCGCTCGCCGCCGAGCGCGGAATCCTCACCGTCGCGGACAACACCTTCCTCTCGCCCTATTTCCAGCGTCCCTTCGAGCTCGGCGTCGACGTCGTCGTGCACTCGACCACGAAGTACATCAACGGCCACAGCGACATCGTCGGGGGCGCCATCGTCTACCGCGCGAAGGAGATCGAGGAGCGGGGGCGCTACCTCGTGAACGCGCTCGGCCTGGCGCAGGCGCCCTACGACGCCTGGCTCGCCCTGCGCGGGGTAAAGACGCTCGCGCAGAGGATGGAAGCCCACCAGGAGAACGCGATGAAAGTGGCCGAGTACCTCGAGCGCCATCCGCGGGTAAAGAAGGTCTATTATCCCGGGCTCAAGAGCCATCCCCAAGGCGAGCTCATCCGCCGCCAGATGAAGGGTTTCGGCGGGATGCTCGCCTTCGAGCTCGACACGTCGAAGATTCCGCTCGACCGTTTTTTCGAGCGAACGAAGCTTTTCGCCCTCGCGGAATCGCTCGGAGGCGTGGAATCCCTCGTGGAAGTCCCCTGGCAGATGAGCCACGCCTCGATGGGCGAGGCGGCGCTCAAGCTCTCCGGCATCACCCGGGAGACGATTCGAGTCTCCGTGGGGATCGAGGCGTGGGAGGATCTCGTCGAGGATCTCGATCAGGCGCTCAAGGGATAGCCCCTCTTCCGAGGATTCGCCGTGCTTTTTGGCGCTGTGCGGCCATTTGACGGCCGCGGAAAGCGGCTCTATAATGGGCCGAGAGACTTTCGTTTCATTTCAGATTACGAAAGATACTTTAATGGAGGAGACCGTGAGAAATCTTTTTAGGTTCGGGGGAGCGGTTTTCGGCGCCGCGCTGGCGTCCTCGCTCCTGCTCACAAGCTGCGGAAGCGGCGCCGGGAAGCCCGTGCAGCTCAGCATCATCGACGTTGCGGGGAACCTGCAGCTCTCGAAGCCCGCCATCGAGGCGTTCAAGGCGGCCAATCCGAAGCTGGTCTCGGACATCGAGTACGTGAGCCTTTCGGCGCCCGAGCTGGTCTCGAAGATCAAGGCGCAGCAGATGGCTTCCAATCTCGATACCACCATGGTGCTCACCGGCTACGACGGCATGGCCGCGGGCGTCGAGGAGCAGGTCTGGGAGCAACTCATGCCGAAGTATCAGAAGGACTTTCAGGCGACGATCGACAACTACCTGCCCGGCGCGAAGGCCGCCTACGACCTCTTCGACGGCTACGGGCTGACCTACGTGTACTGCCCGGGCGGCCCGATGTTCACCTACAACCCGGACAAGGTGAAGAACCCGCCCAAGACCGCCGCCGACCTCCTCGCCTGGGCGAAGGCGAATCCCGGCAAGTTCATCTACGCGCGCCCCGCCAACTCGGGACCCGGCCGCGCCTTCCTCATGGGCCTGCCCTATCTTCTCGGCGACTCGAACCCGAAGGATCCCACCACCTGGGACAAGACCTGGGCCTACCTCAAGGAGCTCGGCAACTACATCGACTACTATCCTTCCGGAACCGGCATCACATTCAAGGAGCTCGCCGAGGGCACCCGCTGGATGATCGCGAGCCACATCGGCTGGGACATCAACCAGCGCATCCTCGGCACGATCCCGAACACCTTCCAGGGGCTCATCCTCGACAACACGACGTGGGTGACGGACAGTCAGTTCATGGTTATCCCGAAGGGGCTCGACAAGGCGCGCGAGCACGCCACCGTGGAGCTCATGAAGTGGCTCATGCTCCCGCAGGAGCAGGCGGTCACGTTCGACGACGGCTACTTCTACCCGGGTCCCGCGATCAAGGGCGTGACGCTCGACATGGCCCCCCAGGCGAGCCAGGACCGGATCCGCCCGGCGCTCAGGCCCGCCTACGACCAGGCGATCGCGAGCCTGCCCGCGACCACCCAGCTCGACGCGAAGGCGCTCGTCACGGCGTTCGACATGTGGGACAAGCTCATCGGATCGAAGGCCAAGCAATAGGACGCTGATGAAGGATTTCTCGCGCTTCACCATCAGCGAAGTCACGAAGAGGTTCGGCGAGAGGACGGCTCTCGCCGGATTGTCTCTCGAGCTCCGCCGGGGCGAGTTCGTGACCTTTCTCGGCCCCTCGGGGTGCGGGAAGTCGACGGCGCTCGGCTGCATCGCGGGACTGGTCCCGATCACCTCGGGGAAAATCTCGATAGACGACGAGTGCATCGACGACGGGCGAACCAAGGTGCCGCCGGAAAGGCGCGAGTTCGGGATGGTTTTCCAGAACTACGCGCTTTTCCCGCACCTCTCGGTCGCCAACAACGTCGCCTTCGGCCTGAAGCTGCGAAAGCTCGCGAAGGAGGCGGTCGCCCAGAGGGTCGACGCGGCGCTCAAGCTCGTCCACCTCGACGGCTACGCCGACAAGTTTCCGGCGCAGATGTCGGGGGGGGAGCAGCAGCGGGTGGCGATCGCGCGCTGCATCGTGCTCGAGCCGAGGCTCCTGATGCTCGACGAGCCGCTCTCGAACCTCGACGCGAAGCTGAGGATCGAAATGCGCTACGAGCTGAAGGCGCTCCACGAGCGGCTTCACGTGACCACCATCTACGTGACCCACGACCAGCAGGAGGCTCTCGCGCTCTCCGACAGGATCGTCGTCATGCAAACCGGGCGGGTTCAGCAGATCGGCACGCCCGAGGAGGTCTACGCGAGCCCGGCCAACCTCTTCGTGGCGGATTTCATGGGCTTCAAGAACATCTGGACCGGGCGCGTCGAGTCGGCGAGGGAGAGCGGCGACGGGATCGAGTACTCGGTCGCGCTCGACGGCTTCACGCTGAAGGTCCGCGGCGCCTACCGTGAGGGCGACCGGCGCAGAGCCGCCATCATGCGGAGGCTCAACGACCGCCGGGAGGTCTGGACGGCGATCAGGCCCGAGGACGTGCAGCTCGGCGGCCAGGGCGACAACGTCGTGAGGGCGAAGGTCGTCCAGGTCGAGTACCAGGGCCAGGTCAGCCAGGTGACGGCCGTCGCCGGCCGGGATACGCGGATCGACCTCCGGCCCTCGGCTCCCGTCGCCTCGGGCGGGACGATCGAGGTGCGGATACCGCCTGAGAAGGTGCTCGTGTTCGCCGACGGCGAGGCCGGCTGATGAGCCTCGGAAGGCGCGGAGGGCTCGTCGCGCTGCTCGCGCCCGCGGTCGTTTTCATCGTCTTCCTTTTCATTTATCCCTTCTTGTACGGGCTCGTGTTGAGCTTCTCCGATCCGAGCGGCTCCTTCACGCTCGCGAACTACGAACGCTTCTTCGGCGATTGGTGGGAGCGCCGCACGATTTGGGTCACGCTCTGGATCTCGCTGCCGGTGACGGTCGCGAGCGTAGCGCTCGCGGTTCCCTTCGCCTACTACATGCGACGGGGGATCAGGGGCGAGAAGGTCATCACCTTCTTCCTCATCGTCCCGATCACCCTCGGCACGGTCCTCGTCTCCGAGGGCATGCTCACCTACATGGGGCCGACCGGATGGCTCAACCAGCTGCTCATGGCGATCGGGGTCGTGGCAAAGCCGGTGCGCTTCACCCACAACTATTGGGGGGTCGCGATCTCGCTCCTGATCCAGGGCTTCCCGTTCTCCTTCCTCATGCTGCTCGGCTACATCTCCGGCATCAGCCCGGACCTCGAGAGAGCGAGCCAGATGCTCGGCGCCTCGAGAATCCAGACCTTCCTGAGGGTGACCTTCCCGCTCATGGTGCCGGGAATCGCGATCTCCTTCTGCCTGAGCTTCGTGGCGGCCTTCTCGGTCTTCCCCTCGGCAGTGCTCCTCGGCGAGCCGTCGGGACCGACGCGCGTCATCTCGATCTCGGCCTACCACTGGGCCTTCGAAGAGTTCAATTTCAACGTCGCTTCGGCCATCTCGATCGTGATGGCGGCGATCGAGCTTCTCGTCATCTCGGGGGTCCTCGTGTGGCGGAACCGGATGTATCGAGGGGCTTCCATCGTAGGGAAAGGCTAGCATGAGGGGCAAGTTCGGGCTGTCGGGAATACTCTTCGTGATCGCGATCGTCGTCTACGTAGGGAACGTGCTCGGGATCCTCCTCACCGTCATCCTCGACTCGGTGTCGAAGAGGTGGTACTCGGGGGTGCTCCCGCACTTCCTGACCACCCAGTGGTACGCCTACGTCGCCCAGGACCATGACATCGTGAATCTTCTCGTCGTGACCTTCGTGGTCGCCTTCGCGGTGGTCCTGATCTCCATCCTCATCGCGATGCCCGCGGCGTACGCCCTCAGCCGCTACGAGTTCGCGGGGAAGGGCCTGCTCCTCTCGCTCTTTCTCCTGCCGATGATCGTTCCGCCCATCGCGTACGGCATCCCGCTCGCCATGGTGCTCTACAAGGCGCGCCTCGCCGCCCGCGTGATCGGGGTCATTCTCGCGAACCTCGTCCCGATCGTGCCGTTCATGATCCTCATCCTCATGCCCTTCATCGAGCAGGTCGGCGCGAACCTGGAGTCGGCGGCGCAGATGCTCGGCGCGCGGCGACCCACCATTTTCTTCAAGATCCTCGTTCCCCTCGCGCTTCCCGGCGTCTTCACGGCGGGCATCCTTTCGATCGTGAAGACCATCTCGACGTTCGAGCTGACCTACCTCGTGGCGGGCGGAAGGTCGCAGACCATCGTCGTGGCGCTCTACGCGGACGCGTACGCCGCGGGGGCGCGTCCGCCCGAGGCGGTGGACGCCCTCGCGGTGATCTACTTCCTCACCGCGATGATCTGTCTCGTGGTCGCGCTCAGGTTCGTGAGCCCGACCCAGATGGTGTTCAAGATCCGCTGATACCCGGACCGGCTCCTTCCCGCCTCTTTCACGGCGGCCGGCCTTCCCGCCGCGACCAGAGAGAATTCTTTACTTTTGCTCGGGATGCGGGTAGAATTCAGCTCGACAGGAGGAGCCCATGGGAGACAAGAAGCCTCACGCCAAGGAGAACAAGACCGCTCCGAAGAAATCGCTGAAGGAAAAGCGGAAGGAGAAGCGGGAGAAGCAGGGCGCGCACTAGACGCGAAGCGATCTTCCCGCCGGACCCCCATCCCCGATCCTAACGCCGGGGAGAGCTCCGGGCAGGGGAGTCTCGTCAGGGCGGGACCTCGTCGACGAACATGTAGCCGACGCCGCGCACGCTCCTGAAATACCGGGGGCGGGCGGGATCCCGCTCGAAGCGTTTTCGAAGACGCACGATGAAGGCGTCGATGGTCCGCGTGTTGGTGTCCTTGTTCAGCTTCCACACCTGCTCGAGAAGCTCGGCGCGCGGCACGACCCTACCCCGGTGCTCGATCAGGTGGCGGAGCACGTTCGACTCCCGCTCGGTCATCCGAAAGCTCTTTCCCTGCGAGGTGCACGCAAGCGCCTCGAAATCGATCTTCCATTCTCCGAGCTCGTAGGTCGGGCCGACCGAAGAGGCGTCGCGGTACCAGCTCTTCCGCCGAAACATGCCGCTTACCCGTAGGAGGAGCTCCTCGAGGTGGAAGGGCTTCGTGAGGTAGTCGTCCGCGCCGATCTCGAGGCCTGTCACCTTGTCGGCCGCGCCAGCGACCGCGGTGAGGAAAAGAATGGGGGTCTGCGCCGACACGGTGCGGATGTGCCGTGCGACCTCGAATCCGCTTCGGTACGGCAGCATGACGTCGAGGATGACGAGGTCGAACTGCCGCTTGCCGAAGAGATCGAGCGCCTTCTTCCCGTCGGGCGCCCACGAAACGTCGTACCCCTCCTCCTTGAGGTTGAAGACGAGCCCCTTCGCCATCGACTCCTCGTCCTCGGCGATGAGAATCCGCCGGCCGGAAGCTTCGGCGGCTTTCACTCGCCGCGCCTCGGAACGCGCCGGGGCAGCTCGATGGAGAAGGTCGAACCGAACCCGGCGCCGCGGCTCGCGGCCGTGATGCGCCCGCCGTGACGCCTGACGATCTCCCTCGCCCAGTAGAGCCCGAGCCCGGTCCCCTTCATGTTCGGGCTGTCGGGGTCGTAGGCGCGGTAGAATTTCCGAAAGATCTTTTTCCGGTCGTGGAGCCCTATGCCGATGCCGTTGTCGGACAGGTCGATCCCCAGCCGATTGCCGGGCCTCTCGCCGAGCGAGACCGAGAGCTTGAGAGCTCGGCAGTTGTACTTCATGGCGTTGTCGATGATGTTGTTCAGCACGATCTTCAGCGCCGAGCGGTCCGCGAAGCACTCTCCGGACAGCGCGCCGTGCACCGTGAACGCCTCGTCGGGAAGCCGAAACTGCTCCTTCGACTCGCGGAGAAGCGAGCGGAACAGGTCGTCGGCCTCGTAGACCTGCGATACGGGCGCCACCCGCTTCTGCTCGAGGACCGAAAGGCTCAGGATCGCGTCGATGAGCCCGCCTAGGCGGTTTGCGTCCTTGCTCATGAGGTCGACGAACTCCCGCCTGCGGGTCGCCGAGAGCGCGCGGATGCGCAGCGTCTCGAGGTGAAGCTGAATGGAGGCGAGGGGCGATTTCAGCTCGTGGGTGACGCTCGCGATGAAGTTGTCGTAGGTCCTCGTGATGTTCAGCTGCCGGCTCAAGGAGATGAAGAAGAGCGAAATCCCGATGAGGAGCGCGCCGAGGAAGACGATGCCGAGAACGAAGGTGGAGACGTCCACGCTGCGCGGCACGGGAAGGAAGCCGAGGCCGTTCCGCGCGATCTCGATGAGGCTCTCCTTGGAGACGAACCACTCGATCCAGAGACCAAGCAGCGCGAGCCACGCGATCTGCGCGATAACGAGCAGGAGGACCGGATGAAGCGGAATCCAACGCCTTCGCATCGCGGCAACGTCCTCGAGGCCGACCGGAAGGCCTCTTCGCCTTCCGGGGTGAAGCTCCCGGCAGTATATCGCGATCGAGGCGGCCGCGAAAGGTGCGGCCCGCCGTAGCCAGCCGCTCCCGATCCGGCTATAGTGGAGCCGGATCGGGAGCGGGGAGCGCGCCTCCTTCGAGCGGGCCCTCCGCGGGCGTTTCGACGACGAGCGCGCCGGCCCCCGAGCCCACGACGAGAGAGCACGGCACGATGCAAACACGCACGCTTCCGATCGACGGATACAAAGGCCGCATGGTGCCGAACACCCTCTACCGCCCCGAGGAATGGAGCGGGCACCTCGCGATCTTCTACCCGGACGTCGACTATCCGACCGACTGGCCTCTCTTCTATTATGTGCGCTTGCTGCTGCTCGCCGCGGGCGCCGACGTCCTTACCGTGGATTACGACTATGCCCGCTCCAACCAAAGCCGCTTCGGAGCGGACACCCAACACCAGTTTCTCGACGACGTCGTCGCGGCGTGGCAGACGGCGCGCCTCTACGATACGGCGGACAGGGTCACCCTCGTCGGCAAGTCTTTCGGCACCTTCGGCATCGCTCACCTGCTCATGGAGCGGATGCTTCCCGATGAGGTCGAGATCGTCTGGATTACTCCGCCGCTTGAGGCGGCGAGCCTGGTCGAGACGCTTCGGGACTGCACCCGGCGCTCGCTCGCCGTGATCGGACGGCCGGCGATCGCCGCCGAGGAGTCCGCGGCCGCCGGGCTCATGGAGAACGTGCGCCTGACTCTGAAGGTCTTCGAAGGCGCCGACGAGAAGCTCGAGCGGGAAGGCGACGTGGCGGGCTCGGTGCGGATTCTCGCCGAGTTCGTCGAGACGGTTTCGGAGTTTCTCGACCTCCGGGCCCCGCGCCCCGACCGGCGTCTACTGGGTTGACCAGAGCAGGTCGTAGCGCTGGACCATGCCCGGGTTGCGCCCGAAGTCGAAGACGCTGTAGCGGAGCGGGCTCGAAATGATGACCGCGAGCCGGATCCTGCTGTCGAGGTCGAGCTCGTCGAAGGGCTTCCGGTAGTAGTAGCGGGACGCCGCGCCGATGCCGTAGACCCCTTTCCCCCACTCGATGTAGTTCAGGTAAAGCTCCAGCTGCCGGTCCTTCGACATCACGGAGTTCAGGGAGACCGCCATGATCGCCTCCACGAGCTTTCGACCGTAGTTCTTGTTCTGGGTGAGAAAGAGCGTGCGCACGAGCTGCTGGGTGATCGTGCTTCCGCCGAGGACCGGGGCGCCGAGCTCTCGGTTGACCGCCATCGCGTGCCTGATCGCGTCGAGGTCGATGCCGGGATGCCGGTAGAAGGTGGCGTCCTCGACTCTGACGAACATCCAGCGCGTGCGAAGGGGGATTTTCGCGATCGGAATGAAATCGATGGGGAGGGGCCGGTACCGCTCCACGAAGAGACGCTCGATCATGAGCGCCGTCACGGGCGGCCGGATCCAGGAGAAGACGAGGCCCGCCTCGACGCCCGCGAGCGCGGTCGCGAGGACCGCGGCGAGGAGCCCCGCGAGGAGCGTCCCGATGGCGCGGAGCGCGACGTATCGAACGGCGGGAAAGCCGCGTACGCCGAGAGAAGGGGCGCTCCGGGCGCGAGCAGTGACGACGGGGAACGTGCTGTTCATCGGATCAAGGTGTCTGGCGGCAAGCTCACGGTGAGACCGGCAGAAACGTCATGCAACAAAAAGATACGATTTTTGCCGGGGAGCGTCAAGAGCGCCGGGATCCGCGGGCGCACGACAAGCTGTAGCTGAAGTGATGTAATTTAAGGACGAATTCAATCACAACCGCGTTCTTGACGGCCTGGGCCGGTGATAAGGAGCGAGAGGTCCTTCCTTCAATTCTTTCGGGTCGGGCTTGAGCCTCATAGCCGCGCATAAAAGTGGACATGATGTCCCTTTTTATGGGGGAGAAAATGGAGCCTAATGGTCAAAACACAACGAACGGAACCGGGACCGTTTGAGACATTGTTCCCTCGATCGGTGTGCCTTCGGCAGTTTCCTCGGCCTTGCCAGCGTCGCAGCTATACTCTTCATGGCCGTCCGGACCTTGCCCGCCAGCGCCGTTACAGCTCCGCGCTCTCGGGTCGGGGGTTATTTTCAATTTGATCTGGGAATTGCTGTGATAGTCGTGTACGGTTTGTGCGCTGACAAAGCGCGCACTGAGCACAGCCAGGCGATCTATTATGGTTACCTTTTTTGATCGGGGGAGCGAAAAGGGGTCGCAGGCCACAAGAATTCCCTGATAGAACGTTTCCCGATTTGTCTTGCGCTCTGCTGAGCTCACGGAGTATCTTCGCGATTGCGTTCTGCTGAGGCTATCGGTTCCTCCATATCAGGCGGGCGGACGTCCCCACGATGCTCGACGCAATGACTTCCTGAATCGGTTGACATGGAAATGAGTAGCCGGTCGTAGTGCAACGAATCTTAGCGATACAATATAAAGTTGTATGATGTCATGCGATGAACGGGAGGGAAGTAGTGAAGCTGCTCGAAGAGCACGGTTGGACGATCATGCGCATTAAGGGAACGCACTATGTCATGGGAAACAAGGTTTTCGCCCGGTACCGATTCCGGTTCATCGGGGCAGAGAGATTCCCGGGGGCACGTTGGCGGCGATCTTGAAGCAGGCGGGGTTAAGGGAGAAGGACGAAAAATGACCTATTACTGCAGATTGGAGCCGGACGAAGGGCAGATTGCTGTCAGGTTCCCGGATCTTCCGAACGTGATTACGTACGGGAGCGACAGGGAAGAGGCTCTCCTGAACGCAGGGGAAGCGCTCAATGGCGTGTTGGAGGCCGAGCTGTCGACGGGGGTGCTGCCGGAGGAAGCGAGAACGAAGGCAGGGGAAGGACTACTCGCGGTCGCAGTGGAGCCACACATAGCGGTTGCCTATCAGTTGCGAAAGGTCAGAGGGAAGGAAAGTCAAGCCGAGCCTTCAAAATCAGTCCTCTCCTGACAAACTTGGGACAGGGAGTGTTTAATGACAGGAACGTGGAGTTTTTGAGATCGATATGGAGCTCAGATTCGAATGTACAAATTGCTTGGGTAGAATTAGTTACGTTTGACGACGAATTGACCTCTGGTGGTCCTCAAACTACACTTGCAGTATGGAACCTCAACCTGCTTCTCTCGAAGTTATTCAAAAGAAACTGGCAGAAGTCCCCGTAAGACTTCATGGCAAAAGCGGAACCGATGCCGAGTGGACTCACGAAATCAAAAGAACATTAATCGTCCTCGGGAAGGAACTCCACTGGGAAGTCTGGACAACCTTTCGAGGCGATCCTCAACCCGATGACGGCGAATGGCTGTGGGACCTGTGCTGGGGTCAGAGCAAGAAACCAGGCTCTTTCAACGTCTTTATGAGGCTTGGCCTGGTTGTTGAGTCGGAATGGATTTTGCGTCCACGCGACATTATCGGTGATTTCCAGAAGCTACTGTGTGCTAAGGCATCGGCGAAGTTATTCATCTGGCAAGGAAACCGCGCGCTCATCAAAGACATGAAGGACAATATCAGCATTTGGGATGATCCGCCGCGAACATACTTACTGGCCGATTTCGACGGCAAGAAACAGCAATTCGATTTTGAGATCGTATGATCGAAATTCAGAATCGCCGTGAAGCCCATCGCGATTTTTCACTTTTACCATGTTGATCGGAGGGTCGTTTTCGCTTAAACACGTTGTCACGCATAATCGAACGTGTCGATCCACGCGTCATCGGCGCTCTTGCCTACGGACTTCGTACTCGTGATAAATAAGTCGATTCGCAACTTCGACAGCAGGGTTCTTATCCGATCTGTTTGTTCAAAGGAGGAAGCTTTCTGTCGATTACAACCGTGACAGTCTGAAGGAAGACTTCGCAGAGAGAAATCAATGCCTTTTCAGGAACGACAACAGTCCAAATGCTGAATTCTCCTTCGGATAGCTTATCCCTTACTTCAGCCTTAATCGAGGAGTCGTTCGTCCACTCGTGGTTCACAAACATCGGCGAAGAATTCTGAACGGCTTTCCCAAGGTGAGCACATGATCGGATCCCGATCCCATCGTCGCTCGATCGTCCGCCTTTCCCAATGTAAAGGACCTCACCCACATAGTCGCTGTAGAAATAGAGTCCGTTCTTGTCGGCTGAAGGAATCTGTGAGTCCCCTCGGAACCATCGTTCCTTAACTCGGTATTCTTCAGGCTTTCCGAATCTCAGCCCTTTGATTGTATCGAGCTTCTTCAGTTCTTCGAGATGTTCACAGAGCGCAATGATATTCATGGCCTCCTCCTCACGGAAACTTCACCCAATCACCGATTGCCGCGGATCCATCCGTACCCACGTCCGACGCGCCTGATCGTACGCCATTCGCGCCGCGATCATCAACCCCTGGATCTGCTTCGACCTCTTACACTCCTTCAGGTGCACCGATTACAACCGACTGCGTATCTACCCTTCTAGTTCACCCACCGAAGAGCTTCGGGAGTTGCTGTGCGCGAACGTATGCGGTCCATCCACGCAGGTACCGATTCAGCCGTTCGATCACCCGACACATCGACGGGCCGTTGTTCCTCGGGTTCAGCTCGCATTCCTTGCGCTTTTTGTACCGTTACGTCGTGCGAACGTTCCCACAGTACTCGTCGATCGTCTGTTCAAGCGAAGTCAACGCCGCGGTCAGCTTGGCGAAATCGAGAACACCGGCCGGATCAGATGAGAAAACGTTGTCTACGACGGCCACCGTTGACGTTTTCCCCGGCCTGAACCGGACGGGCTTCGAAAAAGTAAGCCCATGCCGTTGCGCGATCGGCTGCAGTCGGTGAAGGACTCGGTACAAGGTCTGCGTGGTAGGCTGGCTGGTCGGCTCCTCCCCCCAGTAGCTCTTGACGACTAACCTGATGTCTCCTTTGTCAACTGTATTCTCGATCTGAATGTCATTCTCGATCTGAATGTAAATTCTAAAGTTCTCTGTTTCCCTG
>JASHNV010000125.1 GCA_030041455.1 Spirochaetia bacterium
GGCGACGGCGTTCCGCGCCGAGATCAGCTTTGCGGTGGAAACGACCGCCTACGAGCTCACGCAGCTCCTGAACGTCGCGTTCGGGAACATCAGCCTTCGGCCGGGAATCGTGCTGAGCGAGCTTCGCCTTCCCCCGGATCTCCTGAGCGCGTTCCCCGGCCCCCGGTTCGGCCGGAGCGGACTTCGAGAGCGCGCAGGCGAGTGGTCGCGGCCGCTTGTCTGCGCGGCGCTGAAACCGATGGGATTGACCCCCGCGGAGCTCGCCGACCAGGCGTATCGGCTCGCTTTGGGGGGGATCGACCTGGTCAAGGACGACCACGGCCTCACCGACCAGCCGTTCTGCAGATTCGAGGAGCGCCTCGAACGGTGCGCGAGCGCGATCGAGCGGGCGAATCGCGAAACGGGGCGATCGTCGCTCTATGTCCCGAACGTGACCGCCTCGGCGGAGAAGATGATCGATCGCGCCCGCTCGGCGATGAGCCGGGGCGCGGGAGCGCTGCTCGTCGCGCCCTCGCTCGGCGGCATCGACAGCGTACGCGCACTCGCCTGCCACGGCGAGATCGCGCTCCCGGTCTTGGCGCACCCCGCCTTCTCCGGGAGCTTCGTCGCGAGCGCCGGGAGCGGTATCGCGCACTCCGTGATCTTCGGCCAGATCATGAGGCTCGCCGGCGCCGACGCGACGATCTTCCCGAACTACGGCGGGCGCTTCTCGTTCAGTCGGGAGGAGTGCGTCTCGATCGCCGAGCGCTGCGCCGAGGAGGCGGGGACGCTCAAGCCGATCTTCCCGGTACCAGGCGGCGGCATGAGCCGGGAGCGCGCCACAGAGATGCGCCGGACATACGGAAAGGAGTTCATCGCCCTGATCGGAGGCGGATTGCACGAGCCGGGAAAGGACCTCACCGAGAGCGCTCGCTCGTTCGTGGGACTCCTCGACTCGCCGTGATCCGGGACGTAGGAGAGTTCGCTACGAGTGCCGTCGAGCGCACGCGCGACGGCACTCGCGGCAGTTGAGACTCAACGCCGATCTCATGAAGGAGGTCATCATGACCATTTCTACAGTGCGCCGAGGCGCACTCACCGCTTCGCTCATGCTCGTCGCGGTCGCGCTCTTCGCTGGCGGCACGCAGGAAAAGGGTACGGGCGGAAGCCAGTCCGCGGCTCACGCGGTTCGGATCTCGGTCGTCCGGCAGCTCGCCGAGGGCGACTACTTCGCGCAATGGCTTGCCGGGGCACAGTCACAGGCGCAAAAGCTCGGCATCGCGCTCCTCGTCTCGGACGCTTCCGGCGACAACGCGAAGCAGGCTCTCGACCTCCAGACGGCGGTCAACGAGAAGCCCGGCGCCATCATCGTCGACCACGGCTTCGCGCAAACGATCGACCCGGCGGTCAAGCAGGCGCTCGACGCGGGAATCCCGATCATCGCCTTCGACGTCGATCCGGGCGACCCCCGCGCGATCGTCGAGACGCAGAGCGATCAGGACATCGCGCAGCTCGGGCTCAACGAGCTCCTGAAGGACAGCGGAGGCAGCGCGACCGTGCTGTACGTCTACGTCGCCGGATACGCGCCGCTTGACGCGCGAAACACGGTGTGGGTGCAGGTCAAGGCCGCGAACCCCGGCATCAAGCAGGTCGCCCAGATCGGCGCCGTCAATCAGTCGACCGCCGAGACCGTGGCCGACCAGGCGAAGGCGGCGCTGCAGGCGCATCCCGACGTGACCGCGATCTTCGCGCCCTACGACGAGTTCGCGAAGGGAGCCGTCATCGCCGTGAACGAGCTGGGGCTCCAGGCGAAGATCAAGGTCTACGGCGCCGACATCTCGACGCCCGATATCGGCGTCATAACCGCCCCGGGAAGCCCGTGGGTGGCGACGGTCGCCGCGGACCCCGCGAACGTCGGCGCGGTGGCGGTCCGCGCGGCCTACCTGAAGGCGACCGGCGGCACCGTCCCGCAGGACATCGTGGTTCCGGTCAGCCTCATCACCCAGGAGCAGCTCGTCTCGGGCCAGGTGAAGAACATGGCGCAGCTCTCGGCGGCCGTACCGGGCCTCGAGACTCCCGATCTCATCGCGGCGCGGCCTTAAGGACGCGCCGCTTCACGCATATGACTGACGCCGGCGCCGCGAAGGCGAGGAGCCCGCTGATCTCCGTGCGCGGCCTGTCCATGAGGTTCGGCGCCACGAATGCCCTCGTGGAGGTCGACCTCGACCTCCGCGAGGGCGAGGTCCTCGGGATCATCGGCACGAACGGCGCCGGCAAGTCGACGCTCATCAAGGCGCTCTCGGGCGTGCACCGCCCGAGCGCCGGGCGGATCGAGATCGACGGGGAGCCCGTCGATCTCCGCACCCCGATCGACGCCGCCCGCCACGGGATCCAGGCCGTGCACCAGCAAATCGACGAAGGAATCGTTCCCGGAATGACCGCAGCCGAGAACCTCGTGCTCGACGGCTACGCCGACGGCTCCATGCCGTGGCTCGTAGGCAGGCGCGAAACGCGGTCGCGGGCCTCCCTCGTCGCGAAAGCGCTGTCGTTCCGCGTCGATCTCGACGCGCCGGTCGAGGCGCTCTCGCCGTCCGATCGCCAGCAGCTTGTCATCGCGCGCGCTCTCGCGCGCGGACCGCGCGTGCTCATTCTCGACGAGCCGACGAGCACCTTCTCCCGCCTCGAGGCGGAGCGGCTCTACGAAGCGGTGCGCCTCCTCGCGGGCCGCGGCGTGTCGGTGGTCCTCATCTCGCACGACCTCGAGGAGGTCGAGGCGCTCTGCGACCGCGTCGTCGTGTTGCGCGACGGCCGCCTTCGCGGTCTGTTCGTCTCCCCGGTCGCGCGAACCGATCTCGT
>JASHNV010000126.1 GCA_030041455.1 Spirochaetia bacterium
CCCTAGCCCGCGGAAGGAGCGGCACGAGGTGGAGACGGTCATGATCGGGATCGAAGCCGCCCGGAGGGGGCGCCGAGGCGCGCATCGCTCGAGCTGGCGGCGGACGCTGTACTGGTTTCTCGGCCCGGCGGTCGTCTTCATCGTCGTGTTCACGCTCTACCCGATCATCTACAACTTCGTCCTGAGCACGCAGCGCGCGACCCTCATGACGCTCGCCACGCCCGGGGCGAGGATCTTCATCGGACTCGACAACTACATCGCGATCTTCAAGCGGCCGGAGTTCCTCCAGGTCATCGCGAACTCGTTCGTGTTCACCGCGGGGAGCGTCGCGTTTCAGTTCACGCTGGGCTTTCTCCTCGCGCTCTTCTTCATCAAGCGGTTTCCGGCGAGCAACTTCGTGCGGGGAAGCATCGTCCTCGGATGGGTCCTGCCGCCGGTCGTGGTCGGCACCATCTGGAGCTGGATCCTGAACAGCGACGTCGGCATCCTCAATTTTCTCTTCAGGGCCGTTCACCTGACGCGAACGGCGGTGCCCTGGTTGACGAGCACCCACACCGCGATGTACGGCGTGCTCATCTCGAACATCTGGTTCGGGATTCCTTTCAATATGATGCTCCTCCTCGGGGGCCTGAGCGGGCTGCCGGAGGAGATTTTCGAGGTGGCGTCGATCGACGGAGCGAACGCCGCGCAGAAGTTCTTCTTCCTCACGATACCGCTCATGAGGAGGAGCATCGGCGCGACGATCATGCTCGGCGTCATCTACACGTTCCAGGTCTTCGCGCTCATCTGGGTCATGACGGGCGGGGGGCCGGTCAACGCGACGAACATCCTCACGACCTTCTCCTACCAGCTCGCTTTCAATTTCTACAACTTCGGGCAGGGAACGGCGGCCGCGAGCCTGCTGTTCGTCGTCATGTTCGTCATCTCGCTGTTCTACATCCGCAACTACTGACGAGCCGCTCGAGGGAAAGGACGCACGAGGCGCTATGAAACAGAATCGTTTGGCGAAAAGATACCTCATGTCGGCCGGCGCGCTCCTCATTTTCGTCGCCTATCTGTTCCCGGTCTACTGGATGTTCATCTCCGGCTTGAAGCCGACGCACGAGATCTTTCGCTATCCGCCCACGCTCTGGCCGCAGGAGCCCACGCTCGCGCCCTTCGGCGAGGCCGTCCGTCTCCACTTCTTCCGCTACCTGCGCAACAGCCTCGTGATCTCGAGCCTCACCACGGTTTTCACGCTCGTGCTCGCGGCGCCCGCCGCCTACGCGATCGCCCGCCTTCAGCTCGCCTGGGTGAAATGGCTCATCCTCGCCTTCGTGATCGCGCAGCTTCTGCCGCCGGTTCTCATGGCGACTCCGATGTTCATCATGTTCCGGCAGCTCGGTCTCGTGAACAATTTCCTGTCCGTGATCCTCGCGATCTCGACCCTCGGGGTGTCCTTCGCCATCATCATGCTCCGCCCGGTTTTCCTCGAGGTCCCCGTGGAGCTCGAGGAGGCCGCGTTCATCGACGGAGCGAGGCGCCTCCGGGTGTTCCTCCAGGTGGTGCTCCCGATGTCGCGGAGCGGGATCGCGGTGGTGACCGCCATTTCGTTCATTTTCGGATACCAGGACTTCATCTACGCGCTCTCGTTCCTGACGAACGAGAACCTCCACCCGACGACCCTTGGGCTGTACAACTTCATCGGCGCCCAGGCGGTAAGCTGGGAGCGGGTCATGGCGTTCGCCTCCCTGTCGTGCCTGCCGCTCGTGATCCTCTTCGTGGCGCTGCAGCGGCAGATTCTCCGGGGACTCTCGTCGGGAGCGCTCAAATCATGATACGGAGGAATTGACATGTCGAGTTTTGTGCAAAAGGACGGCGCTCTCGTGTGGAATCGCCGCGGCGAGACGGTCAGGCTGAGCGCCTGGGGGCGAAACAGCATCCGGGTCAACGCCACGATGGAGCCCGAGCTCTCCGAGGAGCTCTGGGCGCTCCTGCCCGAGGCGAAGTCCCGGGGCGCGATCCGCGTCGCCGAGAGCGAGGCGACGATCACGAACGGTCTCACGACGGCGCGCATCGGCCTCGACGGGAGGATCGGCTTCCTGCGCTCGGAGGGCTCCGAAACGCTCCTCGAGGAGGTCGCGGTTCCGCGCGCCCTCGCGCACCGCCCGGCCCGCGAGCACTCGAGCCTCGGGGGACATCTGTACCGCGCGCGCGCGCGTTTCGCCGCGAATCCCGGCGAGCGCCTCTACGGCCTCGGCCAGCACCAGCACGGGCTGTTCGACCTCAAGGGGGCGACCGTGGCGCTCGAGCAGGAGAACACCGAGGTGTCCGTGCCGCTTCTCGTCTCAAGCCGCCGGTACGCCTTCTTCTGGAACAATCCGGCGATCGGGCGGGTCGAGATCGGGACGAACGGAACCACTTGGCACGCCAACAAGACCCGCCAGCTCGACTACCTCGTGTTCGCGGGGCGCACGCCGGCCGAGCTCATGCGGGAGTACTGCGAGCTCACCGGCTTTCCGCCCATGATGCCCGAGTACGCGGCGGGCTTCTGGCAGAGCAAGCTCCGCTACGAGAATCAGGAGGAGCTCCTCTCGGTCGCCCGCGAGTACCGCCGCCGCGGGCTCCCGCTCTCCGTGATCGTCGTGGACTTCTTCCATTGGACGCGCATGGGCGACTGGCGATTCGACCCTGTAAGCTGGCCCGACCCCGCCGGGATGATGAAGGAGCTTGCCCGGATGGGCGTCGAGGTCATGGTATCCGTGTGGCCGACTGTCAGCACGAACAGCGACAACTTCGCCCACATGCGCGAGCGCAACCTGCTCGTCCGCTCCGAGCGCGGCTCCGACGCCTTTCTCGACATCACCGACACCGACAGCCCCGGCGTCGGGCACGTCCACTTCTACGACGCGACGAGCCCCGAGGCGCGCGCCTTCGTCTGGGAGCAGGTGAAGAAGAACTACCACGACCACGGCGTGAAGATCTTCTGGCTCGACGCGAGCGAGCCGGAGATCCGGCCGTTCGACCCCGACAACCTCCGCTACGCGATCGGAAACGGCGAAGAGGTCGGATGCATCTATCCGATGCTCCACGAGCGCGGATTCTACGAGGGCATGCTCGCCGCCGGCCAGAAGGAGATCCTGAACCTCTGCCGCTCGGCGTGGGCGGGAAGCCAGCGCTACGGAGCGGCGGTTTGGTCGGGGGACATCGACTCCACCTTCGCCGCCCTGAGGACGCAGGTCGTCTCGGGCCTCAACATGGCGATGAGCGGCATTCCCTGGTGGACGACCGACATCGGGGGGTTCTACGGCGGAAGCGACGACGACCCGGTCTTCCGGGAGCTCGTGGTCCGCTGGTTCCAGTACGCCGTCTTCTGCCCGCTCTTCAGGCTCCACGGCTTTCGGAACTCCTGGGACATCAAGAAGGGCGGGCCGAACGAGGCGTGGTCGTTCGGCGAGGAGGCCTACGGCATCATCAAGGAGCAGCTGCTCCTCCGCGAGCGCATCAAGCCCTACGTCCTCGACCAGATGAGGCTCGCGCACGCCTCGGGAGCGCCCGCCATGCGGCCGCTCTTCTTCGACTTCCCCGACGACCCGCCGTCCTACGAGGTGGGCGACGAGTTCATGTTCGGCCCCGACCTCCTCGTCGCGCCGGTCGTCGAGCACCGCGCGAGAGAGCGGCGGGTCTACCTCCCCGAGGGGGAGAGCTGGCGGAACGCCTGGACCGGGGAGGTCGCGAAGGGCGGCTCTTGGAGGGAGGAGCCCGCGCCCCTCGAGAGGATCCCGGTCTTCATCCGCTCCCGTTCGAAGCTCGATCTGCGGCCTTGACGCGGGCCTCCGCGCGGGCTACGCCACCTCGCGGCTCGGGTGGGGCGGCTCCGGAGGCCTCCGGCCGGAGTCGCGCCTTCGCGCGAGCGCCGAGGCGAGGTAGGCGAGCGCGACGATCGCGGAGATCGTGAAGCCCACCGGGAGGTGGACGCGCGCGCCGGGAAGGAACGCGAGGGTGAGCCCGCTCCATACCGCCCCCACGCTGATCGCGACCGACGTCCCGAGGGAGCTCCGGGGGCTCCGCGTCACGTTGAGCGCGGCGGCCGCCGGAGCGAACAGGAGCGCCGAGACGAGGAGAACGCCCACCACGAGCATGCACGAGGCGGCGGTGAGGCCGAGGATGAGCATGAAGACCATCGAGAGGAGGCGCGTCGGCACGCCGCGCGCCTGCGCCACCGCGGGGTCGACCGAGGCGAACAGGAGCGGCCGGTAGACCGCCCCGAGGGCGATCGCGATCGCGACCGCGCTCGCCCCGGCGACGAGGAGCTCGCTTTTCGTGATGCTCAGGAGCGAGCCGAAGAGGATGTCGACCCCGGAGCTCGCGTGAAGCCCGCTCGTGCGGGCATAGATGCTCAGGAAGAGCACCCCGAGGCCGAGCGCGAAGGAGAGCACCATGCCGACCTCGACGTCCCGGCCGCGCATCCGCTCGCTCAGGGCGCCGAGCCCGACGGCCGCGAGCACGGAGAGCGACACCATGCCCACGATCGAGCCCCAGCCGAGGAGCGCCGCGCCGGTCGCGCCGGCGAAGCCCACGTCGGTGAGCGCCTCGCCTGCGAACGCCTGGGCGCGGAGCACGATGAAGTAGCCGACCGGCGCCGTCACGAGCGCGACGAGCGTTCCCGCGACGAAGGCGTTTCGAAAGATCTCGGAGCCGAGAAGATCCATGCCTCGATTCCTAGCGGCGGGCGCTTTCGGCGCGCCGCGCCTCGCTCCGTCCGGTGAGCAGCCTGACGGGAAGGTAGACCGCGAAGGCGATCGCGGCGACGAAGAAGCTCACCGGCCAATCCCCGCTCGCCACCGCGAGGATCACGCCGATCCAGATGTAGGCGAGGCCGAGGAGCGCCGCGGTCGCGATCGCCCCGGCCGGTCGGCGGGCGAGCCTTGCGGCGGTCGCGGCGGGTCCGACGATGAGGGTGAACACGAGGATCGCCCCCATGACCTGGATCGAGATCGAGACCGTCACCGCGACGAGGAGGAGAAAGACGACCGCGATCGCGTCCACGGGAACCCCGCGCGAACGGGCCAACGTCGGATCGAAGGTGCTGAACAGGAGCGGCCGGTACCCGATCGCGACCGCGAGGATCACGACGAGCGCGGTGACCGCGGCGATGATCACGTCCTCCCGATTGATGCCGAGGATCGTGCCGAAGAGGATGGCGTAGACTCGCTCCGCGAAGCCCTGGTAGAGCGCGAGGAAGAGCAGCCCGAGGCCGAGCGCGAAGCACATGAGGACTCCGATCGAGACGTCGCGCTCGCGCGCGTTCCGTCCGAGGGCCCCGACGCCCGCCCCGGCGAGCATCGTAAACAAGAACATTCCATAGACCGGCCTCACGCCGAGGAGCACCGCCCCGGCGGCTCCGGCGAAGCCGATGTTCGGAATCGCGTGGCCGGCGAAGGTGAGGCCGCGGGCGAGGAGGAAGTATCCGACGACCGCTCCGGCCACCGCGATGCAGCTTCCCGAGAGAAAGGCGTTCTGGATGAAGGGGTACTGAAACGCGCTCAGCACGGGAGCTCAGGTCTCGACGCCGACGACGAAGAGACGCCCGAGCGCCTCGACGACCTCGACGGGCGAGCCGTAGAGCTCGCTCAGCTTCTCGCGGTTGATCACCTCGTCGGGGGCGCCGAGGAGACACCTGCCGTTCGCCATGTAGAGGACGCGGTCGACGCAGGGCAGGAGCGGGTTCACGTCGTGGGTGACGAGGAGCACGGCCACCTGCCGCTCCCGCCGTATGCCGTCGACGAGCTGGACCACCTCTTGCGCCCGCGCGATGTCGAGGTTGGAGAGCGGCTCGTCGAGAAGAAGGAGCCGAGGGCTCGAAAGGAGCGCCTGCGCGATGAGAAGCCTCTGCTGCTCGCCGCCGGAGAGGTAGCCGATCGGCGCCTCGGCGAGCTCGAGCGCTCCGACCTCCTCGAGCGCCCGGTCGATCGCCGCCTCGCGGGAGCGGCTCGGCCACGCCGGTCCCCACCGGTGGCCGTCGAGGCCGAATCCGACGACGTCCCGCGCCCTCAAGGCGCGCTCGGTCTCGAGGACCCGGAACTGGGGGACGTAGCCGATCAGGCGGTTGCCGCGCCGCGGCGGGGCGCCGAGCACCCGAATCGAGCCCGCAGCCGGCCTGACGAGGCCGAGCAGCAGCTTGAGGAGCGTGGTTTTGCCCGCGCCGTTCGGACCGAGCACCGCGACCATCTCCCCGGCCGCGAGGGAGAAGCTCATCCCGCTCTGAATGAGTCGACCGCCGAGGCGGACCGCGACGTCCTCGAGCTCGGCGAGACTCGATGCCTTCTTCGAACCGGAAGAACGTCCTGAGGACGATGCGCTCGAACGCGTCGGGAGAATCGCTTCGTAATCCATGTAGCTTCCGCCTCCGTCCCGGGACCGCTCCGCCCGCCCGCCCGAAGGCGCGCCGCGCGGGACGACCCGATCTCGATATCGCGTCTCAATTGCAAGCACCGTACCACGGGGCGCTCGATCTGTCAATGAGATTGCGTCTCATTGACAGATCGTCGAGCGGCTCAGCCGCCGATCACGACGTACGTGCCGTAGGGGATGTGCCGGTAAATCCATCGCGCGTCGGGGAGGGTGAGTCGGATGCAGCCGTGCGACGCCTCGCGGCCGAGCTTCCTCGCTTCGGATACGATGATTCTTCCTTCGCGGTCGGTCGGAACCGAATGGAAGAGGTATTCGCCGTGGTGGAGCCAGGAAACCCAATAGCGCGCCCCTTCGCGCTCTCTCGGCGCATAGAAGAACAGGCCGCGCTCCCGCTGAATCCGAAAGGTTCCCCGCGGCGTCGCGTCGTCGGGAGGGGAGTCGAGCCCGGTCGACGCCACCATCGCGTAGGCGACGTGCCCGTTGAGATGGACGTAGACCCGCTGCCTCGCGATCGATACCCGTAGCCACACCCGGTCGCCCCGGTGAATCACCGGGTAGGGCCCGTCGGACGGCTTCAGCCAGTCGACGGAGACCCTGTGGGCCGGCGCCGCCGAGACGAGCGCGGGCGTCGCGACGAGCGGCAAACCGAGCAGGAGAGCAATCCGCGCGAGCGTGCGAAATGTCGGGATTTTCATGGTGTTCTCTTTCTTCCTCCGAGTTCGAGCGCCCGCGACCATCGGAGGACCCGGGCGCGCACGATAGATTATCGGCGGGACATGGGGCGCGAGCGATGCCTTTTCCGCCGCGCAAAAGCCGGATCGGGCGGCTACCCAGTGTAGCGGGCATGGCTTCACCCGGGCAAGACGGCCGCGAAAGCCGCGAGCGTCGCACATGCCCGAGTCGATTCCGGAGGCGGACGCGGCGCGGAAGGGGGGGGCCTCGAGCGTCCTCCTGCCTGGCCTGGGAGCGTGGGGATATCGCCCGTTCGCCCCGTACCTATTCGCGTGATTCCGGCTGAACCGCAGGCATACGTGCGGTCAGGCTGTTCGTCTCCGGATGGAGGAGACCGGTGACGTCCGATACCCTCCCGGCGGGTTGCACGTGCCACGTGGATCCTGGGCGCGCGATCTCGGGCACGACGGGTCGTGGAAAAGCGACATCCGCCCAGGCGATCGGGGCTTTCTCCCGACGTGCCGCCCGAGCGCTTGACCCCATGAAGTTCATAGAGTAAACTGTTATCATACTAAACCGTCGTCGGCGGACGCTCCTTCGCCGCCGCGGCTCGGGAGGTTCGTGCTGTGACCGGGTGGACTCTCTTGATCGCGTCGCACGCCGCGTGCGCTTCCGCCGCGCTCGTCCTCGGCGCCTTTAACCTGCTTCGCCGAAGAAAGGGGGATCCGCTCCACCGGACGGTCGGATGGGCCTGGGCGGCGACCATGGCGTACGTCTCGGTGAGCTCGTTCTGGATTCGAGCCATCATCCCCGGCCATCTCAGTCCCGTCCACGTCCTCTCGGTCGTGACCCTCGCGAGTCTCCTCGCCGGGGTCTTCTTCGCGGCGCGGCGCCGGACGGCCGCCCATCGCCTGTTCATGCGGGGAGCCTATTTCGGCCTGCTCGGCGCTTTCCTCGCCGCGGTCGCGATGCCGAACCGCCTGATTCCGCGCCTTGCGCTCCACGCGCCGTTCACCGCCCTCGCGGCGCTCGCCTCCACGTTCGTCGCGGGCGCGGTCGTGATCGGTCTTTCTTTCCTCGCGACGCGCGTGGCGGGAGGCTTCCCTCAGGCACGGCGCGTGCGGCCGGCGTCCGGGGAATGACGCCGTGAGCTTCGCCGACTCGGAAGTCTACAAGCTGAACGAGATCGTCATCCTCCTCGACCGATTCGCCCGCCTCGTGCTCCTTGCGCCCTACAAGATCACGTTCAACGAGTTTCTCGTCATGATGGTCGCCCGGGAACGGAGCCGTCCCTCGCAAACGGAGGTCGTGGAAAGCCTCGACACGAGCAAGTCCCTCGTGAGTCAACGGGTCCGATCGCTCGTCGGCAAGGGCTTGATCGCCCAAACCTACGACCCGGGCAGCCGCAGGGAGGTGCACCTCGATCTCACGGCGCGCGGAGCGAAGCTTCTCGACGAGGTGTACGGAACCCTTCTCGCGTCGGCCGACAGCCTCTTCGCCTCGCTCGGGGGGCGGCGGCGGGAGTTCGGCGAGTGCCTGAGCGACCTCCTCGAGGCGCTGCGCGCGGACTCCGCGCTCCCGACCCGGGAGCCTCCCGAGGCCTAGAAGAGGCTCCCTCAGGCGTTCAGGATCCTCTCGACGGTGTTCCAGTTTCGCGTGGTGATCTGGCTTCCGAACTCTCGTTCGAGGAACGCCATCGCCTCGCTGGTCCCTCGGCCCGGCGAGAGAACGAGCGCGCTCAGGATCTCGCCGGGCGTCACGCGGACGATCCAGAAATCCTTCTCGGGCGCCTCGTAGGGAATCGCGAGGTCGCTTCGAGCCTCCTCGGTCTTGAAGGTCACGGAGAATCGCGTCTGCGGGGTGACCGGTATCTTCTCGAAGGGACTCGACGCGGCAAGCTTCCGGAGGTCGCTCACGAGCCGCACCATGACGCTTCCGCCGAGCGCCTGCGAGATCTTTTTCTCAAGCCGGCCGGGGTCGGTCGGCCTCGACGCGAAGAGAACGTTGCCGCTTGCGAGCACGGTACGGCACTCCGTGAATCCGAGGGATTGAAACAATTGCCTCAGGTCTTCCATCTTGACGGCGCCGTGCCCGCCGACGTTGACGCCGCGCAGGAAGGCGACGTAACGCGCTCGCTCCCCTCCGTCGGCCGTGGACGTTTCTTTCATGTGGGCTTTCTCCTCGTGCTTGGCCGCGTTGCCGCCGGATCCGGGCCGCTCGTCGCTCCTGCCCGACGATCTCCTCGGTCCCACGCGGAGCGGAAAGGAGCGGTATCCGGGTTTCTCCCGGGCGACCTTCCGGGAAGGCGGCACTTCGCGTCCCTGCCTTCGTCTGCACGACCGCCGAGGCGATTGCCCCGGGCCGTGCCGCAGTCGATGCTCGCGCGCGACCCGCGAGTCTCGACCTCCTCTGCGAGCGTGATCCGTCGGACTGCCGTCCGTCCATTCGGTGCTGGACACTCAAGGCGGTCATGACCGGCCTCGGGAGGAGCGTCGTCGAGCATCCGCGCGGGCGGGAGCCACCGCTTCCGCCCCACGCCATGCTGCCGTGAGCCTACCTTAGGGCAAACGCACTCCGGATGCAAGGGAGCGACCGAAGCCCGCGGGGCCCCGAACAGCCCAAGCGGACGCGCTTGCGAAGTCCGGTGTCTTCCCGTATGCTCGCGCTCATGCGAACCATTATCGAGAGACCCGAGCAATCCGGCCCGGAAGGCGGCCCCGTCGAGGAGCTCTCAGGCGGCGTGGACCCGAAGACGAGGCTTCCCTTCGGGGTGAGCCGCTACTACGCCGCGCTCGCGCGCTCCTCGGATCCCGCATCGGATCCGATCGCGGCGCAGTACCTTCCGAGCGCCGACGAGCTCGTCACCCTCCCCTACGAGACCGGGGATCCGATCGGCGACAACCGCTACCTTGCCGCGGAGCGGCTCGTCCACCACTACCCGGACCGTGCGCTCCTGCTCGTGAACGACCGGTGCGCGACCTACTGCAGACACTGCTTCAGGCGCCACTTCACCGGTCACGGCCGGGGTCGGATCACCGAAGAGCAGCTCGACGCGGTGTGCGCCTATCTCCGCCGGACGCCGGCCGTGAGGGAGCTCCTCCTCTCGGGCGGCGACCCCCTCATGCTCTCCGACCGCGAGATCGAGCACCTCATCGAGCGGCTGAAGCAGGTCGATCCGGACTACGTCATACGGCTGTGCACGAGGATGCCGGTGGTCCTGCCCTCGCGGGTGACCGAGGCCTTCGTCGGGATGCTCTCCCGGTTCGATTCCCTGTGGGCGGTGATCCACGCGAACCATCCCCGCGAGCTCACCGAGGAGTTCCGCCTCGCGGTCAGGCGGCTCCTCCGGGCGGGAGTCCCGGTCGTGAACCAAGCGGTGCTCCTTCGCGGCGTGAACGACGACGTCGCGACGCTCGAGGCGCTCTTCCGCGGGCTCCTCCGTTCCGGGGTCAAGCCCTACTACCTCTTCCAAGGGGACCTCGCCGCGGGGACCGCTCATTTCCGCGTTTCGATCGAGCGCGGTATCGCGATCATGCGCGAGCTCCGCTCCCGCCTCTCGGGTCTTGCCCTCCCGACCTACGCGGTCGACCTCCCCGGGGGAGGCGGCAAGGTGCCCGTCGAGGCCGCGCTCCTTCGAATCGAGGCGGACGCCTACGTCTTCCGGGGTCCCGACGGCGGGGAGCACCGCTACCCCCGGGAGTCGGAGCTCGCGGGACCTGCGCGCCGGTGACGGCCTCAGGGATTCCGGGCGGCGCGTCCCGGCGAGCGGGGGAGCCCGCCGATCGTCTGCCCTCTCGCGCCGGAACGGACGATCTTCATGGCGCCCGGCCCGCGAGCATGCCGGCCGCCTGACCGGCGGGATGCGCGGGAAGACCCCGAGACCTCCGCGGGCGCCCCTGTGGGCTCCGCGATTACGGCTCGCCGAACGCCGCGAACGCGGGTCGGAGAATCCCGGGCTCGATTCCCAACGCCCCGGCACAGGCTTCGACGAACGCATCCAGGCGTCGGCGGGTCCGTTCGTTTGCCTGCTCCGGGTCGAACACATAGGCGCCGGCGGCTACAAGAATCTCGGACAGCTCGAGCGGATGGGTCGCCCGCCACAGCCCTTGCCGAGCTCCCTCCTCGAAGAGCCGGGCGAAGGCCGGCGGGAGGACCGCGAAGAGCGCCCTGGTCGTACGCTTGTGGATGTCGATGAAGCTCATCCGGTGGAGCTGCGCGAAGGTCCGGCCGCTCAGG
>JASHNV010000127.1 GCA_030041455.1 Spirochaetia bacterium
TGGTCATTCCGACCTTCGCGACGATGAAGGGCACGCGCGCGGCGCCGAGCAAGTTCTTGCCCGGTACCACCGACAGGATGCTCGACATGGCCGCCGAGGAGGCCGAGCGGTACCTCCGCGACACGCGCGCGCTCCTCGCCAAGCCCGGCGTGACGATCGACGCCGAGATCGACCGAGGAGACCCCGCGCGCGTCATCGCGAAGGCGGCGAGCGCGCGCGGCTCCCGCCTCATCGTTCTCGGAACGCACGGGAAGGCGGGAATCGACGCGCTCGGGGAGGGGAGCGTCGCAAGCACCGTGTGCGCTCAGACGGCTACGCCCGTCCTCCTCATACCCCTTTCGCCGAAGGAGCCGTGAGGCTTTCAGCGCGATCCGGCAAGGGCCTGCTTTTCCTTCAGCGCGAACCAGGTGTTGTCCATGTAGGTCACGAACTCCGTCGAGAGGGCGGGGAGCTCCTCCCAGGAAACGATCATCTGGCTCGCCCGCCACGCCGCCGCGTTGAACTCCCAGCCGACCGACGTGCCTGAGATCTCGTCCGCGGCGCCGTATTTCTTCTCGAGGTCGGCGAGCACGTGCCGGTTCTGCATGTTGAAGGTCACCGCGACGAGCCCCGGGCCGGAAAACCAGAACGTGAGCATGAGAGCGTCGGAGGTGTAGGCGGTCACCTCCGCGGGGTCGGCGGCAAGGGGGTTGCGCACGACGCCGCCCAAGCGCCCTCCGTCGAAATACAGGAGCGCGTCCTCAAGACCCGGAAACCGTCCGCCGGGCTGGTAGAGCCGCGCGCGCTCGAGATCCGGCACCTTGCGCTCGAGCTCGCGAACCGTGGTTCCCCATACGTAGTATTGGTAGCTCGGCTCGGCCGACTGGCCCGACGAAACCGGCTGGACGGGCTGCGCGGCGAGCTGGGCGGCGCGCGCCATTCCAATGCACAGCAAGCAGACGGTTCGGAGGCTCATGGATCGCTCCTTACGCGATAGCGCACTGACCTCCCCAAGCTTACCACACAATGGGCCGACGAGCGACTGTAACTTGCCGGGAGCCGGACGCCTTTGTAGAGAGGGAGATGGAGCAATGAGCACGTTGAAGGTGATGTACGCAATCGGCGCCGCGTCGCTCCTCGCTTTGACGTCGTGCGCGACGACGGGAAAGCCGAGCGCGCAGCCTTCAAGCGCGGAGACGGCGCGGCAGCAGGGCCAGCTCATGGCCCTCGAGACGCAGGTCGCCGGGACGAGCGCCTCCCTCGAGCGGGAGCGCGCGCAGAACACGGCGCTTCAGCGGACGAACGGACAGCTCGCGAAGGAGCTCGCCGCGAAATCGGCCGCGGCTAGCCAACTCGAGAGCCAAAATCGCCAGATGCTCGTCGATTTCGACAACTACCGCCGCGAGATCGGCGACTTGAGCGACCTCATTCAGGGGCTCCAGAAGGACTCCGATGCCAAATCCGCGGAGATCGCGCTCCTCGGCCGCCGGATCGCCGCGCTCGACGCCGCGAACCGCGCCCTCGCATCGACGTTGGGCGCGACGAAGAGCGATCTCGAGGAGAGGGTCGCAAGCCTTTCCTCCGAGAACACCGGGTACATCGAGGAGATCGCGCGCCTCAGCCGCCGCGAAGCCGAGCTTGCGGCGGCGCGGGACCGAGAAGAGCGGAGGATGGCGAGCGTCGCCGACCAGCTCCGCTCGGCGCTCGCCGCGCAGATCGCGCGGGGCGAGATCGACATCCGTCGCTACGCGGGAGTTCTCATCGTGGACGTGAAGGAAGAGGTGCTCTTCAATCCCGACAGCCCGACGCTTCGGCCCCAGTACGAGCCGATTCTGCGCACGATGGCGAGGATCTTCAACAAGGTGCCCGAGAAGGTGATCCGCGTCGAGGGCAACACCGCCGTCGCGCTGTCGAGCCCGGCGACCCTGAGGCTCTATCCGACCTCCTGGCATCTCGGAGCGGCTCGCGCCGCGAACGTGGTCCGCTACCTCCAAGATGACTGCGGCGTGGATCCCCTTCGCCTCGTGGTGGTCTCCTTCGGGCAGTACCGCCCCGTCGCGAGCAACGCGACCGAAGCGGGCCGCGTTCGCAACCGGCGCGTCCAGTTCGTCCTCATCGACCGGCCGCTCTACGAGGTGAGCCAACTCGAGGAGGTCGCTTCTCGCTGAGGCGTCGCGCCCGCGGCAGCGGTTGACATCCGTTCGGCTCGCCGCTATGGTGACGCGATTCCTCAGTCGCCGGCCCACTCCAGGGTCGATCGGAGGGTGGTCGAGTGGACGGCAGGGTTTTCGCTCTTCGCACGAGGGCGGTGAGGCGCTCGTTCATCCGGGAGATCCTCAAGGTTACCGAAGAGCCTGAGATCATATCGTTCGCGGGCGGCCTTCCCCAACCGGATTTCTTTCCCTCCGAAGAGTTCGCGCTCGCCGCGGCGAAGGTCCTTCGCGCGCACGGCAGGCAGGTGCTCCAGTACAGCACGACCGAGGGCTATCCTCCGCTGCGCGAATGGGTCGCCAAGCGCTACCGCGCGAGACAGGGAATCGAGGTCGATCCGTCGGAGATCCTCATCACGAACGGATCGCAGCAGGCGCTCGACCTCGTCGGCAAGGTCTTCGTCGACAAGGGAGATCTCGTCCTCATCGAGCGGCCTGGCTACCTCGGCGCGATCCAGGCCTTCTCGATGTTCGAGCCGGAGTTTCGAGCCGTCCCGCTCCTCGCAGACGGCATCGATCTCGCGGCCCTTCGGGAGGCCGCGCGTCTGCCGCGCGCGAAGCTTTTCTACGCCGTACCCAACTTCGGGAACCCCTCGGGAATCACCTACGCGAAGGAGAAGCGCGCCGGCGTCGCCGAGGTCCTCAAGGGAAGCGGCGTCGTGACCGTCGAGGACGACCCGTACGGCGAGCTTCGCTTCATCGGGACGGAGCTTCCCCCGATACGAAGCTTCCTCGGCGGCGAGAGCGTGCTTCTTGGCTCCTTCTCGAAGATCGTCGCGCCGGGCATCCGGCTCGGCTGGGTCTGCGCTCAGGCGGACGTCATGGAGCATCTCGTCACCGCGAAGCAGGGGACCGATCTCCACTCGGGCTACCTTTCGCAGCGGATCCTCTTCCAGTACCTCTCGGACAACGACCTCGACGCCCACATCGGCCGCATTCGCGCCGCCTACCGGGCGCAGCGCGACAAGATGGTCGAGATGCTGCGGGCGCACTTCCCGCCCGAGGTCTCCTTCACCGAGCCCGAGGGCGGGATGTTCCTGTGGCTCACCTTTCCCCCCGAGGTCGACGCGACGGAGCTCTTCGAGGCTGGGATCAGGGAGAGGGTGGCCTTCGTGCCCGGCGCCTCGTTCTACGTCGACGGCGGGGGAGGCAACACCGCGCGGCTCAATTTCTCGAACTCCGACCTCGATCGCATCGAGACGGGAATGGAGCGCCTCGCGAGGGCGGTCCGGAGGATTCTCGATCGGCGCTCCGGCGCCTGACGGTCTCGCCCTATTCCCGCCATGGCGCGTGTCCGCTCATGCCGCCGGTGTTTTTGAAGCCGCCTCTCGCGTTCGAGGTTTTGCGCGGTACGATCTCGACGAGCCCGTCGTTCAATCGGGGGTCAAAGAAGAGCCAATTGGCCTTCCTGCTTTGGCTCTCCTTGAGAAGGCTGAAAAGCCCGTACCGGTCGTATTTCGGGGTTTTCATCGTACGTTACTTCAAACGCTCCCGTGCTTGCGGAGTCGATTGTTTCTAGATACGGAAGCACCAACTCCGTCTCTTGAGACGTGACAACCGGAAAGCCATAGGGCACGTTGGTATGCTTCGTCCCGCCCTTTTTCTCCGTGTAGTCGTTCATCGAAGCGACGTGCTCATTGAGGCGAATCGAAATAACCTGATTAGCCGCCTCTCGGATGCCCTGAATGCCTTCGCTTACAATCCTTCCGAGGCCTGGATCTATCTCGAATCCGATGCTATTCCGGCACGAAGCGGCGCTTGCAAGCATCGTCGTCCCGGTTCCTAGAAAGGGATCCAGCACGGTATCCCCGAGCACCGAGTACATATTGATGAGCCTGTGGGCAAGCTCGAAAGGGAACGCGCCGCTTCGTTCCCGTACATCTCCATGATGAAGCGGTTGGCGAGTACCCTTGAAGTCCCAAAGGTCGGAAAACCACGTATTACGTTCCTCCCAGAAGAAGGAGCTTTGCTGTCGTTTCTTGGTCTCGGCTTCGGTAGCGAAGGAGCGCTTGTCTCCATAACGGAAGATGAGAATGTACTCATGCTCCAAGGTGACATAGGCTCCGGCGGGAAGCATGCCCGAGCCCATGAACTTGTTCGGAGCGTTCGTTTGCTTTCTCCAGAGCACCATGGGGAGGCAGTCGAAGCCAAGACGGAAGAAAGTCTCTACTATTTTGCTCTGGTTGGAATAGAGCTGAAACTTCTTCCCAACGGTACGAGTAGCATCCCCAATATTAATACATACCCAAGCGCCGGGCTTGAGGATTCGGGGAAAGCCGTTCCAGACCGTATTGAGCTCATCGTGCATGAGAAGGTAGGCTTTCCGACCGTCTTGCGAGCGAAGCGCTTCTCCAATCTCCGGGTTTAGCCCAGAGAAAACCTCATCCCACATCTCGATCATCGGATAAGGGGGCGACGTGACGATCAAATCGACGGACCGGTCGGGAAGGATGGAAAGGTCTCGCGAGTCCTTGAAATGAACCGTGTGACGGGTTTTCAGCATGACCTTCCCTTGAGCCTCTTAGTTTCTCTCGCGACGTCACCCACAACCTTGCGGTTTCGCATGACCTTCTTGGAACCGTCTTTCATGGGAAAGACAGAGAAAACGGAGCCGCCCGAGCTTCTGTTTGACCTCTTCACGGCGCGAAGCCTGGAGGCCACGCTCTCGGTAAATCTTGTGATTATGGAGGAAACATGCTCACCGGCTCTATCTGGAACCCCGATCGTCTTGCTCTCCGCGGTATACCCACCATCAGTCCTGTCGACGACGAGCTCGCGCAGGGACTCTCGTAGGTTCCCGATCGGTTCTCAACACCGTTTCTATCTTATAACTCCTTCACGAAGTTCTCTCAACCTCTCGTTTCTCCGTGACGTGTCACATAGGCTCTCGTCTTATTTTTCCGTCATCACCCAGACTCCCTGCCAGTCGGCGGGCGGCGAGGCGGCAAGCGCGCGGCATTTGGCGGCGTACGCCGCGGCCGGCGGGTCGGTCGCCGCGAGTCGCTCGAAGATCCCGCCCGCGCGCGCGAAGTCGCCTGCATAGAAGGCGCGAAGCGCCTCGTCGAACACCGCGAGATCCTCCGTGCGCGCCCGATAGTCTTCCTCGAGGAGGGGCTCGTAGACGGCGACCGGCTCCTTCCTGCCGACGACCGCGACCCGCGAGAGCTCGCGGGTCCTGAAGGCGCCCCCGAGCGCCGAGCGCGTCATCTCGGATATCATGGTGAAGGTCTTGAACTGCTTGTTGATCCCCTCGAGGCGCGACGCGAGGTTCACCGCGTCGCCGAGCATCGTGTAGTCGAAGCGCGAGCGGGATCCCATGTTGCCGACGACCGCCGGTCCCGTGTTGATCCCGACCCGGACGAAGAGGTCCTTTCCCACGCGGGCGCGGAGGCTCGGGCGCATCGTCGCGAGCTGCGCCTGGCAGCGGAGCGCGGCGCGCACCGATCGCGCCGCGTGGTCCTCCTGCGTGATCGGCGCGTTCCAGAACGCGATGATCGCGTCGCCTTCGTACTTGTCGATCGTGCCCCCCTCGTCCTGGATGATGTCGGTCATGGCCGAGAGGTACTCGTTGAGGAGCGCCGTGAGGTCCTCGGGCGAAAGGCCCTCGGAAAGGCCGGTGAAGCCCTGGAGGTCCGAGAAGAAGATCGAGAGCGTCCGCCGCTCGCCGCCGAGGCGCAGCCGCTCGGGATGCGCGATGAGCTCCTCGATGACCGCGGGGCTCAGGTACTGCTTGAAGGCGCCCTTGATGTAGCGCTTCTGGCGGCCTTCGGTCACGTAGTTGAGGATCGCGGTCCCGGTGAGCGAGAAGATCGTCGCGAGCTCTCCCATGACGACCGGGAGGCGGAAGCCCCAGCGGTAGGCGAGGACTCCCGCCGCAGGCGGAAGCGCGAGGGCGACGACGTAGACCGCCACCGTCGGAGCCGCCCCGGAGGCGAGGGAGCCTGAGGCGCCGGCGAGGAGCGCGATCGCGAGCGCGATCGCGACGACGAGGAGCGGCGCGACCGGGAGGATGAAATCCCCCGAGAGCAGGTTGTCCAGCGTGGTGGCGTGAATCGCGACGCCCGGGTTCACCCCCGAGACCGGCGTCGGCCGCACGTCGAGGAGGCCCGGGGCCGAGTAGCCGAAGAAGACGTACTTGTCCTTCAGCACCGACGGATCGATGTTCGGCGCGTCGCCGTTCTCGATCTGGAGCTCGCTCTGGATGACCGCCGCCGCCTCGAGGGGCCGGTAGACCCCGGCGGGTCCGCGGTAACGCAGGTAGAATCTGCCGTCGGGACCGAGCGGGCTCCGCGTCGAATCGACGCGGAGCCAGTCGATTTTCCCGACGAGTCGATCGAGGGTCAACGCGAGGCCGGACTGGCGGCCTTCCCCGGGGATGCCCGGCCCGACGATCTCGATGCGGTGCGGCCGGCCCTGCGCTCCCGCGAGGTACTCCGCGAGCGCCATCGACGGAATCACGCGGCGGTCGAAGAGGCTGAACAGGGAGACCTCGCGGTAGATCCCGTCGGAGTCCGGCCGCCCGGCGACGTCGGCGAGGTAGCGCGCGTTCATCGAGATGTCGCTGATCGGAAAGGAGGCGCTCGCGTACGTGATCGCCCGAGGGCTCCGCAGGCGCGAGGTCCGCCCTGCCCGGCTGAGGGAAAGCCACCGATCGAGGCCTTTTATGGAGATTTTCGGCTCCGGCAGCCCCGGCGGCCAGGAGGTGGAGTCCCCCGTCGCGTCCCCGAGAAAGACCGCGCCGACGAAGCTCCCGAGATCGCCGATCGAGGCGCCGAGCGCTTGGTCGTCGGAGACGCCGTAGACCGACGCCTCGCTGAAGATCACGTCGAAGCCGACGCTTCGCGCCCCTCCGCGCTTCGCGAAGGAGAGAAGCGGCGCGTAGACCGAGCGCGGCCACGGCCAGGAGAGCTGGTTCTCCTTTCTGCCCCAATCGAGGCTCCGCTGATCGAGGAGGATCAACGCGATCTTGTCGGTCGCTTTTCCCGGCTTCGCGAGAAGCGCCTCGCGCCAGTCCCACGTCTTCTGCTCGAAGACGTCGAGGGCGCCGACCGCCCAGAGCACGGCCGCGAGCGCCGTCGCGATCAGGGCCACGAGCCCGGCGCCCCGGAGCTTTTTCCCGAGGGCGCCCATCAGATTCCCGCCATCGCCGCCTCGTAGCGCGCCTGCCGCTCGGGGTTGACGGTGGTCGAGCGCTGCGCGCTCCCGATCTCCTTTTCCACCACCTCGATGCGGAAGGCCGGATCCGGGTGGGTCTTCGCGAAGTCGTTGCCGCCGGGCTTCAGCCGCAGCTTCATGACCTCGAGGACGTCGACGAGGGCCCACGGGTCGTAGCCGACGCGCTTCATGAGATCGACGGCGCCGCGGTCGGCCTGGACCTCGAACTCGCGCGAGTAGCCGCTGTTGATCATCGTCGAGGTGATGTCGTTGATGGAGTCGCTGAAGGTCGCGGTCAGCTGGGCGACGTCGCTCGGACCGGCGACCTCGACTCCGGTGAGCGCCGCGTTCGTCAGCGCCGCCGTGATGCGCGACTTCTTGATCGCCTGCAGACCGTGCTTCAGCACGACGTGGGTGATCTCGTGGCAGAGGATGGCCGCCACCTGGTCCTCGCTCTTCGCGCAGCGGAGCAGCCCCCGCGTTACGAAGACGAAGCCGCCCGGCGCCGAGAGCGCGTTGATGTCGTCGGAGTCGAGGATGAGGAAGTGATAGCCCCTGAAGGTCTCGGGGCGGTCGGACGCCATGGCGAGCGATTGGCCGAGCAAGTTGATGTAGCGCGTCGCGGCCGGATCGTCGTAGGGCCGGTACTTGGTGAGGATCACGGCGGCGACCGAGCGGCCGATGTAGTACTCCTGCTCCGGCGTGAAGTCCTGGAAGGATTGTTGGACCGCCTGCGCCGACTGGTTGATCGCGGCGGCCTGGCCCGGGCTGATCTGGCCGGTCGCGACCGCGACGGAGGTGCCGATTTGGCTGATGCTCGAGCAGGCCGTGACGAGGAGCCCGGCCGACACGACGAGGCCGAGGAAGACGCGAGGTTTCAATTTCCGCCTCCTTGATCTCCCGTAATGCCGCCTTCGGCGAGAAACTTGACGAGCACATCCGGCGAAAAGACGATCTTTTCCATTCTGTTCACCCACGTGTAGTCGAGGTGCGACTCGTCCTGGTACTGCGTCTCGACCTGCTCGTTGAAGCCCTTTCCGGCGAGCGCGACCTCGCTGCTCGAGGCGGACTGCGAGACGTTCTGTCCGCTCTGCAGGACGACCACCTTCGTCGTGAGCGCCGAGGAGTGAAGCCAGCCGTCGCCGCCCTGCGGGAGCGCCACCTCGACCCAGTCCTGCTTCTCCGCGACCACCGCGACCCGGTCGCCGTAGGCGAGCGACGCGACGATCTTCCCGAGAAACGAGGGAGTGGCGCGGACCGCAGCTTGCTCCACCGTGACGCTCATCATGTTCTTCTGATCGGCGGCGGCGAGGCCGGTGAGGGCGACGAGGAGCCACCCGCCGAGCACCCAGCGTTTGAGACCGGACATAGAATAGTCACCTCCTTTTTGGCAACCAAGGCGTCTGGTCGCGACCATGATACACCGTTTGGAGCCCCGGTACAACGTTCCCGTTTTTTTCACGTGGGTCGCTTGCCGAGATCCTTGAAATGTTCTATACCTTCGATGTTAACTATCTCGCGTCAGATAGTTAACAAAAATGGTCAGAATTACGGGGAGGAGGGCGACGCGAGAGCCTTGGGGGAGGTGAGGACGGATCGGGAAAGCGCGGGTCGGCGCGGCGTGTGCCGGACTTGCCGCGCGAGCCGGTTTGTCAACGTCCGGTTAGGGTCTCGTGTGAACTGTTCGGATTTAATTAATTCTTTATCAGATAAGGAAAAAGCTATTGCGCGCGTACGCCTCGCATGGTATACGCGACGCTTAGGATAATCGGGACAGAAAGGAGGAATCATCGCGGAGCACGGAACGCCACAACGCCCGCACGAGTGACTGATTACGGAGGGAAGCGTTCGGTCTTCCCTACATCAAATTTCGCTGCTTTTAAGGAGAAAAGCATGAAAATCCTTCGAGTTGCATCGCTCGCGGCGCTGATCTCGGCCGCCGCGACCTTCGTCGCCACCGCCCAAAACGTCTCGATCACGGCCGGAAGCATCGGCTGGCTCGACAACGCCACCGGCGCGCCGCAGACCAAGCTGACGACCGCGGCGCCGGTCGAGACGAGCTCGCCCATCACGAACGCCCCGGACCCCGTCCTGGATCCCTACCTGAACGGGTCCTACCTGCTCAAGCTCGCAGGCGGCGCGAATGTCAAGGTCGGACTCGCGCTCGACGACGCGATCGGCACCATCCCGGTGTCGCTCGTTCAGATCAACCGGCAGGAGCCCTACGCCGACCTTTCCTACGGCGCGCTCTCCGCTCGCGTGAGCTTTCCCCTCTATGAGTTCGGCCTCGACACGGTGAACGACGGGTCGAACGCGGAGATCGGGTACATCCTGAACAACGAGTACAAGGGGATCTACCTGAGCTGGGACCAGACGAACCCGAACACCTTCCTCTTCACGAACTTCGAGAGCGTCTCCTACAAGTTCACCCTTGACCCGACCCACGCGATCGTGCTCAACGCGACCACCGAGATCGGCCTCTCGCCGGCGTGGATCTACGACGTGAAGCCGCAGGTGAGCTTCGTCCTCGGGCCGCTTCAGCTCGACCTCAGGGAGAGCATCTATTTCGCCGACAGCGGTTCGACCACGCCCTCGTACAGCGATTCCACCTTCAACGTAGAGTACTTCACCGACCCGAAGCTCACGATCGATTTCTCGACCCTCGGTCTAGCGGGCTTCAAGGCCTACCTCGCTCCGTCGATCTATACCTTCGACTCGGTTCCGAACTCGAGTCTAAGTGCCTGGTACGGCGGCGTCGACGGAAGCGGAAAGGCGATCGGGTCGAGCATAACCCAAGGCTTCAGCTACACCCACGGACCGTGGTATTTCGAGACGGCACTCAAGTACCACAACTACGACGACACGGTCTACAACGCGGGGGGCAAGGCGACGGCGATCGACGCCTACGTGAACGGCTCCTACACGGTAAAGTTCTAGCGTTCCGGTCTCGCTCGCCCGGCGAGCGAGAGCCTAGCGCGAGACGCCGTCTTCGCTCTCGGGAGCCGGCGCCAAGGTAAAAAACGAAGTCCTTAGCATTCTTCGGCACGCCCCCCGCCTCGGGGGCGTGCCTCTTTCGCCTTGATCGCCCGCGCGCCAAGGTATACCATGGGCCGGCTCGCCGCGGCCGCCCGGCCTGAGGCGAGCGCCCGAGATCATGGCGCAGAACGACTTCAGGGTCTCCACGCTCGGCCCGGCGACGATACCCTCCCCCATAAAGATGGCCACCGCGACGGGCGACGGGCTCGCGAAGTACGTCACCGACGAGGACTCCATCCTCTACGACATCCGCGCGAGGCCCGACGAGCCGACGCGCTCGATCCGGCCGGAGGAGATGCTCGAGCTCGCGGGCCCTCGCGAGAAGATCTATTTCCACCCGAGCCACACGAAGGTGGGCATCGTGAGCTGCGGCGGCCTGTGCCCCGGCATCAACGACGTCATCCGCTCGATCGTCCGCTCGCTCTGGTTCCTCTACGGCGTGCGCCGGATCTCGGGCATCCGCAACGGCTACCGGGGACTCCTGCCCGAGTACGCCTTCGAGGACCTCGCGCTCGACCCCGACGTGGTCGACGACATCGCCGGGGTCGGCGGCTCGATCCTCGGCACCTCCCGCGGCGGCGGCGAGAGCACCGCGAAGATCGCAGACTCGATCGAGCGGCTCAACCTGAGCGTGCTCTTCACGATCGGGGGCGATGGCACCCAGAAGGGGGCGCTTCAGATCGCGCGCGAGCTCGAGCGGCGGGGACAGAAGATCGCCGTCGTCGGCATCCCGAAGACCATCGACAACGATCTGAGCTTCATCCAGAAGTCCTTCGGATTCGAGACGGCCGTCGCCCGCGCCTCGGAGGCGGTCCTCGCCGCCCACTCCGAGGCCCACTCGAGCATCAGGGGCGTCGGGCTCGTGAAGCTCATGGGACGCGAGTCCGGCTTCATCGCCGCGCACACCGCCCTCGCGGTCAACGAGGCGAACTTCGTCCTCATACCCGAGGTCCCGTTCGACGTCGAGGGTCCGAACGGGCTCCTCGAGCATCTCAGGCGCCGGCTTGAGATCAGCAACCACGCGGTGATCATCGTCGCCGAAGGGGCGGGTCTCGACCTTCTCGAGGAGCGCGGGGAGGAGGATCCCTCCGGCAACCGGCTCTTCGCCGACATCGGAGTTTTCCTCCGGGAGCGGATCCAGGACCGCTTCCAGAGCCTCGGCATCGAGATCAATCTCAAGTACATCGATCCGAGCTACATGATCCGCTCGTCGAAGGCCGACGCGGTCGACGCGTTCTACTGCTCGCGCCTCGGATCGAACGCCGTGCACGCGGCCATGGCCGGACGGACCAAGATGCTCGTCGGCCTCGTGAACGACGCCTACGCGTGCGTTCCGATCGAGCTCGCCGTCTCGCGGCGAAAGCGCGTCGACCCGGCCGGAAGCTTGTGGCGGGACGTTCTCAACGCCACCCAGCAGCCTGAGATCATGAAGAACGCCCCGTGACTCCATCAAGGCGGATCATCGCGATCGGCGACCTGCACGGCGCGCTCGACTCGCTGCTCGAGATCGCCGGGAGACTCGGTATCGTCGACGGGAGGCTCGATCTCGACCTAGCGGATACCGATCTCGTGTTCGTCGGCGACATCTGCGACCGCGGCACGAACTCCCGCGCGATCTACGAGCTCATCATCCGGTGGCAGGAGGCGGCGCCGCGGAAGGGCTCGCGCGTCTGGTTCCTGCTCGGCAACCACGAGGTCATGAACTGCTTCGGCATGCGGCAGTACAACACCGTCGAGGAGTACCTCTCGTTCGACGGGAGCTCCCGCGCCGCAGGAAGGCTCGCCCACGAGGCGGCGTTCGCCCCCGGCGGGTGGCTTTCCGCCTGGCTCGCCTCCCAGCAGGTCATGGTCAAGCTTGGGACGCTGATCTTTGCCCACGCGGACCTCCCGAGGGCGATCGGCGAATGGTCCGTCGAGGAAATCAACGCGCGCGCGCTCGCCGCCTTTCGAAACGTCGCGCTCGCGGCTCCCGGTCGCAGACCGCCCGGTATCCCGGAACCGCTCCCCGCGCCGCTCTTCGCGCCGGAGGCGAGCGTTCTCTGGTGCCGGGAGGCTCAAGTCGACGCGCGACGGGACTACCCCCGCGTGCTCCGAGGCTTCCTCGCGAGGAACGGCGCCAGGGTCTACGTCTGCGGCCACACCCCCGCGGAAGAAGGGGCGTTCCGCCTCCTCCACGGCGGCCGCTACCTCTGCATCGACACGGCGATGACCTTCGAGAGATCCCACGCCGTCGGGCGGAAATCCGCGCTCCTCGTCGGCGCGGAGGGCGCGAGCGCTCTCTACTGCGCCGGGGGCGATCTCGTCACGGAGGCGCTCGATCTCCCCGGGGAGCCGCCTGTCGCCTGAGAAGTCCGGCGGCTTGCAACGCGGGGTGAAAGCGGGTAGCGTGACCCCGGCTGGACCCGACCATGAGACTGCGGATTCACGACATCCTTGCGCGCAAGGTCCCCGAGTCGACCCTCTTCCTCATCTACGCCGCCGTCATCGGCGTCGGCGGAGGCTACGGCGCGGTCGGCTTTCGCGCGATGATCGAGCTCGTCACGAGGCTCGCCTACAACGTGAGCCAGCAAGGCCTTTCCTCCTACCACGGGTGGCGCGTGTTCGTCGCGCCGGCTCTCGGCGGCCTCCTCGTGGGCCTCATCGTCTTTTTCTTCGCGCGCGAAGCGAGGGGGCACGGCGTCCCCGAGGTCATGTTCGCGATCACGGAGGGGAAGGGGATCATCCGCCCGCGGATCGTCGTTTTCAAGGCGCTCGCTTCCGCCATTTGCATCGGTTCCGGGGGTTCGGTCGGCCGCGAGGGGCCCATCGTGCAGATCGGCTCGGCGTGGGGCTCGACCTTCGGCCGCCTGTTCGGCGTTCAGGAGAAGTCGCTGAAGACGCTCATCGCCTGCGGCGCGGCGGCCGGGATCGCGGCGACCTTCAACTCTCCGATCGGAGGGGTCCTTTTCGCCTGCGAAGTGATCCTTGGAAGCTTCGCGATCAGCAATCTCGGCTACATCGTCGTCGCGTCGGTTCTTTCCGCCGCGATCGGGAGGATCTATTTCGGCAACTTCGCCTCGTTTCCGGTTCCGCCCTACGCGGTGGGAGGCGTGGCGGTGCTCGGCGCGTTCGTTCTCCTCGGTCTCGCAGGCGGCCTCTACGGCGTCCTCTATACAAGGGTTCTCTACGGAGTCGAGGACCTCTGGGAACGGCTGCGGCGCGTGCCGCCGTGGGCGAAACCGGCGCTCGGCGGGCTCCTCGTGGGCGCGGCGGGCTACTTCTTTCCCCAGGTCCTGAGCGTCGGCTATCCGACCGTCGAGCAGGCGCTTCGCGGAAACCTGGACCTACAGCTCCTCGTCGCGCTCCTCTTCCTGAAGCTCCTCGTGACGTCGCTCACCATCGCCTCGGGCGGCTCGGGCGGCGTCTTCGCCCCCGGCCTGTACATGGGATCGCTGCTCGGCGGCGCGTTCGGCGTCGTCGCGAAGGCGATCGTGCCCGGGCTCTCGGTCACCGACGGCGCCTTCGCCATGGTCGGCATGGCCACCGTTTTCGCGGGCTCCGCGCGCGCTCCGATCACCGCGATCGTCATGCTCTTCGAGATGACCGGCAATTACGAGCTCATTCTCCCCCTGATGCTCTCCACCGTTATCGCGACGTCGGTGGCCTCCGTCATCGAGCCTGAGAGCATCTACACGCTCAAGCTGAGGCGGCGCGGAGTCGACATCGTGCGAAAGCGCCAGTCCGATCGTCTCGCCGCGATCATCGTCGCCGAGGCGATGTATCCGCTCTCCGCGGTGCTCGACGACACCATGACCTTGGACGCCGCGCTCGACCTTCTCGAGAGGCTTGACGCGCCGTTCGGAAAGCTCCGCACGCGCAGGGGCGCGATCCGGGGGGTGGTCTCCCGCGAGGATCTCCTGAAGACCGTGCGGCGGCGCGGCGGCGCGATCCGGCTCTCGAACGTGCGACCGACGAAGACGGGCGGCGTTCTCGAGAGCGCTCCCCTCTCGGTCGCGACGAGGATCATGAGCGACCTCGGCGTCGGGTTTCTCCTGGTCCTCGACGAGGGCGGCGCCCCGACCGGGGTCATCGACACCCAGGCCATCATCCGGTCGTACGGCGAACCGTAGGGGAGGCCGTCCCCTTGACCCGAACCCGTTCGCGTGGTACCCCTTCCTGACCGGATCGTCGACGTGGCGAAACCGGCAGGGGAGCTCGCACCCTCCGTTTATGCTCCGTTTACAAAGAGTACGGATCTTCTCGACAAGGCCAAAGCGGATCGAGACGGAGAGCGCTCCTTCGCGTCCGGGCCCGGACTTCGCGCCGGGACCCGGAGGAACCGCCCGACACCCGGCACCGTCGAATACCATGGGGTGCCTCCGCCGCCGGCCGAATCGGCATTCCGTGGGAACGCTGGGGAGAGCTCGGATGACTAGAAAGCTTCGCACCATACTTTTCGCCACTCTCTGCGCCGCGGCGCTTCCGGCGGCGCTTTCCGCGCTTACCCTGAAGATGGGCACCGTCGCGCCTGAAAACACGCCGTGGGACACCGCGCTGAAGGAGATCGCTTCCGACTGGTCGAGCGCGAGCAACGGGGAGGTCACGCTGCGCCTCTATCCCGGAGCGCTCGCCGGCGACGAGTCGGACATGATCCGCAAGATGCGGATCGACGAGCTGCAGGCCGCCGCGCTCACCGGGGACGGCCTCGTGCAGATCGTGCCCGACGTCATCGTCTTCGATCTCCCGTTCCTGTTCGGCAGCGAGGACGAGTTTCGCTACGTCCTCGATCGCATGACGCCTGAGTTCCAGAAAAAGTTCGCGGAGAAGGGCTTCGTGCTCCTGAAATGGGACATAGTCGGCTGGCTCAAGTTTTTCTCCCGGAGATCCGTGACGAGCCCCGCCGATCTCATGACCCAAAAGCTCGCGATCCCGTCGGGAACCAAGCCCGACATCATCCGGAGCTGGCAGGAGGCGGGCTTCCAGGTCACGCCGATCGCGATCTCCGATCTCATGACCGCGCTGTCGAGCGGCATGGTCGACGCCTTCTTCACGGAGCCGCTTGCCGCGGCGGCTTACCAGTGGTTTGGCATCGCGAACAACATGTCGACGCTCAAGATCGCGCCCCTCATCGGAGGGATCGTCATTACCGAGCGCGCCTGGAGGCAGATCCCCGACCAGTACAAGCCGCAGTTTCTCGCCTCGGTGGGCCAGGCGCAGCAGACCGTCCTCACGGGGATGAGCGCGCTCGAGCAACAGGCGATGGGTGTCATGGTGCAGAACGGCCTGACGGTCAACGACGTCTCTCCCGACCAGAAGAAGCAGTGGCGGGACATCATGGAGGGCGGCTTCGAGCAGCTCGACGGGAAGGCCTATTCCGCCGACGTCTACAACCGGATCATGGCGCTCGTCGCCGCCTACCACGCCGCGCATCCATAAGGGGCCCTCTCGACACGCCGATGGCGCGACGAGTACAGTGGCGCCGATGAGGACACCTCCGCGCGGAACGCGGGTGCGCGTCGCGCTCGGCGCGGCGCTCGTCGCGCTCCTTTCTTCCTGCGCCCCGAAGCCATCGGCCTTCACTCCCGATCTCATCGGAAGCTGGCAAGGTACCATATCCATCGAGGCGCGGAAGCTGTCGATCCTCGTGCACTTCCTGCCCGACGGAACGGCGCGCATGGATATTCTCTCGGCGGACTCCGCGGGCGCCGACAGCAACACGATGAGCTTTCCCCTGAAGGACGTCGCGTTCCGTCCCCCGCGGGTGGACTTCGCGCTCTCGGCCGGCTCCGATCTCGCCGTTTTTCGCGGGGAGATGACGGGAGCCCGGATCCAGGGCAGCTTCGAGCAGGCGGGCCACCGCGGAACGTTCTCCCTCGCGAAGAGCGGAGTCTCCGCCCGGATCGGCCCGGCGCAGTCCGGCATCAACGTCGTCCTCAGGACGGCGACCGGCGACCTCCACGGAAGCCTCTTGCTCCCGGCTTCGGCCGGCGCGGTGCCCGTCGTGCTCATCGTCGCGGCCGCGGAGGGCATGGACCGCAACGGCAACGTCCCCGCGGCGCAGGCGATGAACGACTGCCTTCTTCTCTACGCGGCGGATCTCGCCGCGCGCGGCATCGCCTCGCTCCGCTACGACCAGCGCGGGGTCGGCGCAAGCGCCCCTGCACTGAAGCCCGGCGAGAGCCTTCTCTTCTCGACCCTCGTCGACGACGCGGCGAGCTGGCTTACGAACCTGAAGCGCGACAAGCGATTCGACCGGGTGGCGGTTGTCGGCTACGGCCAAGGCACGCTCGTCGCGATGGCCGCGGCGGCGCGGGTCGGCGTCGACGCGGTGGTGTTGATCTCCGGACCCGGGGAACCGGCCGACGCTCTCATGAAGAGGCAGCTCTCCGGGGAGCCGAACGGCCTTCGCGACGCCGCCTTCCGGGTCATCGACCGGCTGAAAGCGGGGAAGGAGGTGGCCGGGATCCCTCCCTCCTTGAGCGCGCTCTTCGGTCGGGCCGAGCAGCCCTATCTCATTTCGAAGTTCCGCTACGATCCGCAGGCCGAGATCGCGAAGCTCACCGTGCCGGTTCTCGTCGTGCAGGGGACGAGCGACCTCGAGCTCGGAGCGGAGGAGGCGGAGCTCCTCCACAAGGCGAATCCCCGCTCCTTTCTCGACCTCATCAGGGGGATGAACCACGTCCTTCGCATGGTGTCGAGCGACAACCAAGCGAACGTCGCGAGCTACAACAATCCGAATCTTCCGATCAGCGCGGAGCTCGTCCAGGTGACCGCCGAGTTCCTGAGGCTTTCACTCGGACTCCCGCTCCAAGGGGCGGTCGTGACCCCCTGAAGAGTCCGCTTCTTCCTCTCCGCTCAGGCGGATCGTTCGCGACGGGGGAGGAAGCTCGGGCGGAATCGGCGCGGCGCCGGGCCCGAGAGCGCGGACTAGCGGGAAAGCCAGGCGTGGAAGCTGATTCCGCGTACCTCGATCTTGGTCCCGGCGAAGGGGCTTCGCCTGGCCATCGCCTCCATTTCGGCGACGCTATAGGCGCGCTTCAGGAGCACCCTCCGGAACGTCCACCGGGTCACGGCCGTGTTGAGGCGGCCCATCGCCATGCCGCGGACCTCCCGCTCGATCTCCTCGGCCGGAGCGTCCCTGCGGAGGTCGACGACGAGCGCCAAGCCGCCCGGCTTGAGCACGCGGTGCATCTCGGCGATCGCGCGCTCCGGTTCGCTGAAATTCTTGAAGGCCGCCTGGCAGACGACGAGATCGAACGTCGCATCGGCGAACGGCATCGCGGAGGCGTTGCCGTGCCGGAAGTCCACGCCGACGCCGGATCGCGCGGCGTTGCGGCGCGCCATCTCCACGAAGGAGACGCTGATGTCGAGGCCGACGATCCAGGCGTCGACGCGCTTCGCGAGTTCGATCGCGAAATAGCCGGGTCCCGGCGCGACCTCGAGCACGCTGCCCTCAGGAGGTACGCGCGAGGCCAGGCGGTCGGCCAATCCCGCGTGCCGGCGGGAGTCCTTGCTCGTGATGCGCGCGTACCAAGCGGCGATCGGACCCTCCATGGCCAAGCCCCGATAGCCGGGGGCCGTTTTCGCCGACTTTTCTCTCGTTTCAGGTGACATATCGTCCTCCGAGCTTCATAAAATTAATTAAATTATACAGAATATTGATATAATCGGCAATATAATTAATAAAATGTATGTTAGGAATACGTATGGACGTCCGCGAGGCGTTCCCCGCGCGAACGATGAGACATCACGCGGGCGAACGGTGCTCCGCCCAGGCCGCGATGAGGCCGGTTGGGAAGAAGAGCTCGAGAAGGGGCTTCAAGGAGCCGGGCTCCCGGATGGCTCGGGGGCCAGGCTGCCTTGGTTTCAGGGCGCGGAGGCGCTCAGCAGTTCAGGCGGCGTTCCTCCGGTCGGGACGAAGATCATCGCGTCTGAGTCCATGCAGTAGCGCTTGCCGGTCGGAGGAGGCCCGTCGTCGAAGACGTGGCCGAGATGAGAGCCGCTTAAGGAATCGACCACCTCGGTTCGCTGCATGCCGAGGCTGTCGTCCTCGCGAAGGAGCACGGCGCTCGGGGTGATCGGACGGGTAAAGCTCGGCCACCCCGTGCCGGAGTCGAACTTGTCGGCGGAGCTGAACAGGGGCTGCCCGGTTGCCGCGGAGTAGTAGATCCCGGTCGCATGGTTGTTCCAGTACTTCCCGGTGAACGGCGGCTCCGTTCCCTGCTCCCGCAGGATGAAGTATTGGCCCGCAGTGAGGCGCGCCTTCCACTGCGCGGGGGTCAGCACCACCGGGAATCGGTAGCTCCCGCCGACGATTCTCACGCCGTCCGACGACAGGCCGGGCTGGCCTCCCGGCTCGCCCCCGGCTTCGGCGGACGCCTGGCGCGCAAGGAGAAGGCCTCCCGATAGAAGGACGAGGACGCCGCATCCCACGGCGAGCCTTCTCAACAGAGAAGCGCTTAAGGGTTTCATGGCGGAAAATATACACCCCGGTCGAGCGGATCGGATAGCGCTCTCTGCGCGCTATCCGCCGTTCCGGGAAGCGGAAAGCGGCTGTCCGGCCCCGTCAAGCGCCTCCGCCGTGCCGAGGTTGAATCTGCCGAGGAGCTCCTCGAGCTTTTCGACGACCTGCTGATTCTCGTCGGCCACCTTCTGGAGGTGCTCGATTCCGGCGATCATCTCCCGGTTGCCCTTCGCCTGCTCCTCGGTCGCCCCGAGGATCTCGGAGAACACCTGGACGAGCGTCGCGATCGAGGAGCGCATCGCGACGCTCGCGCCCTTCTGCTCCTCGGCGATCTTGCGGACATCCTGCGTCGAGCTCACGAGGGAGGTCATCGAGGAGACGATCTCGTTCGCCCCCAGGTTCTGCTCCTGCATCGCGGCGGCGATCTCGTTGACGAGGCTCGTCGTCTGGTTGATGTCCTGGCCGATCCTCCCGAGGGACCGTCCGGCGTCCTCCGAGAGCTTGACGCCCGTGTTGATGAGGCCCGCCATCGATTTGATATGGGTCGCGATCTCCTTGGCGCTCGCCGCGCTGTTCTCGGCGAGACTGCGGACTTCCTCGGCGACGACCGCGAAGCCGCGGCCCGCGTCCCCCGCGTGGGCCGCCTCGATCGCGGCGTTCATGGCGAGGAGGTTGGTCTGCGCCGCGATCTTCGCGATCACCGTGACGATCGCGTTGACCTGGTCGGAGGACTCCTCGAGGTGGCGCACCGATTTCACCGCGTTGTCGACGGCGACCGTGCCGTCCTTCGCGACCTGGATGAGGTTCGCCGAGAGCGAGTTGGCTTTCGCCGTCGCCTGGCTCACCGATTTGATGCTTGCCGCCATCTCCGCGATCGCGCTCGAGGTCTCCTCGACGGAACTAGCCTGGGAGTCGACGTTGACCGAGATCTGCTCGAGGGAGCCGAGCAACGCCTCAAGCGACCGTTCGGTGTTCTTCACGACGCTCTTTTGGCCCGCCGCGTTCGAGCTGATCTGCCCGACCGCGGCGACCATCTCCTCGGTCGCCGCGGCGGTGTTGGAGAGCACGCTTCGCAGCGTCACCGAGGACTTGGTGACCATCCCGGCGGCCTCGACGAAGTGGATGAGCAGGAGCCTGAGCTTCTCGACGAAGCGGTTGAGGTTGTCGATGATCTCGCCGACCTCGTCCATGTGAATGACCTCGACTCGGCGGGTCAGATCGCCTCCGCCCGCGGCCATCTCCTTCAGCCGGCGGTTGAGGAGCGAGATCTGCGCCATCTGGCCGCGCGTGCAGGCGATTTGAACGAAGCAGGCGAGGAGGAGAAGCACGACGAAGGCGACGAGGTAGGTCTCCGCCGCGCGCATGCCGCGGTTTCCTCCGGCTTCGATCGGCAGTTTCACCGAGCCCGCGCTCACGCCCTGGAGCTTCGCGACCTGCTCCTGGTAGCCTGCCTTCGCCTGGTCGATCGAGACCTGGCCCTTGACCACCGATTCAAGGAGCGTGCTGTAGGCGATCTCGCTCCCGTCGAGCTGCACGCCGACGGAAACCATGGTCAGCATGAGGTAGCCGGCGAGGAAGATCGAGACGGTCGGCGCGCGCACCGCCATCCGGGGCTCGCGGTAGGCGCCGACATGATGGATCTTCAGGAGCGCGCGAGGCACCGGGAGGATGAGGTTGTCGATCGCGACCTGGAGGAAGCCGAAGACCGCCCCCCCCGCCGCCGCCTGGAGGAAGGAGAGGACGCCGAGCGCGGAGAGGAGCTGTCCGTGCGGAAAGCTCACGAAGAAGCCGACTAGGTACCCGGCGATGTTCACGACCGGAAGAAAGATCGGCAGCCCCGCGAGGATCCGCTGCGCCGTGCGGAGCTCCGATTCGGAGGCGCTCCGGCCTCCGTGGATCTTCCAGATCGTCCGATGAAGCGGGTTGACGTAGGCCCAGAGGAGAAGCGCGCCGATCGCGAGCGGCGGGAGAATGCCCCGTTCCGCGAGAGCGGCGAAGCGCTCCGCGAAAAAGCCGAGGCTGAAGGCTTGGACCGCCATCCCGGTTGCAAAGGCGCCGAGCAACTGCTGGAGGACCAGACTCGCGACCACGACGATCCCGGTAGTCAGGACCATTTTGAGACGAAAAGCCGGAAACCGCTCCGGGCGGCCGGAGTCCAGGCTCGCCGCATCTGTGTTCATAGGATTCAGGATAAACGGCGCTCCCCGTGCGGTCAAGGGGGAAAATACGGAGAAAGCGGAGATTTTGGAATAAAGTTACAGGTAACGCTTGACCTCCGCGCCTTCGATGGCCGCATAGAGCTCGAGGTAGGGCTTCGCCGGGCTCGCGTCGATCTTCACGAAGAGCACTTCCTCGATCTGGAAGATGCCGACCGAGGAGGACATCTCGACGGTAATCTTGATCGGCTTCTCGGCGCCGCGCGCGATCCTGACCCGCTCGATCGCGGCGGCGGAGTGCTTGTGGATGTCGCCCACCCGCGACTCCGTGTTGATCATGAGGGGAATCCGGGCGCGGCCCTTCTCCATGTCGAGGCCGTCGGCGACGAGAATCAGCCCCGCCTCGAGGGAGTGGATCTTTTGGGTGCCCATGTGCCCGACGATGCCCTCGATCGCCGTCGAGCGGACGACCAACCGCCGCTCGAGGTCGTCTCCGTAGACCCGACCGAGCACCCGGTCGAGGATGCCGAGCGCGAGAAGCGCGCCGACGAACTCGTGGCGCTCCCTTCCGACGCTCATGCCCACGTCGTGGACGAGCGCGGCGGCGGCGATCGCCGCGCGGCTGTCGTCAGGCGTGGCCACCCCCTCCCGCTCGAGGGTGAGCGGGACGCCGGCCTTCGCGAGGAGGTCGCACATCGCGATCGCGTTCAGCAGCACTTTTCGCATGTGGACCGGCCCGTGATCGTTGAATCCGAGCCGCTTGATGGAGACCGTATTCGAGTAGTCTTGCAGGCACTTCACCTCCGGATCTTCGAGCAGGATCTCGGCGGTCGCGCGCGCCTTTCCGTCGAGCATCTGGAGGATCTTGCGGTCGAGAGCGGCCTCCTTCGGCGACTTCGTCGCGGTTCGTGGAGCCATCACCTCACAAGGTACTCACGAATCGCCTGCGAGTGGCGCTAAAAAACGATGAGTTTCCGCGGATGCTCCCGCCCGGGCCGGGAGATTGCCCGCCCGCCGGATCGTGAGTATTATCTCGTGACGAACCAACGAGGAGGCGTGGCATGGTGAGCGAAGGCCAGAAAATACAGAATTTCGCGCTTCCCGACGACACCGGAAAGGTGGTTTCCCTTTCCGATTTCCCGGGGAAGAAGAAGGTCGTCTATTTCTATCCGAAGGACGACACGCCGGGGTGCACGACCGAGGCGTGCGGCATCCGCGACGCCTATGACCGCTTCCTCGCGAAGGGCGCCGTGGTGCTCGGCGTAAGCAAGGACTCCCCGGACTCCCACGACAAGTTCAAGAAGAAGTACCAGCTCCCGTTCTTCCTCCTCAGCGACGAGGACCGCAAGGTGATCGACCAATTCGG
>JASHNV010000128.1 GCA_030041455.1 Spirochaetia bacterium
CCGAACCTGGATGCCACCCTCACCGACGCGTGGGGGCTCGAGTTCGGCGACCCCGGAAGGATCTGGGTGAACGCGAACTCGGGTTTCTCGATCGTCTACGACGGATCCGGGAAGACCGTGACGATCCCCGATCCCAAGAAGCCCGGATCGACCGTGCCGCTTCGCGTCATGGTTCCGCCGGACCCGACGGCCCCTCCCGTCGGAGGACCTTCGCCGTTGACCGGGATGATCTTCAGCGCGACGCACGGATCGCCGGGAGCGCCCTTCCTCGATGACGCGTTCGTCTTTGTGAGCGAGCAGGGAGTGATCTCGGGCTGGCAGCCGCTCCCCGACGGCACCGAGCCGCTCACCGCGACGACGCGCGTGGACAACTTCGCCGCCGGCGCGGTGTACAAGGGCGTGACCTCCTACAAGACCGCCGAGGGCTGGCGGCTGTACGTAGCCAACTTCGGTCAGGGTGAGGTGGACGTCTTCGACGCATCGTACAAGCCGGTGTCCCTGCCCGGAGCGTTCCACGACCCGAATCTCCCGGTGGGGTACGCTCCCTTCAACATCAAGGCCATCGGCGACCGTTTCTACGTCACCTATGCGAAGCAGAGCATCGACAAGCAGAACGACGTGAGGGGCGGCGGCAACGGCTATGTCGACGTCTACGACCCGAACGGCGCGCTCGTCAAACGCCTCGTGAGCGGAGGCCGTCTCGACTCGCCATGGGGTCTCGCCCTCGCCCCGCGCAACTACGGCAGCCTCAGCAACCAGCTCCTCGTCGGCAACTTCGGCGACGGATACATCAACGTGTACGATCCTTCCAACGGAACCTACGAGGGCACGGTGGCGGAGAACGGGGAACCGCTCCAGATCGACGGTCTGTGGGCCTTGACCTTCGGAACCGACAACGGCGCGGGGGCCTCGAACCAGCTGTTCTTTTCCGCCGGCTCAAGCGCCGAGTCGCAGGGCATCGTCGGACAGCTGCTGTACCTCGGGGTCAACGTGGCCGCGCAGAAAACCCTGACGATTTACAGCGGCCAGCACGAGCAGACGGTCAACGCGCTCGTCGACGGCTTTGAGAAGGCGACTGGGATCAAGGTCAGCGTCCGCGCCGATGACGAGGGGGTCCTCGCGAACCAGATCGTTCAGGAGGGGTCCAAGAGCCCGGCCGACGTCTTCGTCACCGAGAACTCGCCGGCGCTCGAGTTCCTCGACGGACAGAAGCTCCTTGCGCCGGTTCTGCCCTCGACGCTTGCCCTCGTTCCGAGCACGTACGACGCTCCCGACGGCGACTGGGTGGGCGTCTCCGCTCGCGTCTCGGCGCTCGTCTACAACACGAGCCAGGTGCGGGAGCGGGAGCTTCCGACCACGATCCTCGATTTCGCGAAGCCGGAATGGAAGGGTAAAGTGGCGCTCGCGCCGTCGGAGACGGATTTTCAACCGTTGATCACCGCGATCGTCAAGCTGGACGGCAAGGACGCCGCGGTGAAGTGGCTCACGGGCCTGAAGGCGAACAGCCAAATCTATCCCGACAACGAATCGATCGTCGCGGCGGTGAACGCCGGGCAGTCGGAGGTGGGCCTCATCAACCATTACTACTGGTACCGCCTGCGCGACGAGATCGGCGCCGACAAGATTCACTCGGCGCTCCACTACTACGCTCCCGGCGACGTCGGAAATCTCATCGACGTCGCGGGCGCGGCCGTGCTGAAATCGAGCCAACACCAGGAAAGCGCGCAGAAGTTCCTCGCGTACATCGTCGGCAAGGACGGCGAGACCATTCTCGCTCACAGCGAGAGCTTCGAGTATCCGCTCGGCTCGGGAGTCCTCACGGCTCGGGGACTTCCGCCCTTCGCTGAGCTCAAGCCCCCTCCCGTCACGATCGCCGACCTCGGCGACGGAAGCGGAGCGTTGGAGCTCTTGAAGCAGGTCGGGCTGCTCTAAGCGGCCCGGCGCTCACTCCTCACCCGGAAGGGACCGCCTGACGCCTCGGGCGGTCCTCCGGTTGCCGGCGGGATTCGTGCCTCGGGGAACAGCGCGCCTTTCAGACACACCGAGAAACGCAGGTAAATGGCGCGCTAAAACACCGGATATCCGATCGTCACCAACGCCTCTGCGACCTGCCCGAAGCGCTCGGTTTCCGACGAAAGCTCCAAGACGACCGGCTGACGGCGACAGCGGGCATCTTCCGGGGGAGTTATCGTAAGCGCCACCGCGGTCTCGTCCCTCGGCCGGACGTTGACCGATTTCCTGTTGCCGATCCAACCAGGAACGGAGGTCAGCGCCACGCTGAGGGTTGCGGTGTCGCCGTAGGGATTACGGACGTGCGCAAGATACGTGATCGGCGCCGCGCGATCCATCCGAACCCGGTATGGCTCCAGCCACCCGGACCGGCCGTCGACTCCGAAGTGCGTGTCCGTGTCGGCCAACGGCAGAAGCCGAACATGACTCTGCGTATAATGAGCGTCGTATTCGGACAAGCGGCGATAATATTCCTCGGAAGGCTTGTACGCCCTCCCGTGCCCGGGCAGCAGGACGTCGGGCTTGATCCTCGCGATGAGATCGTTTGACTCCTTGAAGCTCGATAACG
>JASHNV010000129.1 GCA_030041455.1 Spirochaetia bacterium
TCCGTGTTTGTCACAATGACAATCTTAGGGTTATCAACGTAGGGAAGTTTCCGCGTATAGTTACCACTAAAGAAATGTTTATTATAGGTGCTCGCTTGCAAAGAAAAGAGATTGCACGTCCCGGTCTCAAGCACCGTATCACTATCGCAGAGCGACCGAATGGCATTTAGCGGGAGCATGATGAAGCCGTTCGTTATCGTACGGGTAACGTTTCTCTTCGTGTCGGGGTCATAGTACGTTACGGCGTCCTTTCCAATCCAACCTTCGAGCATTCCGTACAATCGTTTTGTGGAGATGAAAACATAATGAGCGTCTCCGTTGTTATCTATCGTGGCGTAGAAAAGGATATCGGACCCTGCATAGCGTTCGAATTGTTCAAAAAAGAGAGGAATCGAGACCTCGAATCGGGTCTTTTTCATGCCGTGAGCGTCAACGTACTCGACACGGTAGAGAGCGCCGGTAACATGGATTCCCGCAAGCGGTACATTCTTATCGGGGTAGTATTGGTAATCGTGTGCAAGTAGTTGACGGTAGGTAAATCCGAGTGTTGCGCGAAGATGGTTGCTTCCGTCGTCGGGTTGATAACTTCCTCGGGAACGCCTCGCGAAAAATGGCTCAAGACGTTCAACGAGATTCCAGAGATTACGGGTATTTTCCTTTGCTGATTGTGTTCGTGTTTTTGTTGGCATTCGATATCTCCTTTACCAAGCGGGCAAAAAAATGACCGCATATGCCAACGATTTTATATGCGGTCCCCGTAAAGGAGTACCAAAAAATAACGTATAGCTCTCATCGGCCTAAACTATCCGTTACACCTCCTCATTTAGTAAGGTGAATCCTAATAGGGGTCTGTTTCGCCCCCGCTCTCCATCAACGATGTTAGCTATATAGTACCAGTTTCCGCAAAAGAGTCAAGCACTTTGCGCTCTATTTTGGTCTATACATCGTCATGCTGTTCATTGCGTCGCGCGGCGCGACGCAATGGTTATTCAAGCAAACTGAATTGCGAGTGAGAACATTGCCGATTAAAGATATTGACTCTTATCTTATCCTAAGATTAAGAGAAGAATAGGATATCTTTAGTCGGCAAGAATCCGACGAACACGCGAAAGGAAGAAGGGTAAAATGTATAACACAAATAACGAAAGGATATCCAACCCTTTCGTGTTGCTTATGCTCTTGACACTTTTCGCTAACGGCTCTACTAATTTTTGTAAGGAAGGAAAAAAGCAATGGACGACGAATTATATTCTGGACAAACAAGCGTCCCCATCTCTCATGAGGGCGAGCAAAATCAGTATCCGACCATGATTGAGCAAAACCCTATGTCAGTCCGGGAACGAGCCTACTACAAGGAGTATCTTGCAAATGCGCAAGAAAAATATGATGAAGCAGAGTTGGAATCGTCAATTGATTCCCCCCCCCCTTACCGAAGTCCGTGAACTCCTCAAGCGAGTCTATGAGCTGATAGCCTTCCATTGTTCGCAGTTCGCCGATGGTATGGCCGGTTGCTACGACGATAGCGATGCAGACGCGGACAATCAAGAAGCAATCGAAAAAGAACATTGGATGTCAACATTCTTTGATGTAAGAAATGAAGTCATCAACAAGATAATCAGGCCATGGGTAGAGAGTATTAAGGGAGGAATTCAAAATGACCAATGGCCGACCACGCAAGCAGGTTCAGCGCGATAAAAAAAGGCAGGACAGATTCAACTCTATCCTGCCTTTGCTCGCTACTTCGCAAGCCCTTACCGTACCATACCGCGCCTCGCCGGACCGGGCCGGACCTAACCTAACCGCGCCACGCTTGCCGTACATCACCCGACCTTACCTTACCACGCTTGACCATGCCTTAGCAAAGTCAAGGTAATAAAAGCCGGGTCAATCGTCAAGTTTTTTGAGTGACCCAAACGGACGGCCCTTCCGGTCAACAATGCTAAATCGTTTATCAGGAATTTCTCTACGAAGGGTTTCATATACTATCTTTTGATTTTCCTCGGTGAAAGTCAAATGACCGGGTTTGTCCGAACGCCAATAAAGACTATGCTCCGCCATATTGTTGAGAGTATTTTTTGTTAGTAGATATCGATTGGTAATAGTATCATCGTTGGCACCTTTCTTGAGCATGTCTTGATACTCTTTTTCATTTTGGACGGCTTGTTTCCACGCCAATCGAGTATCTTCAATGACTACGGCTTTGTCGATAGATTTATCTTTGCTATGCTTTTGGTTGTTAGGTGCGTTATCGAACTCCGCGAAAAGACGAATAACCGACTTGGAGTCTTCCAATATTGCGAGAGCGTTGTCCTTATCCATTGTTTTATTCCCCTTTTGTGAATGTAAAGTAACTATGCGATTACCCTTTCTTCTCCAAATCCTCTATGAACTCTCTGATATCCTTTGGCATTTCCGGTAGCTTACTCATTCCATTCCTCACGTTTTCAAAAAACCTTTGAAGGTCAAGAAGTTTCTCCGGCTCTTGCGTGAAGAGATATGGTAAATCCAAGGCAGACAGATTCTCGTTTCTCCGGGAGTAGACAACCGGAACGAATGATACCGTGTTGACCGACCGGGACCATATGTCATGTTCCTTCTTTTCGTCGCCCCAAAGAGATACCCATGATTGGATTGGTGGACTGGACCGCATAGAGAGTAATCGCAAGGTAGCAGGGTAGGTCGGTTGCCAAACAAAGATGTTGTCATAGTAGACAAGCCCTTCCTTCGGTTCGTTTGCAACACCAAAGGTTTCCCTTCGATAGTCATAGACCGTCAACCAGGATACGTCTTTGTTCGATGAATGAAGCGGTTGCGGAACATAATCGTTCGCTCTCGGGACATCAATGTAGCCTTCTTTGATTCGTTTCATGAGGCCGCTTGCCAAGGTCATTTCATCCTGTAGGTCAATAAGACGCTTTGAATCGGTAAAAAGCTGGAGAAGGGTCATGGAAGAAGTATAGTGGCAAGACGGGGATTTGTCCAAAAAAAACCCCGGACATCGCTATCCGGGGTTTGAAGGTCCGTAGAAAGGCTATGCTCTACGAGTTGTGATAGTGACTTTCTACTTCGTCGATGATGCCGTCAATATGTAGGTGGAGTTCCTTCTTGAGAATGGAATCGGACGGTGACTTGTCGGGGACCATATCGATTACCCTGTCAAAGACTCCCTTCGCACGCTCGACCGCCTTTTGATAAACGGCATAGGCATTTCCGCACGTGTCGTAATAATCCTTTCGTGCTTGTTCGACGTTCGCGGCCACGTCCAGTATGGCGTTACTCTGTATCATGACTTGTCTCCTTCTCGCATCGTCTGAACAAATCGAGCGGCGTCCCGCGCTTCTCCAAGGCCACAAATAGGGGCGCAATCGGCGCATAGGTCCACGCTCTCAAGCAATTCATCATCGGCGACCGCCGTAATCGCAATGTTAATAACCGGATGGTCGTTCCCACAGTACGCACACGTCCGCTTGTCGTCGCTCATATGTTCTCCCTCCCTATGGATTCTTCTCGCACGGCTTCCGTCCAACGATGGACGAGCATTAACAGCACGTAGCACCCTGAGACGCTAATATCGTAGCGCCATGCCAACTCCGCGATTCCCCCGCCGATGTTCCCGGATAGAATCAGCTTGATTCCGTCCGTGATGAAGTGCTCTCGGGCAGTCCGCGTAGAGAAGTAGGATATCAGGGCTTTCTTGAGATTCCGTTCGGCTTGCTTCGAGAGGGTTTCAATCCCTGAAGGAATGATGGTTTGCGCAATGGTCATTGATTCCCTGACTGCCCGGATTTCCCGGACTTTTTCCATTCGGTCCATTTGGCATTTCGTCAAGAGCATCAACATTCGTAAGTGTTGGTCCGGCTTCTCGTCGATATCTCCAATGAACATATAGGTTCTCCTTGGTTTCGTTTGAATGGGTTATGGGAGCGGCGCGGTTGTCGTCGTCCCCGATGAAATGGTGATAGTCGTCGATTCGGTGGCCGATGCGGGATAGGAAGAGTTCGTGGACGACCAATCGTAGGCGAGGGTATACGTCCCGACATCAAGCGCCATGTTCACGTTGCTTGATGCTACGTAGGACTGCGTAGACGGATAGGCGGTCCCGCCGACCGTAAGGGACAGATTGGTAATCGTGGAATCGCTCGGGACCGCGATATCCAATGTCCCTGACGTGGTATCGGTCGTCGTCGGGAGGGAGAGTGTCGTTTCCTCTCCGGCGGTCACAACCAGGTCGATAACGGCATTGCCCGCGCCGTAGGTCGGATTGATGGTCGTGAGCGTGTAGGTTGCCGTCACGTTTCCCGCCGGTTCCGTGATGTCGGTCGTAGAGCCGGGAGGAAAGTCAGTGCTCCCGTTGTCGGACTCGCTCACGCCGTTCATCGTGAGAGCGGAGAGAATGACATTCTCAGGGACGCTCACAACGACGGTTCCGGTCCCGGTTGACGGGGATACCGGATTCGCGCATGATGCGAGGGACATTACGCCGAGCGCGGCCCCCACAATCAATAGAAGAAAACGGTTCATAAGATACTCCTTCGAGTTCCATTTTGCTTCGGTGTTATGAACGCGTGGAACCGAATGCAGATTGCGATGCGCCGCGCGCCGGCCGAGCGATAGGAGGACCGAGCGAGGAGGGGCCTCGCAGCCGCGCGAGCCTCTCGTCCTCATGGGGAGGAGAGGGCGGAGTCCGCCGGGCGGCGAGCCTCTCGCCACGGAGCCGCTCCTACGAAGGCGACGACCGATTTTTCTCCGCTTGCCTCGTGGAGCGCAAGGAGATCGTCCGCGAAGCTCGATCTCCCCGCCGTCGTCCCGGTGCCGTCCGAGCAGGGCGGAGGTACGCCCGCATCCCCCGGCGATCGTCTCCGACCGGCTACCTTCCGGTCGTCCTCATCGCCGCCCTCGCGGCCGGCAAGGCGTCCCGTCCGCCTCTCGGGCCAAACCCACCTCCGCTTTCACAGTGAGAATTGCCGCAAGGGGGCGTCTTCGATTGCGCCCCGGAAGGCGGTAGGCTATACTCCCTCTGCATGCTCGCCTCGACGCTCGGCGCCGCGGGGAGCATGCAGAAAGGGGGTACTAGAGGTGAGGCAGACCGTCGTCTGCATGCCGACAGAGGACGCCGTGGTCTCGAGCCGTCCGGCCGCGAGCCCGTCTCCGCGGCCAGGAGACCGGATCGTCGGAAGGACCCGGCCGCGTCGCGCGACGGGCCATGCGATCGCGCGCTTGGGACTCGCGACGAGAAGGCCTTTCGCCTCCGGGCGCGTTCCAGTCGTCGAGCCGAAGACATGACCGGGGCGGAGCCCACCCTCGTGATCATCCCGACCTACAACGAGGTCGAGAATATCCCGGCAGTCGTGGGTGAATTGGCTCGCCTGTTCGACAATCACGGGCATCGGCGTGTCGACATTCTCGTCGTCGATGACAGCTCCCCGGACGGAACCGGTCCTGCCGTGCGAAAGCTGGCCGAAGCGTACCGCTCGGAGGCCGGGCGGCTTTTCCTTCTCGAGCGACCCGGCAGGCAGGGCTTGGCCCGAGCGTACGTCGACGGCTTCACCTGGGGACTCGAGAAGGGATACGCCGTGTTCGTCGAGATGGACGCGGATCTCTCGCACGATCCCCTCGACCTCACCGCCATGCTCGCGACCGTCGAGTCTCACGCGTTCGTGGTCGGCTCGCGATACGTCCGGGGCGGCAGGATCTTGGGCTGGGGCCTCCTGCGACGGATCGTGTCGCTGTGCGGCTGCCTCTACGCCCAAGCGGTTCTCGGCTCTCCGATCAAGGACATGACCGGAGGGTACAACGCGTGGCGGGAGGAAGCGCTTCGAGCGATTCGGCTCGATTCGCTCATCTCGAACGGATACGCCTTTCAGATCGAGCTCAAGTACCGGGCGTTGAGAGCGGGGCTTTCCTTCGCCGAAATACCGATCACGTTCCGCGACAGGATTCGCGGAACGTCGAAGATGAGCCTATCCATCGCCCTCGAAGCGATCGGGGGGGTGCTTGCCCTCCGAAGGGCCTCGCGATGAACCTCTCCGCTCGAAAGCTCGCCGGACGGCTCTCGCGGGCGACGGTACTGCGATTCGCCGTCGTGGGCTGCCTCGGCACCGCCACGAATGCGCTCGTCTTTTTCGCGATGGTCGACGCGGCCGGGCTTCCGGCCGGAGTCGGAGCGGTCGGCGCCTTTGCCGTGGCGGTCAGCCAGAACTACCTCCTCAATCAGCGCTGGACCTTCGGCGCGTGGGGAACGCAGTTCCTCGTAACGCGCTATCTCAAGTTCGTCGCGGCCTCCCTCGGGGCCTTGGCCGTCGATCTCGTCGTGCTTCACCTGCTGCTCTCCGCCATGGCCTTCCCGGTCAAGACGATCGCGCAGCTTGCGGGCATCGCCTCGGGGGCGGTCGTCAACTACCTCGCGTCGCGATACCTCGTCTTTGTCCGCCGGAGGGCATGAATGCCGCAAACGATCGTGAAGAAGAGCGTCGCGGACGCCGGAGCGCGGAACGGAAGGATCCCGTCCCCCCCCGAAGGCGCGCCGCGGACGCTCCATCCAGGGCGAGCGTGACCGCTATGGCGAACGGACCGAGGGCGAGCTTCGCCCAATTTGCCCGCTCGGCCGCGGACGTGGTGTCCGCGAGGAAGACCGTCTTTCTCCTCGGGTATTTCGCGCTTTCGTCCGCTTTTTTCTGCGTCCAGTTCTCGATCATGAGGAACTGGGACATGCTCGTCCGCATCCTCGACGCCGACTATCTCTTCCACCACGGGTATTACTTCGAGCCCGAGCGCGAGCTCCTCGAGAGCGTGGTGATCGGGATCCTGTCCTTTCCGCTCGGCGACCTCGCGGTCTACGGCTTCATCGTGGCCGGGGCGCTCCTCCTCTTCTTTGCGCTCAGGGAGTTCTCGAAGGCCTTCTCGATTGACCATCTCGTCGCGGCCGCGCTTTTTCTCAATCCGTTCTTCCTGTTCTACGGCGTGATGAACGGCTCCGAGATCTACCTGTTGAGCTTCGTGCTGCTCACGTTGGCGGAGATAAAAAAGGGAAGCAGTCTCGCCGGATTCTATCTTGCCCTCGCTTTCGTGTCGAAGTACGACACGCTCTATTTCGTGATCCCGTTCGTCTTTTTCCTGCCCGGAGTCAAAATAGGCCGCGGGCTCGGGCGGCTCTTACTGAGCATCGCCGTCTTCCTCGTCACGCTTACGCCGTTCTTTGTCTACAATCTCTTAACCTACGGCAACCTCGTCTATACCTTCGCTCTCGCCTACTTGAACTTCAGTGTCATGCTGCCGAGTCTCCCGTACTTCGTGTATAACGGTCTCCTGGAGCTCGCCCTTCCGCTCGGACTCCTCGTTTGGCTTTGTGTTGCCCGCGGGAAGAATCTGCGCCAATCGCTTCGCGGGCGGACCTTCGACGCTCTGCTGCTTCTCACGGCGTTCGCCATCGGGTTGTACATATACTACAAGACGCATAACCTCATGGTTCACGGTCTGAGCACCTACCGGTGGGGTACCATGGCGCTCTCCTTCTCGATGCTGCTCGTGGCCATGATGGTCACGAAAGCCGAGCTGCCCGTCATCCTCGGCTTTTCCGTGTGCTCGTTTCTCGCCGCGTGCCTGATGCTCGCCTTCGCCTACCGAAGCGCCTCCGCCGAGACCGCGGAGGCGAAAGCCGCGGTCGCGGCTTTCACGTCCATCTACGGCACGACTCACTGCACGGTCTATTCCAACGACTGGGTCGTCCTCGATTACTATGGCCTGCCGGCCGCGTCCCTGCCGTCCTTTGAGACTCCCTACCACGGCGATCCCGTCGTCGCGGTGGGGCGGCGGGCGAGGACTTCCTACGAGTTGTTGTACCGCCGCGGGAACGTGGCTATTTACGGAGACCGGGGGTACTGCTCGTTTCACAAGGTGACCGTCGATTATCTCGATCGGAGAAACGCCGCCCTCGCGCATCAGGGAGAGAAACCTGAGCCCGCCGACCCGTGCGTGTGGCTCTTCGGCATGCGTCCGAAGATACCCGCGCTTCAGGGAGCGTGCGGGCAGGTGAGCGCGCTCGTCGCCGGACGAGCGAGGTGACCCGTCTCCCGCGCGGCCGTCTCGGCTCTCCGAGACACCGCGCGGAGAATACCGGGGCGGCTGGACACACAATCGGATGCGTCAACGTCGAAGCGCCGAAGACCTACGCGAGGAAGCCGGTAGGAACGCGCTTCGAGCGCTCCCGCGGGAAGCGTGGTTGTATCGAACGGGCCTTCGCGTTCGAGCGGAAAGCCGCGTCAAGCTCTTCGCGTGAATTGCACGACGCCGGCCTGCCCATCACGAGAAAATTGGAAGAGAAGACTTTCATGCGCATAGGCCCGACGAAGCTCCTCAGGCGACCGAGCCTGCGCGCCGCCTCCGGCCGCCTTCTTCGATGTGCGGCGACGGCGCTTCGGCCCGACCGGGAGCTTTTCCGTCGCGGGCCTCCGCGCGGCGCGGCAGGTCTCGGAGGCCCGCGCGGATCCCGGGCGAACCGGGTTCACGGGAATCGAGAGGTCTCGGCGCGAGGACGACCGCATCCGATACCTCAATAGGCCTCGCTCTCGCCCTCCTCGTGCACGGCCGGCACCCGCTCCCGGAACACCCGATACACCACGATCTGGTATGCGACGACGATGGGCACGAAGATCGCGGCGACCAACGTCATGACCGTCAGGGTCAGGTGGCTCGACGAGGAGTTGAACGCCGTGAGGCTGGCTTCGGGATCGAGACTGGACGGAATGAGATTCGGATAGAGGCCGATGATGCCGGTGAACACCACGGTCACGACGAGGAGGCAGGAGGCGAAGAAGGCCGCGAGCCCGGCGTTCCTGCGCGCGCAGAGCTTCGTCGCGAGGAGCGCGAGCAGCGCGATGAGCGGGACGACGAACCACTCCGGAAAGGCGACGAAGTTGTCGTAGAGCCTCGTGGCCACGCCCGTCGCGACGAGGAAGATCGCCGCTACCGCGACGACGACGTACCAGAGCCACCCCGCGGCGGCGCGAGCCCGTTCGCCCGGACCGCCCTCGGTCTTCACGGAAAGGTAGAGCGCGCCGTGATAGACGAAGAGCCCGACGAAGAGGACTCCCGTGAGGATCCCGTAGGGGTTGAACAGCCCGCCGAAGCTCCCCGCGTAGCCGCCCAGGGTCATCGGGAGGCCGCGGAAGATATTGCCGAAGATCAGCCCGAAGAAGAAGGGGGCGACGAAGCTGCACACCCACATGACCGCGTCCCACAGACCTCGCCAGGCCGGGGCGTCGTTCCTGCCGCGGAACTCGATGGAGATTCCGCGCCCGATCAGCGAAAACAGCACGATCAGCATGGGCAGATAGAGGAAGCTGAACATGTCTGCGTAGGTCGCCGGGAACGCGGCGAAGGTCGCGCCCCCCGCGGTAATGAGCCATACCTCGTTGCCGTCCCAGATCGGACCGATCGCTCGAAGCACCGCCGTTCGCTCCGCGTCGTTTTTCGAGACAAAAGGACGCAGGAGCACCGACCCGAAGTCGAAGCCGTCGAGCATGAAATAGACGGCCCAGAGCAGTCCCCACAGAATAAACCAGAGTATCTGCAAGCCCATGGCGCTCCTCGCTTATGCGGGTATCTTCTTGGCGTACTTCGTCAGGAGAAAGAGGTCGGCGACCGCCAAGGAGGAATAGATTGCGATGAATCCGATGAGCGACGCGATCACGTCCCCGGGGGTGATCGCCGTCGACGCCGCATTCGCCGTCTTCAGGAGCCCGTAGACGATCCACGGCTGTCTCCCGATCTCCGCGACCACCCACCCGAGCTCGCAGGCGACGTACGGCAGGATGATCGCGTAGGGCATGACGTACAGGAACCATCGATTCCGCTCGAGCGTGCCGCCGTACGAGAGGATCACCGCGACGAGCGCCAACAGCACGAAGAGGAATCCGAGGCCCACCATGAGGCGGAAGGCGGTGAACACGACCAAGACCGGAGGCAGATCGCTTGAGGGGAAGTCCTCCAGACCCTTCACCGTCGCGTCGGGATCATGGTAGGCGAGGAGGCTGAGACCTTTCGGGATCTTCAATGCCCGCGCCGAGTTGGACTCGCTCTTCGGATTCGGGAACTCGATCACGTAGAAGGGGGCCGACTTCTCCGTCGTCCACTGCGCCTCCATCGCCGCAAGCTTGGTGGGCTGGTAGTCCGCGACCACGCGCCCCTGGAAGTCCCCGGCGACGATAACGAGCACCGAGCAGACGAGCGCGAAGGTCGCTCCAATACGGAAGGTCTTCTTGAAGAGATCCGTCTCGGTCTTTCTGATGAGGTGGAAAGCCGACACCCCCATCACGAAGAAGGAGGCGAGAGTGTAGGCGGCCGAGAGGGTGTGGAAGATCTTCGACCAGCCGTAGACGTTTCCGAGAACCGCGCGGAAGCTCGTAAGCACGGCGTGCGAGCCCTGTACCGCGTAGCCGACCGGATGCTGCATCCACCCGTTCGCGAGAAGGATCCAGACGGCCGAGAGCGTGCTCGCGAAGGCGACGAGCCAGATGACGAGCGCATGCAATCCCTTCGAAAGGCGGGTCCAGCCGAACATCCATAATCCGATCATCGTGGATTCGAGGAAGAAGGCGACCGTCGCCTCGATGGCGAGGGGCGCGCCGAAGATGTCGCCGACGAACTTCGAGTATCGCGCCCAGTTCATGCCGAACTGGAACTCGAGGGTGATACCGGTTACGACCCCGACCGCGAAGTTGATGAGGAACAGGCGCCCCCAGTACTTCGCGGCTCGGAGGAAAGACTCCTCGCCGCTCACGGCGTAGCGCGTCTCCATGTAGGCGGTGAGGACCGACAGCCCGAGGGTGAGCGGAACGAAAAGAAAATGAAACAGCGCGACCACCGCGAACTGCACGCGGCTCAGTGCTTCGACGTTCATGAGCGTACTCCCTTTCTGTGACTCCGCGGATCGCGTCTCGGACCTCGTGCCGGCTTCTCGCGTGCCGACCGGCGGCTTCCCGCGGTTCGGCCGACGTGCCTCCGCTGCGAGCGCCTTGACCCTATCGCGCGTGCTGGCCGCGCGGCGAAATCGCGGATCCGCCGCGCGGGAGAGCCGAGATACGTGCCGCTAGATTGGACTTTATGGAATGAGGGATGGTAGAGGCATCATTATACCGTCGAACTGCAAGCTGTCAACACGCGCGCGGACGGTATTCACGGCGGGTTCGACGCTCATGACCGTATGCGGGGAGGTTTCGGTCGACGGTCTCGCGAATCCGGAAATTGGTCCGTGAGGCGGCGGTACCGTTCCTCGTCAGGATCGGATGGCCGGGGTACGTACCGGCATGTCGTCCGAAAGCACGTGATCGGAAGCGATTCGAAGAACCATGTATCCCTCGACGCCACGTCGTAGACGCGCACGCGGCGCGCCCGAGCACGTCGATCGTGACCGCTGCTTCTTCCGCCACGGTACGTCAAGGTGCCGCGCGAACGACGGCAACGTCGCCTTTTCTCCCTCCGTGCGGCTCTCGGCATGAGCCCGGGATAGTATCCGCGCGGGTTCGCGATAGGGGGCGGAGGTCGCCGCGGCGGCCGAGACTCGCGCAGCATAACCGGGGGCGACCGTTGGGCAAGGGTCTCAATTCAGGTGTCGGCGGCAAGCGCCGAACTCCCCTTGCCGGCACATAACAACCCTTTCTTTTTGCCGCGTACGGTTCTCCACGCGCGTCGGCAATCGATTCTTGCCGGACGTCCAAGAACCCCGATGCGATGGGCGAGCCGCCACCTGGTTCGCGGCAACGAAGTTGCGAGCCTGAAAGCCGTGAAGAACTCCAAGGGGTCTCGGAGTCTCCCTGCGCAACCGCGCGGGTGGGGTCCCGTCGAACGCGAACGCCGTGCTACACGGCAAGCTTCTCTTTCGTTGTCCACAGCCCGACCGACGGCGAACGGATAAAGTAGATCTCTTCTCCATCGGGCATGGTGTTAAAGCCATTCTTGAGGTGGTCGGGTCGATAGCGCGCGATCGCCTCCTCGTAGTCGAGATAGCGATAATTGACCGATTCGACTTCCTCCCGCGAGAGATGACCGGGCGCGTAGGTCACCGTGAAGCGTCCTTCCGTTGAGCCGTGCATGAGATGGGCGGTCGCGTGGGCAAGCTCGTGAAGCTCGCTCCGTTTCTTCCAAAGTTCCATGATCCTCGGAGTTCCTACGTAACCGTACGTGCGGATGAAGGCGTCGACTTCGGGCTGCTCGCCGAATCGCTTCAAACCCGGCGCTATCACGACGAGCTCGCCTCCGTCGGCCATCGCCTTTCGCGTTCGGTATATCGCCTTGTTCGCCACCCACGTGCTGAAGAACTCGTCTCCCTGCATCATGGCGACAACTTTGCGCAGCGGGGGAACGACCGTCACGTTCTCGCGCCGCGAGTGCTCGGCAGCGAGCAGGTACGTGTCCAAGTCGTCGCCACAGTAGAGTCCGGTGTGAACGAGGTTGCCTTGCGCGCCATAGCCCATCACGACGAGGAGATAGACGTCGGGAACACGTCCGAGAAACTCATTTTCCGCCTTGTTGAAACAATGCCTCAGCGGCGTAACGAGCGAGCCGAGGTTGTTTTCGATCCCGCAGCATGCAGCGGCCATGTGTGAGGCACAGATCGTGTCCTTTCCGCCGAGGCCGATGAAATAGTTCTTGTTGTGGTTGGCGAAGCCGAGCACTTCATGGGGGACGACATGTCCGATGTTCACGACGAGGTCCCACGGTTCCTCCACCACGAGTCGATTGATCGAGATCGGAATCTCCCAATCGGCCTTTCCTTCGGTGACGGCCTCGACGAACTGCGCGGACACTGCGCCAATTCGCGTGCAATCGCGCTTCCAGTCATGTTTGAGAATGGACCTTTCCGGCACCGAGCCGAACATCCACCTGTTTTGCTCCTCGGTATGGGGGAGGTGCTGTCCGAGGGTCGGGATTACCGTGACGTCGGCGACGCCGGCGAAGACGTTATAGAGCCGCTCGGTGATCCATCCCGCTCCGCTATGCGCCCTCGTCACGTCCGGCGGCAATAGCAACACGTTCCTCGGCTTGGCGGAAAGCCGTTTGAGGCATTCTGCCGCGCAACGATCGACCAGAGCGGACATCGACTCCCGCGCAATTTCCGAGCGCCGCTCAAAGAACCACGCCATGAGCCCCTCCCCTCCTTCTATTGATGGTCTCTCAATGCCATGCGGTGCCAGTCGCAACGGCCCCGAAGCCCTCCGTGCGAGGGCGCTGTCGGCACAGTCCGGTGCCTGCCGACCCTCGTTGCGACCGGCCCTCTATCGCGAGCGTTGCCGCGGCGCTTTTCGCGGAAGGGTTTTCCGCCTACGCCCATGGCTTCGCCGTTCCGAGCATCGCATCCCTCCAGTCACTGTTTCAAGCAAGGAGAACCGCACGAAAGCGCTCCGAACGAGGCTCGGTTCGGGACGTCATCAAAATGAAAGCACCGGTGATGCTTGACGGATCAAGCCCTGCGAATCGCAAGGAAAAAGGCGCGAAGACGGTGTGGCTCGACTCAAAATGTCAATTCTTCGTTGACAAGGTACCATGGTTGCCTTCCGCGAGAGTCGGGCGTTCGATGATGTAGGCGCCACGTCGAGGATCGTGCAGTCGCCGATAATCGACGTCCTTCCGGGCGTATGCCGTTCGGAACTGGGAAGCCACGCTTGCTATAACCAAAAAAACAGCATGGAGTTCGGAGGTCAACAGTTCGGCGAGTGAGTCGGTCTCATGAAGTAGACCGGAGAACATTATCGGAAGTTGAGGGATAGGAGAAATGTCTACATAATAATGAGGTATCACTGCCATTGTAGGAAGGCGACAGAACACCATACGGACGCTCGCCGCCGAGCTGTCAGGACCATGAGATCGTGTCCGGTCGCATTCTTGGTTGACTAAGTTCGCCCATGTGACTAATCTCTTCTCGTGAAAATTGTCAATGTCCACGAAGCGAAGACACATCTTTCAGCGCTCCTGGAACGAGTCCACGCCGGCGAGGAGATCATCGTAGCGAAAGCTGGCAAGCCGTATGCGCGACTCGTGCCGCTTGAAAACCCGCTGGAGCGCATTGCCGGCCGATATCCGGGCGCCGTTCCGGATTCGTTCTTCGAGCCCCTTCCCGAAGCCGAGCTCGAGGTCTGGGAGAAGTGAGACTGCTCCTCGACACGCACGCACTTCTGTGGTGGTGGTCCCAACCCGACAAGCTTTCGCCCCGGGTTGTGGCGCTTTTGAGGGATCCCGAGAACACAGTCTTTGTGAGCGCGGCTTCGGCCTGGGAGATCGCAACAAAGTACCGTATTGGCAAGTATCCCGCAGGAGGCCGAATCATCGGAGAATGGGAAGAACGTATGGCTCCCGATGGTTTTGTCGAGTTGGCAATCTCGGCGCGTCACGCTCTGCGCGCGGGTTCCCTCCCCGGCGAGCACCGTGATCCCTTTGATCGCATGATTGTCGCCCAGAGCTTGCTTGAAGGTATTCCTGTGGCAAGCTCTGACCCCGCACTGAGCGCCCTCGGCGCCGAGCGCTTTTGGACGTGAGCTCCGCGAGCGGACCTGGCGGCGGCGTCCGCGAATGGAGACGTCGACGAGCGCCGTGAGGCCCGCCACGCAGACCCCCTGCACGTCCGGTCTTTGCTTCGGCAATCTTCAGGCCTAGGGTATCGATCGTCGGCCTTCGCATCTCGCATAGGCGGCTCCTGCGTTTGACAATCTCGACAACAGCGATCACACTGCAACCCGCATGAGCGGACGACCCCAAATGCCCCGAGGAGTGCAGATTCACGCGGAGTGTCTGGAAAAGATAATCATTCGCTTTCCTCATGTTCTTCAGGACCTCGTCAGACAGTTGACCTTGCTCCTTGATGCTTCCCTGGTCAGGACGGACGGCGGAATCGCAGCCAAGCCTTCGAACAAACGGTACCTGCCGACGGTTTCGTTGTCATGCGACTCGGATGAGGATTTTGCGAAGGCGGACTTTTCGTTGTCGAGCCACGAGACCGTGTCCGTATTCATCAGAGACATCACCGGCGTAGTCCGCCGGAATCCATCTGCCTATCGTCGCCTCCCGCTGACGGAGGTTCGCGATCGGTTCACCGGGAACGGAATCGAGATCCAAGGAATCGACCACATTGGGTTCAATCTGCCGTGGTTCGACCGCGGCCTGCATCCGGTCATTGCCGATCTGCGGCAACGCCTCAAAACGCTCTGTCTCTACCATCGTTTCCCCACCGGCGAACCGTGGGACTTCATCATTCCTGGCGAGGTGGATGAGATCAGGGGATCAAAGACCATCGACTATGACAAGGTCAGGAAGCCAAAGTTCGAGATTGTCTCGTTCGACAAATCCTCGACACCGCTGGTCCAGATAGACGTGGCCGTCGCCGTGACGCATGAGCAGTTCTCCAGCCTGTTCCCGGAGGCCCTCAACGACATGAGCATGAAAAATATCTGGGTCTACGTTGAGACTCAGTGCGATCTGGATATCTGCTTGGTAATCAATGAGAAGTCGCTCAGAGACTGGACCCCATTCTTTCGCGGGCACAGGATTGCATGATTGAGCAGCCGGATGGACCAGAAAGCCTGGCCTGCTGCCACGAGCTTCACGAGGGAGGCCGGTTCAAGGACGGGAGGTCGTCCAAGAGCCGGCGGCGTGATCAAGGGAATGTCTTTGCACCCACCACGAGTGACGATATCACCGTAGCCCTCGCGCCGCCGACCTATACAACGAGAGATATGCGCGAGCGACAATGATGAGCGTCGGAACCGCCTATTCCCTGACGCTCATAGCGTGGTACGAGGAAAGGACTGAAGAAGAGCGAGAGACGGGAGTTGAACCCGCGACATCCACCTTGGCAAGGTGGAGCTCTACCACTGAGCTACTCTCGCATGGGGCTTGACGCCTCCGAGCGCGGATCCGCTCACCTTCTCAGGCAGTGCGAGAGAAGGGACTTGAACCCTTACGCCCGAAGGCACCAGATCCTAAGTCTGGCGTGTCTGCCAATTTCACCACTCTCGCTTGAGTATATTCGTCTGACCCTCCGCCCGTCAAGACTGTCGCGGAATCAAGCACCTCGAACTGAGCCGTGAAGGGTTCGAACCTTCGACCCGCAGATTAAGAGTCTGCTGCTCTACCAGCTGAGCTAACGGCCCCGTGCACGGGCGACTTCATCTGTGCCTCGACGAAGTCGGTGGACGGACTTCGCTTTCGACTGACCGACCGCTGCGTCCGGCAGGATTCGAACCTGCGACCTACGGATTCGAAGTCCGTCGCTCTATCCAACTGAGCTACGAACGCATTCCGGCATCGCGCCGGCTCCTGCCGGGTGGGTAACGGGACTTGAACCCGCAACAACCAGATCCACAGTCTGGCGCTCTACCAATTGAACTATACCCACCATGTTTCTGTGCGGACAATCTGGACCATTTCCGGGCATTTGTCAAGATTCGGGGCGTTCGGCGAGGGGTCTGTGTCCTCGAATCGGTACACCGAGAGGCCGGCGTCCGGAGCGGGGACGCCGATTCCCGGACGGATCAACTCGGTGTACACTGGCTCCGCGTCCTGATGGACGCCTCATTCACGGCGAACAAGGAGCGGCGAATGTTAATCGGCATCCCCGACAACCTCTCTCCCGAGCTCATGAAGATCCTCATGGAAATGGGACATGGCGACGAGATCGTCCTCGCCGACGGGAACTTCCCCGCGGCGGAGTACGCGCGGCGGCTCGTCAGAGCCGACGGCCACGGGGTCGTCGGCCTGCTCGACTCGATCCTCCGCTTCCTGCCGCTCGACTCCTTCGTGGAGTCTCCGGCGATCTGCATGGAGGTCGTCGCGGGCGACACGACCAAGCCCGCGATCTGGGAGGAGTTCAGCCGCCTTCTCAAGAAGCATCATCCCGACGCCGGACCGATGACCTTCATCGAGCGCTTCGACTTCTACGATCGCTCGAAACGGGCCTTCGCGATCCTCGCGACCGGGGAGCGGGCGCTCTACGCCAACATCATCCTGAAAAAAGGCGTCGTGAGGCTCAAGCCGTAGGGCATCGATCCGGACTCGCCGAAGCGGGGGGCGGAACCTGCCCGTTTGGCCGATGCCGTTCCGGGCGTCGAGCGGTACCTTCGTCTCGGAGGATGCCATGAAAAGTCAACTGCAAGGCGGCGGGGCGTTCGCCGCCCTTTCAAGAGAGATAACCGAGGCGGTCGAGCGGACCGATCCCTGGATCGTGTCGATCGACGCCCGCGGCGGGTTTCCCACGAGCGGGGTCGTCTGGTCGGAGGGGATCGTGGTCGCGGCGAACCACACGCTCGTTCGCGAAGGCGATCTCACGGTGAGGTTCCCGGACGGCGCCCGGACGTCGGTGGGGGTCGCGGGCAGGGATCCCGGCAGCGACCTCGCGGTGCTCAAGCTCGATACCGGAAAGCGGCCGACCGCCCCCGTCGACGCGGCGGCGGAGCCTGCGGCCGGGGAGCTCGTTCTCGCGGTCGGCAGGAACTCCGAGCACGGCCTGCGCGCGAGTCTCGGCGTGATCGGCGGGGTGGGCGGGCAGTGGCAGACGGCCCGCGGCGCCTCGATCGACCGCTACATTCTGCTCGATCTTTCCACGTTCCCCGGCTTCTCGGGAGGGCCGCTCGTCGACGCCGAGGCCCGTGTCCTCGGGATCAACACGACCGGGCTCAGCAGGCATTCGGGCGTCGCCATTCCGGTCTCGACCGTCGAGCGGGTCGTGAAGGAGCTCTCGGAGCGCGGCCACGTGAGGCGCGGCTATCTCGGCGTCGGGCTCTATCCGCTCGCGCTCCCCGCCCACCTCAGGGCCTCCCTGAAGATCGAGGGCGACGGAGGCCTGATGATCATCGGCGTGGAAGAGGGCGGCCCCGCAGCGAGGGGCGGGATTCTCCTCGGCGACGTGATCGTGGCGCTCGACGGCAAGCCCATCGAAGACCACGAGGCGCTCCAGTCCCGGCTCGGTACGGAGAGCGTCGGCAAGCGTCTCGCGATCACGGTCCTCCGCGGCGATCGCCTCGTGCAGGCCTCCGTCGAGATCGGCGAGCGGCCGGCGCGCGGGCAGTGATTCCGGATCCGGCCGCGCTCGGGCGCGATCGAGCGGCGCCGGAGCCCGAGGCGGCGACGGTTCTCATCGTCGCCGCCTCGGCCGTCGAGCGGGCGGGCCTCGAGCGGCTCCTCGCCGCGAATCCCGGGATTCGGGTGGTCGGCTCGGCGCGGGACCCGCTTGAGGCGCGAGAGCTCGCGAGGAGGCTCGCTCCGGAGGTCCTCCTCGTGGCCGGCTCCGCTCTCCTTCCCCGGGGGCCGGACTCCGGATTCGGCGGGGCGGCGGGGGTTGGCGTCGTCCTTCTCGACCGGGAAGCCGCGGCCGCCCACCGGGGCCTCAACGCGGTCCTTCCCCCGGATGCCGCCTCTCGCGAGATCATCGGGGCGGTCTACGCGGCCGCCGGGGGGCTCTTCGTCTCGCCGGCCCCGCGCGGAGGCGGAGCCGCCCGAGGAGCGCGCCCCGAGACCGCCCTCACGGCGCGGGAGGTCCAGGTGCTCCGCATGATGGCCGAAGGGCTTCCGAACAAGACCATCGCGTCCGACCTCGGCATTACCTCGCACACGGTCAAGTTTCACATCGCTTCCATCCTGTCGAAGCTCGGCGCCTCAAGCCGCACCGAGGCGGTGACCCTCGGGCTCAGGCGGGGCCTCATCCTCCTGTAGCTCAAGCGACGCAATCGGCCCTTTTATGGTAAGCTCTTCTCCGCGACTCGAGGAGGAGCATGCTCTTCGCGGCCAGGTACAGCGACTACGACCCCATCGCCTGGTTTTACAACCGGTATTGGGGGAACGCCTTCGTCACGCAGTTCTACGACGTCATCGAGCGGACCGCGCTCGCGCGGCTTGCGAAGGGCGCCACGGTCCTCGACCTCTGCTGCGGGAGCGGCCAGCTCGCCGCGCGCCTCTCCGCCGACGGCTTCCGGGTCACCGGGCTCGACGGCTCCGCCGGGCTTCTCCGTTTCGCCCGTGAAAACGCCCCCGCAGTCGAGCTCGTCGCGGGCGACGCGCGGAGCTTCACGATCATCGAGAAGTTCGACGCCGTCCTGTGCACCTACGACAGCCTGAACCACGTACCGGATCTCATGCAGCTTGCGAGCGTCTTCAACAACGTCTACGCCTGCCTGCGCAAGGAGGGCCAGTTCTTGTTCGATCTCAACATGGAGGAGGGCTTCAAGGCGCGCTGGCACGGCGCCTCGAGCGTCATCGAGCCCGACCACGTGCTCGCGACCAACGCGAGCTACGATTCGGCGTCGAGGCAGGCGACGATGGCCATCGCCGCCTTCACCTTCGAGAAGAGGTGGAAACGCACCGACGTGCGCCTCGTCGAGCGGTGCTACCCGAGGGAAGACATCATGGCGCGCCTGTCGAAATCCCTGTTTCGCAACGTGAAGACGTTCGACGCGCAGCGGGACTTCGCGAAGGCGGACGCGGGCCGCACCTTCTTCCTTTCCAACAAGTGACCGCCCGACTCGAAGGAGGAAAGGGGTATGAAGGCGCTCCTGCTTCGCGAGTATTTGAAGCTTGACTTCACCGACGTCCCCGAGCCGTCGATCGGCGGGGAGGAGGCGCTCGTCGAGGTGAAGGCGTGCGGCATCTGCGGAAGCGACGTCCACGGCCTCGACGGCTCGACGGGACGGAGGATTCCCCCGCTCGTCATGGGCCACGAGGCCTCAGGCGTCGTGCGCGCCGTGGGCGGCCGCGTCGACGGCTGGAAGCCGGGCGACCGCGTCACCTTCGATTCGACGGTCTCCTGCGGCAGCTGCCTCTTCTGCAGGCGCGGGGAGATCAACCTCTGCGACAGTCGCCGGGTACTCGGCGTCTCCTGCGCCGAGTACCGCCGCGACGGCGCCTTCGCCGAGCTCGTCGCGGTTCCCGCCCGCGGCCTCTATCGACTTCCCGACGCCTTGAGCTTCGAGCACGCCGCTTTCGTGGAGCCCGTCTCGATCGCGGTTCACGCCCTCTCCCGCCGCCCGCCCGCCCTCGGCTCGACGGTTCTCGTCGCCGGAGCCGGGATCATCGGGCTCCTCCTCATCCAACTCCTTCGCGCCTCGGGGGCGGGGAGGATCATCGCGGTCGATCTTGATGAGACGAAGCTCGAGGCGGCGCTCCGCGCCGGCGCCGACGCGGCGGCGAAGCCCGGCGACGCCGACGCTCTCGTCGCCCGCGAGACCTCGATGCGGGGCGTGGACGCCGCCTTCGAGGCCGTCGGCGTCGCGGCGACCTTCGGCCTCGCCGTCCGTTCGGTCCGAAAGGGCGGCGCGGTGACGCTCGTCGGGAACCTCGCGCCGAGCGCGGAGATGCCGCTCCAGGCGGCGGTCACCCGCGAGCTCTCGCTCTTCGGCTCGTGCGGCTCCCAGGGCGAGTACCCGGCGTGCCTCGACCTCATCGCGAGGGGAGCGGTCGACGTCGGAAGCCTCCTGAGCGAGACGATGCCCCTGAGCGAAGGGGAGCGCGCTTTCAGGCGGCTGCGCGAGCGCGAGTCCGGCCTCTTGAAGATCGTGCTCCTTCCCTAGCTCCTAATCGCCTCCCGCGTCCTCGGCGTAGAGCCGCTTCGCCCTCGCGTCGAGCGCCGCGAGGGTCCTGTCCACGTCCGCCCCGTCGAGGATGCTGTCGTAGGCCGAGGACATGGCGTCGCGGACCACGTCGTAGCCCGAGAACGGCGGCTCGGTCCTGATCTCGGCGCTCCGGAGGAGCGCGAAGGCGGCCTTGAAAGGCGGGTTCTTCGCGAAGTAGTCCCCGAGGCTCGCGGCGGTCGAGATCCGCACGGGAAAGTAGTTCGACACCCGGGTCCAGACCGCCTGCTGCCTAGGCTCGGCGAGCCACCGGATGAAGAGCCACGCCGCGAGCTCCCGCTCGGGCGTCGAGCGGGTCACGCTCAGCGAGGCGCCGTAGACGTCGAGCACCGGCTTCGGGGTGGTGTGCGGGATCGCCGCGACGCTCCAGGCGAAGGGCGCCGCGCTTCCCTTCACCGCCTGCGCGTAGAACGGGAGCGCCGAGGTGGATCCCATCGAAAAGAGCACCTTGCGATTCCCGAAATCGGTCTGGTCGCCGAACTGCTCGCCGATCCTGCCCGCGCCCCCGGCCCGATAGAGTCGCTGCATGAAGCGCATCGACGCCCTCATCTGCGGGCTTGCGAGCGAGTAGCCGCCGGGGCCGGTGATCGCCCCGCCGCGGCTGATGACCTGCGCGAACATGTTCGACGCGTCGGTCGTGATGTCGTATCCGAGCCTGCCGCCGCGTGAGGCGAGCAGGCAATCCCGGTAGAACTCCTTCCAGGTCGCCGGAGGCCCGCTCAAGCCGAGCGACCTCAGCCAGTCCCGATTGTAGTAGAGCACCTCGATCGAGCGGTTCGGCGGGAAGCCGAGCCGTTTGCCGCCGAACTGGGGATAGACGTCCTGGTCGATGAAAGCGGGGAAAAAGTCGGAGAGCTTCCCGCCGAAGCCCCAGCGGGCCGAGCTCATGTAGGGGCCCAAGTCGGCGAGCGCCCCCGCCTGTTCGTAGGTCGCCGCCTGGTTCTGGTAGGCGACCACGATGTCGGGCATGGAGTTCCCGGCGATCGCGGTGACCATCTTGTCGTAGATGTCCGCATAATCGCCGGCGTACTCGCCCTTCACCGTGATGTGCCACGCGTTCGTCGCGTTGAACTCCCGGATCAGCGCCTCCATGGCGCGCTCCCTGCTGCCTGAGTGCTGGTACCAGTAGGTGACGGTCTGGTTCGACGGATCGACCGCCGAGAGCGGCACGGCCGTCTCGGCGCGGCTTCCTCGCGCGCAGCCTGAGAGGAGCGCGAGGCAGGCGAGCGTCGCGAGGAGCCCGGGAAACGCCCGCGCCGACCTTCGCCCCATCAGCCCTTGAGCCCCGTGCTCGAGATGGCCTCGGTGATCCGCTTCTGCGCGGCGACGAACAGGAGCACCGTCGGGAGGAGCGCGATGATCGCGCCGGCCATCCGAAGCTGGGTCTGCGGCCCGGCCTCCGAGATGTACTTCGCGAGTCCCACCGCGATCGGCCGCCAGCGGTCGGTCTGCGTGACGACGAGCGGCCACTGAAGGGAGTTCCACGAATCGTTGAACGCGAGGAAGCCCACGGTGAAGAGGGGGCCGATCGAGATCGGCGCGACGATCCCGGAGAGGACCTGGAGGTGGCTGGCTCCCTCGATGCGCGCCGACTCGACGATCGCCTGGGGCACCTGGGTGAAGAACTGCCGGAGGAGGAAGATGGAAAAGGCGTTCCCCATGAAGGGCACGCAGAGGGCAGGCAGCCGGTCGATCCATCCGAGCCGTGCGACGACGAGAAAATTGGGGACGAGGAGCACCGTGTCCGGGATCATGAGCGTCACGAGGAAAAGCGAGAAGAGGAACCCCTTCCCCGCGAAGCTCATCCGCGCGAAGGCGTAGGCGGCGAGGGAGGAGACGACGAGCACCCCGAGGACCGTCGTCCCGGAGATCACGAGGCTGTTCGCGAAGAAGCGGCCGAAGTTCTCCTCGACGAGCACCTGGACGAAATTGTGCCATTGCGGCCGGGCCGGCCAAAACTCCGGCGAGAACGGATCGCCGCTCACCCTCGTGATCGTCTCGCCGAGCGTCTTCAGGGAGCTCGCCGCCATGTAGAGGAAGGGAAGCGCGGCGGCCAAAGCCCCGAGGGTCAAGACGAAGTAGAGCGCCGCCCGCGCGGCCGGCTTCCTCGCCTCAATCGCCATAGAACACCCGCGCTTCGCCCACTTTCCGCTGGAGCACGGTAAGGGCGAGAACGATCGCGAGAAGGACGATGGAGAGCGCCTCGGCGTATCCGAATTGCGACCTCCGGAAGAACGTGAAGAAGACGTAGACGCTCATCGGGTCGATCGAGCCCTGCGCCGCCGTGTTTCGCAGCACGTAGACGTGGGTGAAGGCCTTGAACGTGCCGATGACCCCGACGAGCGCGAGGAAGTAGGTCGACGGCGACACGAGGGGAAGGGTGATCCGCGTGAAGATCGTCATGCGACCGGCTCCGTCCGCCTCCGCCGCGTCGTAGATCTGGCGCGGAATCTGGGAGAGGCCGTTCAGGAAGATGAGTGCGTAGTAGCCGACGAAGACCCAGTAATTGTAGAGCATGACCGAGACGAGCGCGAGGCTCGGTCCCTGCTCCCAGGTCGCGAGGTAGGAGAGCGCCATGCCCCCCGCGCTCGTCGGCGCCGTCGCGCTCGCGAGCGCCGCGGGAGACGGTCCGATTCCGAAGAGGAGGTGGAAGAGCCCCGCGGGCTCGTAGAGCCACTGCAGCGGGCGAGCGTGCACGAGGAGGAGGAGCTGGTTCGCGAGCGCCTCCGGGCGCAGGGAGAAGATCCGCTCGAAGACCGCCGCCGACGCCACCGAGGGCACGATGTAGGGGACGAGGAACAGCACCCGGTACGCCTGCCTGAAGCGGAACTTGCGGTCGAGGAGCACCGCGAGGAGGAGGCCGAGGGCGAGCTGGACCGGCACCGTGCCGACCGAGTACCAGACGGTCACCCGAAGCGAGTCGAGCATGTCGCGGTCGCCCTGAAAGAAGATCCTCGAGGCGGCGAGGAGCCCCGCGAGGAGCCCCGCGGCGAGGAGCGCCCAGCCGAATGCGCGCCGGAGCGGCCTGCCCCGACGGGCGCCCGAGGAGGCGGCGAGGCGGAGCGCAAGGAAGATCGCGGCGACACCGGCGAGGAGGAGCACGACGTTGAAGACCGTCGCGAACGCCGTTCCGTAGTTCGCGAGGCCCACGAACGTCCCCTGCCGGATGCGCCATCGGAAGAGGCTGATGTAGCCCGAGAAGAAAAGGGGGAAGAGCGAAAAGGCGAGGATGAGCAGGAACGCGGGAGCGACGAAGGCATAGGCCTCCATGCTCTGTCTCAGGCGTCGAGGCGTCCGGGAGCCGGCGTGGAGCCTCCCTCCGTCGTTCCTGAAATCGCCGCCCGTTCGCTTCGTCGCCATCTGTCGAGGCTCCATCATGCGGAAAGACAGGCGGGAGGGTCAAGCCGTCCTTAGCCTTCCCGGGCGCTTCTCACCGATTTCTCACGAGGCCCTCCGGCACGAGAGGAACGCGACCGTCGTGCTCCACGAGACCTGCCGGCCCTTCAGCGCATCGAGGAGCGCCCTGAGGCGGGAGCGCTCCTCTTCGGAGAGCGCCTCGCGGAGCGCCCGTCCGTAGCTCGACTCCGCGGAGAGCCAAGAGGCGATCTCGCGCTCCGTGACGCGCCGAGGCTCGCTGAAGCGCTCCACGCCGAGTGAGACGTCCTGGAAGCCCGCCGCCGCCGCGGCGTCGGCGAGCGCCTCGGGGCGCCAATTCACGAGCGGATTCCGCGCGTCCCGGTAGGCCCGCTCCTCCGCCGCCTCGAGGGCGGTCGCGAGCCGGGCGTCTCCGAGGTCGAGGACTCCCGAGAGCCGCCCGCCCATCGAGGGGACCGTCTCGGCGAGGGAGAGCGCGCCGCCCGGGGCGAGGAGCTCCGCGAAGCGGGCGAAGACGTCCCGGTGCCCGCTTGAGCGGGTGAGGAGGTTCCTCCCGACGACGGCCTCGAAGCGCAGGTCCGCTTCGAGGCCGAGCGCGGCGAGCGCGCCTGAGGGGGCGGGCCGCTCGAAGAAGCGCTCGGGAGCGCGGATGAGCGTGGGCCGCTCGGCTTCGGGGAGCTCGCGCATCTGGTGTTCGAGGAGTCCGGCGTCCTCCTCGCTCGACACGACTCCCCACGCGCCGCCTTCGGGCGCCCGCCTGAGCGCCTCCCAAAGGAGGAGGCCGCCGCGCGCGTCGGCGTCGAGCAGGCGGTCGTGGCGCATCACGGCAAGCGGCTCGAATACCCGATCGCGAATCCTCGCGAGGACCTCGCCGTGGCCGGAGGCGAGATCCTCGATCCAGCGCGAAGCGACGCTCGCCTGGGCGGCGAAGGTCAGCACCTCGACGCTCGGGGGCTCGGCCGCGAGGGCGAGCTGAAGCTCGCGCCGCCGCACGACCTCCGAGCGGATGCGCGCCTCCTCGCCGATCTCCTGCGGATGGTAGAAGATCCTTCCCTGCAGCCCGGGCGGCAGGTACTGCTGCGCGACCCAGTGATCGCGGAAGGCGTGCGGGTAGAGGTAGCCCTCGCCGTGGCCGAAGCCCTCGCTGTCGCGGCTCGCGTCGCGGAGATGGTTGGGGACGTCCTCCGCGCGCTCCTCCGACTCGATGAGCGCGAGGGCGTCGAAGAAGCCGAGCGCCGAGTTGGACTTCGCCGCGGTCGCGAGGTAGACGGCCGCCTGCGCGAGGTGAAAGCGCCCTTCGGGAAGGCCGACCCGGTCGAAGGCCTCGGCCGCCGCGACGACGAAGGGAAGCGCACGGGGGTCGGCCATTCCGACGTCCTCGCTCGCGAGGATGAGCATGCGCCGGAGGAGGTAGTGGGGGTCCTCCCCGGCGTGGACCATCCTCGCGAGCCAGTAGAGCGCGGCGTCGGGATCCGAGCCGCGCACCGACTTGATGAAGGCGCTGATGGTGTCGAAGTGGTAGTCGCCCTCCTTGTCGTAGAGGACGACCTTCCGCTGGATGCTTTCCTCGGCGATCGCGCGGGTGATCGCGATCGCCTCGCCCTCAAGGGGAGGGAAGCGGTCGGGCGTCGTCTCGACGGCGAGCTCGATCGCGTTGAGGAGGCTCCGCGCGTCGCCGTTCGAGATCTTCACGAGGTGGGCGAGCGCCTCCTCCTCGATCGTGACGCGGTACTTTCCGTAGCCGCGCTCCGGATCGGCGAGGGCCGCCAGCGCGACTCGGCGGAGGTCGGCCTCGCCGAGCGCTTTCAGCTGGAAGACCCTGCTTCGGCTCACGAGGGCCCGATTGACCTCGAAGAAGGGATTCTCGGTCGTCGCGCCGACGAGAATGACCGTGCCGTTTTCCACCCAGGGAAGGAGGGCGTCCTGCTGCGCCTTGTTCCACCGGTGGACCTCGTCGACGAAGAGCGTGGTTCGCCGCCCGTAGAGGTCGTGCTGCTCCTTCGCTTGGTCGATCGCCGCGCGGAGCTCCTTCACCCCCGACAGGACCGCGTTCATCGTGATGAAATGGCTCTTCGTGGAGTTCGCGATGACCTGGGCGAGGGTCGTCTTTCCGCTTCCGGGCGGGCCGTAGAACAGGAGCGAGGAGAGCTGGTCGGCCTGGATCACCCGTCGAAGGAGCCTTCCCGCGCCGACGATGTGCTCCTGGCCGATGAACTCGTCGAGGGTGCGCGGGCGCATGCGCGCGGCGAGAGGGCTCTCGGGGACCGACGCGAACAGCTCCTCCATGCGCGAAGTATAGGCGAAAGGCGCCCGCGCTGAGAAGGGCGCGCGCCCTGTCGGGCTAACCGAGCCGCGGCATGAGGTCCGCCATCTCGATGGCGGCGAGCATCGCGTCCCATCCCTCGTTGCCGCCCTTCACCCCCGCACGCTGCAGCGCCTGCTCCATCGTGTCGCAGGTCAGGACCCCGAAGACGATCGGCAGGCCGGTGCGGAGCGACTCGGCGGCGATGCCCTTCGAGACTTCCGCGGCGATGTAGTCGAAGTGGGGGGTGTCTCCCCTGATGACGGCCCCGAGGCAGAGCACCGCGTCGTAGGCGCGCGAGGAGGCGAGCTTCCCCGCGACGAGCGGGATCTCGTAGGCGCCGGGGACCCTCACGAGCGCGAGGCCCTCCTCCCCGCCGCCGTGGCGCAGGAAGCAGTCCTCCGCCCCCTCGACGAGACGGCCGACGATCAGGTCGTTGAAGCGCCCCGCGACGATCGCGATCTTCCTTCCGTTCGCCTTCAGCATGCCCTCGATGCGCACCATCGCCCCTCCTATACGGCGTGACCGAGACGGTCGCGCTTGGTCTGCAGGTATTTCTGATTGTAGCGATTCGCGGGGATTCGCAAGGGGATCCGCTCGGTCACCTCGATGCCCCACATGGCGAGACCCGAGACCTTCTCGGGGTTGTTCGTGAGGAGCCGGATCCGCGTCCGCCCGATGAGCCTGAGGATCTGCGCGGCCTCCCAGTACTCCCGAAGGTCCGCCGCGAAGCCGAGATGGACGTTCGCCTCCACCGTGTCGAGGCCTCCGTCCTGGAGGCCGTAGGCCTTGAGCTTCGCGTCCAGGCCGATCCCCCGGCCTTCCTGGCGCAGGTAGATGCAGGCGCCCTCCGCCTCCCCCCCGATGAGCCGCATGCTCTCGGCGAGCTGCTCCCCACAGTCGCAGCGGAGCGAGCCGAAGAGGTCGCCGGTCGCGCACTCGGAGTGAACCCGCACGAGAAGCGGCGCGGAGACCTCCGGGCTCCCCGGCTCCGAGAGCGCGACGCCGCGGCCGAGCAGGAACGGGCCCTCGGAGGTGGCGCCGAAGGGCGAGGCGAAGTGGTGGATCGTGAAGGTGCCCCAGCGGGTCGGGAGAACGGCGCTCGAAAGCGGCTCGACGAGCCGCTCCGATCGCCTGCGGTAGAAGACGAGGTCCTCGACGCTCACGACCGCGATGCCGAGCCGCTCGGCGAGCGCGTCGAGCTCGCGCTCCCTCGCCATCGTGCCGTCGGGGTTCATCACCTCGCAGAGGACGCCGGCGGGCGGGAGGCCCGCCATCCGGCACAGATCGATCGCGGCCTCGGTGTGTCCGGGCCTCTCGAGGACTCCTCCCGGCCGGGCGATGATCGGGAAGACGTGTCCTGGGCTCGCGAAGTCCTCCGGCCGGCTGTCGACCCCGCCGAGGCCGCGAAGCGTCGCGGCGCGGTCGGCCGCCGAGATGCCGGTCGTGGTGCCCTCGATCCAGTCGAGACTCTCGGTGAAGGCGGTCCCGTGGAGCGCCGGTCCGTGACCTTGGCTCTGCTCGTGCAGCGCGAGGCGGGCCGCCGTCGCCGCGTCGATCGGGCAGCAGATGAGGCCGCGAGCCTCGCGCGCCATGACGTTCACGTCGTCCGCCGAGACGTGCGCCGCCGCCATCACGAGGTCGCCCTCGTGCTCCCGCCGGGCGTCGTCGGTCACGACCACCATCCGGCCCTTGCGAATCTCGTCGACGGCGCGCTCGACGCGCGCGATGCGCCGCTCCGGCGCCTTCATGATATCCTCGTGATTCATCAGTACCCCCAGGATTGCAATTGCTCTCGGCTCACGCCCGACGTCGCGGCCGCTCTGACGGCCGCCCGCACGTAGGAGGCGATGAGGTCGAGCTCGACGTTGACCTCATCGCCCGCCTTCTTGTCCGCGAGCGCGGTCTTCTCGCGCGTGTGGGGTATGACGGAGATCCGCGCCGTCATCCGCTTCGCCCCCGGACTGAAGGCATCGATCTCGGCCACCGTCAGGCTGATCCCGTCGACCGCGATGGAGCCCTCCGGTACGACGCGGTCCGACCACGCTCCGTGGAGGCCGAGGACGAGAAACCACGCCTCCCTCGGATCGGCGCCGGAGGCCGGTCCGAACGAAAGGATTCCCGCGGTGCCCGTCACGTGCCCCATGACGAGGTGGCCGTCGAGGCGTCCCGACGCGGAAAGCGCTCGCTCGAGGTTGACGCGCGCCCCGCGCTCGAGGCGCTTCAGCGTCGTCTTCTCAAGCGTGTCGCCGACCGCCTCCACGGTGAAGCGCCGCGGCGCGAGAGCGGTCACCGTCAGGCAGACGCCGTCGACGCACACCGACGAGCCGACCTCGAGGGCGCCTGAGGGGAAGGGCGAGAGGATCTCGATGCGGAGGCCGCCTGCTCCCTTCGCGACCGAGGCGACGCTCCCGACCTCTTCGATCAAGCCCGTAAACACGACCGCTCCTCCGCCGCCGCGCCCGCCGGATCGCGTTCGGCGTCGACGCGCAGGTACCCGCATCCCGGCTCGAAGCGCGCCCCCTCGAGCTTGACGCCGAGGCTCGGATCCCGGACGCCGAGCTCCCCGACCGCCTCGATCCCGGCGCCGATGAGGAGCGGCGCGACGAAGACCGTCACCGCGTCCCAGAGCCCCTTGCGAAGGAGCAGGGTCTCGACGGTCGCGCCGCCCTCGACGAGCACCGAGCCGATTCCCTCGGCGTAGAGCGAGCGAAAGGCGGCCGCGGGCTCCGGAAGCCCCGCCCCGTCGGCTTCGACTTCCCGCGCCGGGATGCCCTCGCGCTTGCACGACTCGATCGCCGGGCTTCCCTCGGCGGCGAGGACGAGGGTTCCCGCGCGGAAGGGCGCGGAGAAGAGCCTGGCCGTCGGGCTCAGGGGCTCGCGTCCCGCGAGCACCACGCGCAGGGGCTCGCGCCCCTCTGCCCCCGCCGAGGCGTCGCGAACGGTCAGCCGAGGGTCGTCGGTCCGCAGCGTGCCCGCGCCGATCAAGACCGCGTCGTGCTCGAGCCTGAGCTCGCGCGAGCGCCGTCGGGCCTCCTCGTTCGTGATCCAGCGCGACGCGCCGCCGCGGCAGGCGATTCGGCCGTCGAGGCTCTGCGCCCATTTCAGCCGGATGAACGGCCGCCTCTCGCGCACCGACACGGCGAAGGCCTTGATGAGCTCTGCGGCCTCCGTCGCGAGGAGCCCCACGTCGACCTGGATCCCCGCCTCGCGGAGGCGCTCCACCCCCTTCCCGCAGACGAGGGGATTGGGATCGAGGCAGCCGATCACGACCCGCCCGATGCCCGAGGCGATGATCGCCTCGGTGCAGGGGGGAGTGCGCTTCCCGCCGCCTGCGTGGCAGCAGGGCTCGAGGGTGGAGTAGAGGGTGGCGCCGGCGAGCGACCTCGGGGGGATCTTCTCGACTCCACCGAGCGCGGCCGATATCGCGGCGACCTCCGCGTGCGCCGTGCCGGGTCCCCGGTGGTAGCCCTCGCCGGCTATGGCGCCGTTTCTGACCACGACCGCGCCGACGGCGGGGTTGATTCCCGCGAATCGAAGGGAGATTTTGCCGAGCGCGACCGCCCGCTCCATGGAGAACAGGTCTTCCCGCATAGCGTCCTACCGGGGCGGCGGCGAGCTTCGAGCTCCATCAGGCAGGGGATCGTTCAGGCGGCGCAGCCGCCCGACCATCGCGCAGGCAGTCGGAGACACGATCTTTTCCCGTCCGGACTATACCGTCGGCACCGGAATCGCACCGGTTCAGTTCCGAGCCCCCGCAGGGGAGATCGGAAGTCGCGGGCTTTCACCGCCGGTGGGGACTTTCGCCCCGCCCCAAAGATCCTGTCGGTAATGTACTGCTTTCGAGCCTCAGGCGTCAACTTTCAGCCGGAACGAGGTGTCCCTGGGCGCCGGTATCCTGGAAACGGACGGGTCCGGGGTACGCGCCTCCGGATCGTATCGTCGAATCTTTGAGCCTGGGAGCGTCCTCGAACACGCGAGGCGGCAGCGGGACGGCCTCCCGTCGCACGCCGTGGATCAAGCCGGGCGACGAGGTTTCTCCGCGCTCACCAACGGCTTCCGGCGACCGCGTGCCTCGCTGCCGGTCGGACGCCGATCGCCAGGCGATTTCCGCTCTCCGGGGAGCGATCCTACGGCAGGATCAAGACTCCGGTAGGACTACTTGCCGATCCGGTCGAGAACGGGGACCCGGAGATCGCGGTGAGCGCTCCGGTGCCCGAGTTGACCGT